>NZ_JBZUJV010000010.1:0-248367 GCF_058559815.1 Nocardioides sp. WJ219
GGTCAGAGACCCTTGTTGTCCTGGACGAGCTTGACGGTGAGGTCGTTGAGCTTGAACAGCACGTTCTGGGTGTCGTTGAGGTTCTTCGCCGCGGCGGAGTCGAAGGGGAAGCTGACCTGGATCTTCGCGGTCAGGGTCTTCCCACCGTCGGCCTCGGTGATCTTCTGCGTCGCACCCAGCGCGGTGGCGTCCAGGGAGTACGTCGCCGCGACCGGCAGACTGGTCGTCGTCGGCGCCGCAGCACCGGTCTTCGGGGTGGCGGTGAAACCGACCGTCGCCGGCACGGTCGGGGTGGCCGAGAGGTTGTCACCCTTGGCACCGACCACGAACGTGCACGACTTGGTGATCACGTCACCGGGAACGATCGAGGTCACCGCAGCACCGACCTTGGGACCGTTGGTGTGCTTCCAGGTCGGGTCGCACGCCTCGGTGTTCGGAGCCACGACCAGCGGGTCGATGGTCAGGTTGCCCGAGTTCACGCTGCCGCCGTTGACGACGGCGTCGTCGCTCCAGTAGGCCAGCGAGCCGACGCCGCCCATCAGGAGAACGGCAGCAGCAGAGGCGCCCAGGGCGCCCTTCGTGGTCTTGTTCATGACGATCCTTCGATGTGGGGTGGAACCGCCCGAACCAGATCCAGACGGTGACGACTTGCTGATGACCCCTATTCAGCCCCACCCAGGTCAAGCACCCCACAAGCCAGCCCACGCACTACCTCAAGGTCACCTCAAGGGTCTCCAGACGGCCGTGGCCGGCCTCCTCGACCACCGTCGGCGACGCTGGTCGAGCCGGGCGAGCGCCAGCGAGGTGCGCAGGTTCACGGTGGTTTCGAGACGGTTGCCAGCGCAACCTCCTCAACCACCGTCAGCGACGCTGGTCGAGCCGGGCGAGCGCCAGCGAGCCCGGGTCGAGACCCGGCGAGGCAAGGCACCTGCGGGGGTCTCGACTCGCAGAGACTTCGTCCCCGCGGCTCGACCACCGTCCGTGACGAGACCCGGCGAGGCGGACGTCTCCGCGACCACCGTCGGTGACCGCCCGTCGTACGACGACACACGCTGGTCGAGCCGGGCGAGCGCCAGCGAGCCCGAGTCGAGACCCGGCGACGCAAGGCACCCTGCGGGGGTCTCGACTCGCAGAGACTTCGTCCCCGCGGCTCGACCACCGTCGGTGACCACCGTCCGAGACGAGTCGGCGAGGTGCGCAGGTTCACGGTGGTTTCGAGACGGTTGCCAGCGCACCCTCCTCAACCACCGTCAGCGACGCTGGTCGAGCCGGGCGAGCGCCAGCGAGCCCGAGTCGAGACCCGGCGAGGCAAGGCACCCTGCGGGGGTCTCGACTCGCAGAGACTTCGTCCCCGCGGCTCGACCACCGTCGGAGACCGCCCGTCGTACGACGACGCACGCTGGTCGAGCCGGGCGAGCGCCAGCGAGCCCGAGTCGAGACCCGTTGAGGCAAGGCACCCTGCGGGGGTCTCGACTCGCAGAGACTTCGTCCCCGCGGCTCGACCACCGTCGGTGACCACCGTCCGTGACGAGCCCGGTGAGGCGGACGTCTCCGCGACCACCGTCGGTGACCGCCCGTCGTACGACGACGCACGCCGGTCGAGCCGGGCGAGCGCCAGCGAGCCCGAGTCGAGACCCGGCGAGGCAAGGCACCTGCGGGGGTCTCGACTCGCAGAGACTTCGTCCCCGCGGCTCGACCACCGTCGGTGACCGCCCGTCGTACGGCGACGCACGCTGGTCGAGCTGGGCGAGCGCCAGCGAGCCCGAGTCGAGACCCGGCGAGGCAAGGCACCCTGCGGCGGTATCGACTCGCAGAGACTTCGTCCCCGCGGCTCGACCACCGTCGGTGACCACCGTCCGTGACGAGACCCGGCGAGGTGCGCGTCCCCGGTGGCGCCGAGATGCCGACGGCCCACCGTGCCGGGCCCGGCACCGAGGACATCGGTGACGGACGGGCGCGGTGGGCCGGGGACCAGCTCGGATCGACATGGGGACCGGCATCACCCGGTCCAGGGGGTCAGAGACCCTTGTTGTCCTGGACGAGCTTGACGGTGAGGTCGTTGAGCTTGAACAGCACGTTCTGGGTGTCGTTGAGGTTCTTCGCCGCGGCGGAGTCGAAGGGGAAGCTGACCTGGATCTTCGCGGTCAGGGTCTTCCCACCGTCGGCCTCGGTGATCTTCTGCGTCGCACCCAGCGCGGTGGCGTCCAGGGAGTACGTCGCCGCGACCGGCAGACTGGTCGTCGTCGGCGCCGCAGCACCGGTCTTCGGGGTGGCGGTGAAACCGACCGTCGCCGGCACGGTCGGGGTGGCCGAGAGGTTGTCACCCTTGGCACCGACCACGAACGTGCACGACTTGGTGATCACGTCACCGGGAACGATCGAGGTCACCGCAGCACCGACCTTGGGACCGTTGGTGTGCTTCCAGGTCGGGTCGCACGCCTCGGTGTTCGGAGCCACGACCAGCGGGTCGATGGTCAGGTTGCCCGAGTTCACGCTGCCGCCGTTGACGACGGCGTCGTCGCTCCAGTAGGCCAGCGAGCCGACGCCGCCCATCAGGAGAACGGCAGCAGCAGAGGCGCCCAGGGCGCCCTTCGTGGTCTTGTTCATGACGATCCTTCGATGTGGGGTGGAACCGCCCGAACCAGATCCAGACGGTGACGACTTGCTGATGACCCCTATTCAGCCCCACCCAGGTCAAGCACCCCACAAGCCAGCCCACGCACTACCTCAAGGTCACCGCAAGGGACCGGACCCAGCTCAACGGACGGCGCGGCCCAGGGCCCGCAACCGCTGCAGACCGGCCTCGTCGGCACGCGCCACCGGGCCCTCCGGGGACAGCCAGAGGTACGCCGCCCCGCCGCCGCCGGTGGCCGGCCAGGCGGGCAGCCCGTCGACGTCGGGGCGCCCGGCACGGGCGAACGCCACCCAGTAGTCGGCGACGGCGTCGGAGAGCCGGCCGTCGGGCCCGCCCTCGACGGTGTCGAAGACGTAGGGGCCCTCGGCGCCGTGCCCGGCGTAGTCGGTGCCCCCGAGCACGTAGCGGTAGGTCGGGGCGCGGCGGCCGTGGGCAACGGCGCGCTCGACCGCGGGCAGGTCGAAGACCAGGTCGTCGAGGACGTCGGCGGCGTAGGCCCTCTCCCCGTACGCCGTCACGAGGGCGTCGTGCCGCGCACCGCCCAGGCGGTCGCGCAGCGCCTGGGGGTCGACCCCGAACGCCCGGTAGTCGTCGTCGGAGAACTCCTCGGCGGTGGTGCCCACGAGGTAGGGGACCGCGCGCTCGCTGCCCTCGGCGAACGCGCGTGCCGAGGCGACCGGCAGCACGCTGTCGACGATCGGGGCGTCGCCCGAGAGCGTGTTGAAGGTGGACGAGAGCAGCTCGCGGGCCGGCACCGCCCGCAGCGCGCTCGGTGACAGGCCGGGGAACGCCTCGGCGCCGCGCTCCCGCGCCCGGTCGAGCGTCAGCGATCGGACGTCGCTCGGTGCGGACTGGGCGATCGCCTTGTCGAACAGGCCGTCGGCGACCGGGGACGCCATCAGGGCGTTGACCGACATGCCTCCGGCCGACCCGCCGGCCAGCGTGACGTTGTCGGGGTCACCGCCGAACGCACCGACGTTGTCGCGCACCCACTGCAGGGCGGCGACCTGGTCGAGCAGGCCGAAGTTGGCGACGTCCTGCTCCAGCGAGGGGTGCGCGAAGAACCCGAGCCGGCCGAGGCGGTAGTTGACGGTGACTAGCACGATCCCGCGCTCCACGAGCGCCGAGCCGTCGGAGGCGGCACTCCCGCCGCTGCCGGCGAAGAAGCCGCCGCCGTGCAGCCAGACGACGACCGGCAGGTCGCGCACGTCGCCGTCGGGGCGCAGCACGTTGAGGAACAGGCAGTCCTCCCCCGCGCCCGCGCGCACCGAGAGCCCGGAGGCGCCGAACTCGTACGGGTCCGGCTGCACGCAGGAGGCACCGAGCCGGTCCGCCTCCCGGACGTCGTCCCAGGGCTGGGGCGGCTGCGGCGGGCGCCAGCGCAGCCGACCGGTCGGCGGGGCGGCGTACGGGACCCCCAGCCAGCCGCGGACCGACCCGTCGGTGACGCCGCGCACGTCACCGGACGTCGTGGTGACGACGTCGTCGAGCGGGGTGGCCTCGGCGCGGGGCGACGGCGTGGGGTCGGTGGGCCGCGGGTCGGGCTCCTCCCCCGCGCCGGCGAGCACCACGACGACGACCGCCGCGACGACGGCGGCGGTCGCGAGGACGGCCGCCAGGACCTGGCGGCTGCGACGCCGCGGGGCCGGCGGGGTCAGGACTACCAGCCGCGCTCGGCGAGCCGGTGGGGCTGCGGGATCTCCTCGACGTTGATGCCGACCATCGCCTCGCCCAGGCCGCGGGAGACCTTGGCGACCATGTCGGGGTCGTCGTGGAACGTCGTCGCCTTGACGATGGCCTCGGCGCGCTGGGCCGGGTTGCCGGACTTGAAGATGCCGGAGCCGACGAAGACCCCGTCGGCGCCGAGCTGCATCATCATCGCGGCGTCGGCCGGGGTGGCGATGCCGCCGGCGGTGAAGAGGACGACGGGCAGCTTGCCGGCGCGGGCGACCTCGGCCACCAGCGTGTAGGGGGCCTGCAGCTCCTTGGCGGCGACGTACAGCTCGTCGCCGCGGAGCGCCGCGAGGCGCCGGATCTCGCCGAGGATGGTGCGCATGTGGGTCACCGCGTTGGAGACGTCGCCGGTGCCGGCCTCGCCCTTGGAGCGGATCATCGCCGCGCCCTCGGTGATGCGACGCAGGGCCTCACCGAGGTTGGTGGCGCCGCACACGAACGGCACGGTGAACGCCCACTTGTCGATGTGGTGGGCGTAGTCGGCGGGGGTGAGCACCTCGGACTCGTCGACGTAGTCGACACCGAGGCTCTGCAGCACCTGCGCCTCGGCGAAGTGGCCGATCCGGGCCTTGGCCATCACCGGGATCGAGACGGCCTCGATGATGCCGTCGACCATGTCGGGGTCGCTCATCCGGGAGACGCCGCCCTGGGCGCGGATGTCGGCCGGGACCCGCTCGAGCGCCATCACGGCGACGGCGCCGGCGTCCTCGGCGATCTTGGCCTGCTCGGGGGTGACCACGTCCATGATGACGCCGCCCTTGAGCATCTCGGCCATGCCGCGCTTGACGCGCGTCGTGCCGGTGTCTGCGGTGTCCTCGGAGTGCTCGACCATCCCTGGATGGTAGGCCGTCAGTCGACCTGGACCGATTCGGGGGCGGCGTCGAGCGCGACCGCCTGACGGTGCACCTTGCGGACCCGGACCACGACCGTGATCGTGCTGGCCACGGCCAGCAACCAGAGCGCGACGTGGATCAGCACGGGCAGGTCGAGGATGCCGGCGAGGCCGGTGAGCACCAGGATCAGGACGAGCCGGTCGGCCCGCTCGGCCACGCCGCCCCGGGCGTCCATGCCGAGCGACTCGGCGCGGGCGCGGGCGTAGGAGGTCACCGACCCCATCACCAGGCAGTAGAGCGAGACGCAGAGGTAGAGGTAGCTGTCGCCCTCCTCGGCGTCGGCGAAGTAGAGGGCGAGGCCCACGAAGACCGCGCCGTCACCGAACCGGTCGAGCGTGGAGTCCCAGAAGGCACCGAACTTCGAGGTCCGGCCGAGCTCGCGCGCCATCTTGCCGTCGATGAGGTCGCTGAAGACGAAGGCGGTGATGAACAGGACGCCGACCAGCAGGTGCCCGGTCGGGAAGAACACCAGCGCCCCGGCACACACGCCGACCGTGCCCACCAGGGTGACGGTGTCGGGGCTGATGCCCAGGCGCAGGAACAGCTTGACGAAGGGCATCAGCATGACGCCCTGCCAGAAGTCCTTGAACCGGTCCAGGACGCTCGTCGTCAGCACGCGCAGCAGAGTAGGGCAGTCACCGGACCGGCCGCTCTCCGGGGACGCCAGGCGTAGGGTCGGGCCACGGGGTCGCCCAGACCCTCCACCAGAGGAACCCACATGAGCGACAAGTCGCCTCGCCAGGGAATGTCGAAGAAGTCCGGGAAGTCCCTCAAGGAGAAGCGGGCCGACAAGCGCGACAAGTCGGCCTCGGACTCGTCCTCGTCGATGGACAAGCTGAGCGACAAGCGGCGCTGACGTCGTACGCCGGCCGCGGGTCGGGCTACGGCGCAGTGCTGCCGGCGACCGGCGGGCGCAGGCCGGTCTGGTCGGCGATCGACTGCGGGTCGTCAAGCACCGGCGCGAACGCCATCTCGGCGGCGCCGACCAGCGGGGAGTCACCGCCCAGGCGCGACGCGGTGATGGTCACGCCCTCGCGCGGTGCCAGCAGGGCCGTGCGCGCCACCGCGGTGTTGACGGTGTCGGCGGCGACCTCCCACACCTGGGCCAGCGCCCCACCGAGCACGATGACGTCGGGGTTGAAGACGTTGATGACGGCGCGCAGCCCGGCCCCGATCCAGTGGGCGACCTCCTCCAGCGCCTCGGTCGCGCGCTCCTCACCGGCCTGCGCCGCGGCGATGACCTCCGCGACGGCGCTCGGCCCGCCACCGGGCAGCCGGCCGGCCAGCTGCAGCAGCTGGTTCTCGCCGACCTTCATCTCCCAGCACCCGATGGCGCCGCACCGGCACTCCGGACCGGAGCTGTCGACCTGCAGGTGACCGACCTCCCCGGCGTACCCGGCGGACCCGCCGAGCGGCATCCCGTCGACCAGGAAGCCGCCACCGACACCGACCGAGCCGGCGAGGTAGGCGGCGTGGGAGTAGCCGACCGCGGCCCCGCGCACGTGCTCGGCGAGCACGCCGAGGTTGGCGTCGTTGCCCGAGGTGATCGGGCGACCCAGGCGCTCGGCCAGGCGCCGGGTGAACGGCGCGCGTGACCAGCCCAGGTTGGGGGCGAACTGCACCATGCCGTCGCGGTTGCGGATCGCACCGGGGACGGCGACGCCGACCCCGACGCAGCGCGCGTCGGGGAGCGCGGCCAGCAGCTCCTCGACCATCTGCGCGACGGACTCGACGACGTGACCGACGTCGTGCTCGCCGCGGTGGTGCAGGCGGGTACGCCGCTCGAGCACGCGGCCGCCGAGCCCGACGGCGGCCGCCGAGAGGCGGTCGACCCCCAGGTCGACCGCCACCACGACGTTGTCGGCGCGCGGCACGACCAGGTGGGACGGACGCCCCGACCGGCCGGCCACCGCTGCGGACTCCTCGGTGACCAGACCCAGCGCCTGGAGCTCACCGGTGAGACCGCCGATGGTGCTGCGGTTGAGGCCGAGCTGCTTGGTCAGCTCTGCCCGGGTCGTGGGGCCCCGGGTGTGGACCGTCTGCAGGATCGTGCGCAGGTTGGCCCGGCGCAGCTCGTCCGGGCCCACCCCGGTGGGGCGGGCCACGGGCTAGGCCCGTCCGCTGGCGGCGCTGCGGCGGCGGCTCAGGGCGTCGACGCTGGCGGCGAGCAGGAGGACCAGGCCGGTGACGATGTTGAACGTGCTGGTGGGCTGGTCGAGGAGCAGCAGGCCGTTCTGGATGACGGCGATGAGGAGGCCGCCGATGATGGCGTCGGAGACCCGGCCCTTGCCGCCGAACAGGCTGGTGCCGCCGATGACCGCCGCGCCGACGGCGAGCAGCAGGGTCTCGCTGCCACCGGTCTCGCTGGAGACGCTGTTGTTGCGGCTGGCGATCATCAGGCCGGCGAACATCGCGATGCCCGAGGACAGCATGAAGCAGGTGATCTTGATCCGCGCGACGTCGATGCCGGCCCGGCGCGCCGCCTCGGCGTTGCCGCCGACGGCGTAGACGTGCCGGCCCCAGCGGGTGCGGTTGAGCAGCACGGTGAGCAGGACCAGCAGGCCGAGGATGAGCACCACCACCATCGGCACGCCCTTGAGCGAGCGGAAGGCCGGGTTGACCGCACGCTCCTGCGAGAGCCAGAGGACGGCGGCCACGACGAGGACCGTCAGGCCGACGGTCTTGAGGGCCCACAGCTCCAACGGCTCGGCGGCCAGGCCGAGGCGCCGCCGGCGCAGGTTGCCGAGCAGTCGCAGCCCGGAGTAGAGGGCCAGGCCGCCGATGGCGAGCACCCAGCCCAGCCACACCGGGAGCGTGTCGTTGTTGATGTCGATGAGGAAGCCGTCGGGCAGCGGGATCGTCTTGCCCTCGCCGACCACGCGCAGGAGCACGCCCTGGATGCCGAGGAAGAAGGCGAGCGAGACCACGAACGACGGGATGCCGATCTTGGCCACGATCCAGCCGATGATGAACCCGATCAGGACCCCGGTGGCCAGGCCCACGAGCAGGGCGACCGGCACGGACCAGCCCTGGCGGGTCGCGGCCCAGGCGAGGTTGGCGGCGCACAGGCCGGCGGTGAAGCCGGCGGCGAGGTCGATCTCGCCGAGCAGCAGGACGAACACCAGGCCCATCGCGAGGATGACGGGGCCTGCGGACTGGTTGATGAGGTTGGCGAAGTTGCCGGAGGTCACGAAGCTGTCGGGCCGCATCGCCGAGAACAGCACGACGAGGGTCACCAGGCCGAGGATGGCCGGCAGCGAGCCGATGTCGCCGCCGCGGATCTTGAGCAGGTAGTCCTGGAGCAGCTGGCCGGGGGTGGCGCGCTTGCGGTCGGCGGATCCGGAGCCCTGGGGCTCGACGGGCCCGGGGGTCGCGGGCGTGTCGACGGCGGTCATCGGGCGTCCTCCTCGTAGCGACCGGCGGTGATGAGCTGGACGACCTGGCCGTGCTTGACCTCGCGGGTCGGCACCTGGGCCACCATCTTCCCGAGGTAGAGCACGGCGATGTCGTCGGCGACCTCGAAGACGTCGTTGAGGTTGTGGGAGATGAGCACGACGCCGAGGCCCTGGTCGGCGAGCCGGCGCACGAGCTTGAGGACCTGCTCGGTCTGGGCGACACCCAGCGCCGCGGTCGGCTCGTCGAGGATGACCACGCGGGAGTTCCACAGCACGGCGCGGGCGATGGCCACGGTCTGGCGCTGACCGCCCGAGAGCGAGGCGACCTTGGTGCGCACCGAGGCGAGCGTGCGCACCGACAGCGTGTCGAGGGTCTCGCGGGCGCGGCGCTCCATGGTGGTGTCGTCGATGACGATGCCCTTGGTGAGCTCGCGGCCGAGGAACATGTTGTCGACGACGTCGAGGTTGTCGCACAGCGCGAGGTCCTGGTAGACGACCTCGATGCCGAGGGCGCTGGAGTCACGGGGGCTGTGGACCTGCACCTCGTTCCCGTCGTAGGTGTAGGAGCCCTCGTCGAAGCCGTGGATGCCGGCGATGCCCTTGATCAGGGTGCTCTTGCCAGCGCCGTTGTCGCCGACGAGCGCCGTGACCTGGCCGGGGCGGACGTCGAAGTCGACGCCCTTGAGCACGTGCACCGCGCCGAAGCTCTTGTGCACGCCCCGCAGGGACAGCAACGGCGGCGGCGCCTTGCTCGACGGTTCCTTCTCGAGAGCGGGCGCAGTCATGGGTGGTCCTCCACGGACGGGGATCGGCCCCGGACGGGGCGGGACGGGACGGGACGAGTGGGTGTGGGGTCAGGGGTGGGCTCGGGCGAGCCGCAGGCCGACCGGGGCCGCCACGGTGGGGGCGACCCCGGTCGGTGTGTGGTGCGGGTGACGCCGCGGACGCGACGTCGACCGGGTGGGGCGACGGTCAGCCGCCGACCCCGGCCTCCTCGCACAGCGGGGCGACGTCGCCGGTGCAGACCTCGGCCGGGTCGGCGCTGCCGTCGTCGAAGACCTGCTGCATGTTCTCCACCGTCACGGTGACGGGCTCGGCCAGGATCGAGGGCACGTCCTCACCGGTCTCGGTGTCGGGGACGGTGCCGGTGACGAGCGCGTCGGCCTCCTCGGTCGACCCGGTGATCAGCGCGATCGCCGCCTTGGCGGCGGTCTCGGCCTCGAGGGAGGTGTTCTTGTAGACCGTCATGCACTGGTCGCCCTTGAGGATGTTCTGCAGACCCTCGACCGAGGCGTCCTGGCCGGTGACCGGGATCTGGCCGTTGAGGCTCTGGGCCCGCAGTCGGGCGATGATGCCGCCGGCCATGGTGTCGTTGGCCGAGACGACGCCGTCGATCTTGCCGCCCTCGGCGGTGAGCAGCTGCTCGAACGCCGTACCGGCCTTGGTGGCGTCCCAGAAGCCGCTCTGGTCACCGACGAGGGTGTAGTCGCCGCCGTCGATCTTCTCGGCCAGCGCCTCCTCGTAGCCCTGCTTGAACAGCGCGGCGTTGTTGTCGTTGGGGTCGCCGTTGATGTAGGCGATGTTGGCCTGCGTCTTGCCGGCCTCGTCGAGGCAGGTGACGAGGCCCTCGCCCATGAGCGCGCCCACGCGGACGTTGTCGAAGGACACGTAGTAGGACGCGCCGCCGCCGAGGGTGAGGCGGTCGTAGTCGATGCTCGGGATGCCGGCGTCGGCGGCCTTGCTCAGGCACGCGGAGCCGGAGTCGGAGTCGAGGTTGACGATCATCAGCACGTTGACCTGGTCGTTGATCATGCTGTCGCAGATCCGGCCGAACTGGTCGACGTCGCCCTGGGCGTTCTCGATCGTGTGCTTGACGCCGGCCTCGTCGAACGCGGCCTCCAGGCTGGGACGGTCCTGCTCCTCCCAGCGCGGGGACGTCGTGGCGTCGGGCAGGATGACGCCGACGGTGCCGGAGACCTCGCCGCCGCCACCGCCACTGCCGCCGTTGCCGCCGTCGCCGCCGTCGCTGTCGTCGCCGCAGGCGGCCAGCGACAGCGCCAGCACCCCCACCGCAGCCAGGGACGCGATGCGTGCCCCGTGGTTCCTGGCCTTGCGGCCCGTCGTCTGGCGCATGCGCCCCTCCATCGCTCGGTCCTGCCATCGGCAGGATCTGTGACCGCAGTCACTCGGTATGTTGCGATGCACAACATATGGCGCCGACGGGGTGCGCGTCCAGGGTTTCGGGGAGGTATTTGTTGCTGGGTCGAACCAACCCGTCCCCGAGCGTCGGCAGCGGACGCTCAGCCCGACGACCAGGCGTCCGCGAGCAGCGCCCGGGTGTCGGTGAGCAGCTCGGGCAGGGTCTTGGTGCGCCCGATGATCGGCATGAAGTTCTGGTCGCCGGGCCAGCGCGGGACGACGTGCTGGTGCAGGTGGCCGGCGATGCCCGCGCCGGCGACGTGGCCCTGGTTCATCCCGACGTTGAAGCCGCCCGCCCCCGAGACGGCGCGGACCGTGCGCATCGCCGCCCGGGTCAGGTCGGCGATCTCGGCCGACTCGGCGTCGGTCACCTCGGTGTAGTCGGCGACGTGCCGGTAGGGGCAGACCATCAGGTGACCGGGCGAGTAGGGGTAGAGGTTGAGCACCGCGAACGCCAGCTCGCCGCGGCGTACGACGAGACCGGCGACGTCGTCGAGGCCGGGGATGCGGCAGAACGGGCACTGGGGCGCCGTGTCGTCCTCGGGCTTGTTCTCGCCCCGGATGTAGGCCATCCGGTGCGGCGTCCAGAGCCGGTCGAGGTCGTCGCTCTCCCCCGCACCGTCCTGCTGGAACGGGTCGGCCGAACCGGTCACGACGCGGGACCCTCGGCCGGGGCCGGCAGCAGGTCGACGAGCGGGACGTCGGGGTCGAGGTCGAGCCCGAGGCGACGCGCGTGGCCGTCGAGCAGGTTCCACACCGACTGCGACAGCAGGTCGATCAGCACGGCGGCATCGGGTCGGCGCGGCTCGCGCGAGACCCAGCGGCGGACGGCGCCGAGGACGGCGCCGACCAGGCCGTGGCTGAGCGGGTCGACCAGCGCCTGCTCGTCCTCGTCGAGCTCGGCCCCGAGCAGGGCGATGGCGAGCTGCACGATGTCGGTGACCGCGCCGGCGATGCGGTCGGTGCCCTGCTCGACCGGGCCGGAGGTCTCCTGGGAGACGAAGGCGTGGGCGGCGGGGTGCGCGACGACCCACTCGACGTAGGCCGAGATGATCCGCCGGATGATCTGGTTGACGGTGCCGTCGAGGCTGACCTCGGGGATCAGTCCGTCGGAGAGGTCGTCGAAGATGTGCGCCCGGATCGCCCGGTCGAGGTCGGCGCGGTCCTCGAAGTGCCGGTAGACGACCGTGCGGTTGAGCCCGGCCTGCTGGGCGATCTGCTGGACGTGGAACTCCTCGCCGGGCGCGCCGGCGCTGATCACCGCGAGCGCGGCGTCGAGGATCTGCGCGCGACGAGCCTCGTTGTGCTTGTCCCAGCGGGCCTGCCGCCCGTCCTGCTGCGCCATGCCACCTCGCTCGCGCCTGATCGCTAGTCCCGACCGGCCCCCCGCACGAGCCGCCTCATCGAAGCGTAACGGCGCCGCGGCGCGACCGCTCCGGCACGGGCGACGCGGACCATCTCCTCGACGTCGACGATCTTGGCGCGCGGGCGCGATCCCGCCTGCCCGCGGCGGCGCTCCTCGGCGTCGATCGCGCGCCAGCCGGCGAGGTCGACGACCTCGGGACGGCGGCCGGCGACGACCGCGGCGATCGACCCGGGCGTGCCGACCGGGGCCGGCAGGCCGGCGTCGAGGTCGTCGAGGACCTTCCCGACCGTCTCCGCGGCGCACGACTTGTTGGTCCCGATGAATCCGGTGGGGCCGCGCTTGCACCACCCGGCGACGTACAGACCGGGACGCACGCGCCCGCCGCCGTGGGGCACGGTGCCGGTGGCGGCGTCGTACGGCAGGTCGGCGACCGGGAGGCCGTGGTAGCCGATCGCCCGCAGCACGAGCCCGGCGTGGATCGTCTCGGTGGCGCCGTCGCGCTCGACCTCGACGCCGGTGACGCCGGTGACGTCGTCGCCGAGGATCCTCACCGGCCGGCTGCGGAACCGCAGCACGACGGTGCGCAGGCCGGCGCGGCGCGGACGCGCGGCAAGCTCGGCGAGCACCTCGAGCCTGCGGGTGCCCGTGGGGAGCGGGTGCCCCCCGGTGTCGACGACGACGTCGAGCTCGCCACGCTCGACCAGACCGGCGAGCCCGACCAGCTCGGGCAGGGTGAACGCCGCCTCGGCCGGGCCGCGGCGGCCGAGGACGACGACCTCGCGGACCGCGCTGCGGCGCAGGGCGGCCATCGGCAGCGCGGCGATGTCGGTGCGCTCGAGGGCGGCGGGGTCGAGGGCGAGGATCCGGGCGACGTCGAGGGCGACGTTGCCGTTGCCGACGACCACGGCACGCTCGTGGTCGAGCGGCACCGTGAGGTGGGTGCGGTCGGGGTGGCCGTTGTACCAGGCCACGACCTCGGTGGCCGAGAGCGAACCCGGGAGCCGCTCCCCCTCGATGCCCAGGCTGCGGTCGGCGCTGGCGCCGACGGCGTAGACCACGGCGTCGTACTGCGCCTCGAGGTCGGCGAGGGTGACGTCGCGGCCGACGTCGACGCCCAGGAAGTAGCGGAAGCCGGGCTGCTCCTCGATCGCGCGAAACAGCTTCTCGACCCGCTTGGTGTGCTGGTGGTCGGGCGCGACGCCCGCGCGCACCAGGCCGTACGGCGTGGGCAGCCGGTCGTAGACGTCGACCGTGATCTCGGGGTGCTGGAGCAGCTCGTCGGCGGTGTAGAGCCCGGCGGGACCGGCGCCGACGACGGCCACGCGGTAGCGGCCCGGACGCCGGAGGCGGCGCTGCTTGGTGACCACCGACAGCGGCGTGCGGTCGGGGTGCGGGAAGCAGTCGTAGTAGTCGGCGTTGACGGCGACGAACGGTCGCTCCTCCGGCGTCAGCACCGACTCCGGCTTGATCGCGTCGACCGGGCACGCCGTCGCGCAGGCGCCGCAGCCGACGCAGGACGCGGGGTCGACGTAGAGCATCTCCGCGGTGGCGAACCCCGGCTCGCCGGGGGCGGGGTGGATGCAGTTGACCGGGCAGGCGACGACGCACGAGGCGTCGGCGCAGCACGACTGCGTGACGACGTACGCCATCTCGGCGAGCCGGTCAGGCGGCCGCGGACGCGGGCTGGCTGCGGAACCGCGAGCTGCGGCCGTCGATCCCGAGGCGGCGCCACACCCGGCGCGAGACGGGGTTCATGATCCCGGTCTCCTCCGCCAGCATCCGGACGTCGCCGAAGAGGTCGCGCAGGAACTTCTGCGCGTCGTCGCTCTCCCAGTAGAGCTCCTCGACGACCCAGGCCGGGATGCCCATGTCCTGCTGGGCCTTCTTGCTCGGCACCAGGATCTCGTTGCACAGCCACTTCATGATGACCGGCACGATGATCGACAGCGCGGCCCGCTCGCGGCGCTTGAGCCGGGGGGCGTGGTGCACGAGGTACTGGTGGGCGAAGCCGATGTGGCGCGCCTCCTCGGCGACGTGGATCTGCATGATCCGCTGCAGCAGCGGGTGCATGTCGTCGCCGGCCCGGAGGATCGACTTCTGCACGTGGTCGATCGGCTCCTCGCCGGCCAGGACGCCGTAGAAGAACGCGAACGGGACCACCTTGGCGGCCAGCGGGAGGAGCGGGCCGATGGTGCGGAAGAAGCGCGAGCCGCCGGGCACGTCCTGCCCCGAGCGGTTGACGAACTCCTGGAACATCTGGGTGTGGTGGCACTCCTCGGTCGCCTCGTGGGTGGAGTAGCGGAACTCCGGCGAGCCGTTGGGCAGCTTGAAGGCGTAGTTCATCAGCCCGGCGATCAGGATCTGCTCGAACTGCAGACCCACCTTGGTCACGTTGGCCTGGCGGTAGAGGCCGATCCGGACCTGCTCGCCGCGCGGCAGGCCGCGGTACCACGCGTGGCGCCCGAGGACGTCGGCCTCCGGCAGCACCCAGCGCTCGTCGGTGGGGTCGATCGCGAAGTCGGGGTGGTCCCAGTCGATGTCGAGGAACGCGTCGAAGTGCTGCTCGACCGACGCCTCGCTGAGGGTGCGCAACCGCTCCTCGTAGGTCTGGAGGGGGTGCTCGTGGTGAGGGGTCTCGTGGTGAGCGGCCGGCTGGAGCGTGCTGGTCATCGCGGGTCACCTCTGCGTCGTCGGGAGCGGACTCCGTCGACGTTAGTGCGACGTGGTGTCACGTGTAAAGGGTATGTGTGACGTTACGTCTCAGTAACTTCGGTGCGGGTTCCACGGTGCACCGGGGAAACCAGCACTTCTCGGGCGATGTTTTGCCCCGAACCGACAGGATCCCCGGCGCACCGGGGAATCCGACGCCGGCGGCCCTACAGCACCTGCTCGCCGTACATCTCCCCCAGCGGGTCGGCGATCAGCTCGATCCGGGCGCCGTCGGGGTCGCGGAAGTAGACCGACACCCCGCTGTGCACGACGTGCTCGACGCCGGCGGCGGCGAGCTTGGCCACGAGCCGGTCCCAGTGCGTCGGGTCGACCGAGATCGCGACGTGGTGCAGGCCGCCGAGGACCTCGGCGTACGGCCCGACGACGAGACCGGGGAAGTCGAAGAACGCCAGCAGGTTGCCGTGGCCGAGGTCGAAGAAGAAGTGCGAGGAGCCGGGGTAGTCGCGGTTTTCGATGAGCTCGGTGAGGGGGAGCTCCAGCAGGTCCTGGTAGAAGCGGACCGTCCGCTCGACGTCGCTGCTGATCAGCGCGGTGTGGTGCAGCCCCCGGGCCGACGACGCCGGCCGCTCTCCCGGCGGGCGCAGGTGGGTCGCGCGGATCCGGGCGCGCTCGGCCTCGACGGCGGTCAGGTCGGTGTCGGTCATGGCGTGCTCCTTCAGGACGCGATCCCGGCGTGCATCTCCCACACCAGGACCTCGGCGGACTCGGTGGCGGTCACGCGCTGACCACCGGTGGCGGTGAGGCGGACAGCGTCGCCCGTGGCGAGGGGGCCGGCCCCCTCGAGGGCGACGGAGCCACGGGGGACGAACAGGTGGAGGTACGGCGCCTCGGGCAGCTCGACGCTCTGCCCGGGCTCGAGCCGGGCGGCGTGCAGGGCGGCGTACCGGTTGCGGATGCGGATGGCCGAGGCTCCGTCGTGCTGGGGCATGCCGGAGGCGACGGGGACCAGCGAGCCGCTCATCAGCTCGGCGTCGATCTCGAGCTGCTCGTAGCCGGGGTCGACGCCGGACTCGTCGGGCACGACCCACATCTGCACGAAGTGCACCGGCTCCTCGTGGGTGTCGCCCTGCAGGCGCCAGGAGTCGTTCTTCTCCGAGTGCAGGATGCCGCGGCCGGCGCTCATCCGCTGGGCCAGGCCCGGGTAGATCAGGCCGTTGTGGCCGGTGGAGTCCTGGTGCACGAGCGACCCGCGCAGCACCCAGGTGACGATCTCCATGTCGCGGTGCGGGTGGGTGTCGAAGCCGGTGCCGGCGTCGACGACGTCGTCGTTGTTGACCAGCAGCAGGCCGTGATGCGTGTTGGCCGGGTCGCGGTGGTGGCCGAACGAGAACGAGTGCTTGCTGTCGAGCCAGCCGAACTTGCTGGCGGGGCGCTCCTCGGCACGACGGACGTCGATGGTGGGCTCGAGCTTCATGGTGGTCATGATTGCCCTAACTTAGGTGACGTGTCAACTATTCCGGTATCATGAGCGCATGACCGCTGAGGACCCGTGGCTCGACGACGCGCAGCAGCAGGCGTGGCGCCGGTGGATCGCGCTGCAGACCGCGCTCCCGGCCGCGCTCAACCGGCAGCTCCAGCACGACTCCGGGCTCTCCCTGGCCGACTACGACGTCCTGGTCGCGCTCACCGACGCCGACGACGGCCGCCGTCGGGTCGGCGACCTGGCCGCCGGCATCGGCTGGGAGCGCAGCCGGCTGTCCCACCAGGTGCGCCGGATGGAGACGCGCGGCCTGATCACCCGCGAGGAGTGCGAGGACGACGGCCGCGGGGCGTGGGCAGTGTTGTCGCCGTCCGGGCGCGAGACGATCGACCAGGCCGCCCCCGACCACGCCCGCCTGGTCCGCCGCCTGGTCTTCGACGACCTCGCCCCCGACGAGCTGGCGGTGCTCGACCGGGTGCTGGCCCGCGTCAGCGATCGGCTCGGTCAGCCCGGCCGGGGATAGTTCGAGACGTCATCAACATTTTTCCCGGTCGCGAGGTTGATCAGGTCACGAACTATCCCCCGTCGCACCGACCGAGCCCGCCCGGGATAGCTCGACCTCTGGTCGACCTCGAACCGTGCCGGGAGGTCGACCAGAGGTCGAACTACCCCGGCTAGTCGGCCAACCGCTCCGGGAACCCACCCGTCGCGACGGGACCCCACCGGGTGGGCGTGATCCGCAGCAGCGACTTGCCCTGGTCGCGCATGGCCTGGCGGTACTCGTCCCAGTCGGGGTGCTCGCCGGCGATGCAGCGGTAGTAGTCGACGAGCGGCTCGACCGAGTCGGGCGGGTCGATGACCTCGCAGGTGCCGTCGACCTGCACCCATGCGTCGTCCCACTCGTCGCTGAGCACCAGCACCGAGACCTCCGGGTCGCGGCGGGCGTTGGCAGCCTTGGCACGCTCGGGGTAGGTCGAGATGACGATGCGCCCGTCGGCGTCGACTCCCCCGGTCACCGGGCTGACCTGGGGGCTGCCGTCGCGGCGGCGGGTGACGAGCACGAGGTGGTGCCGGGTGCGGGCGAACTCCAGGAGCTCGTCGCGACCGACCCGGTCGGTGGTGGCGATGCGTCGGGGCATGGGTCCACCTCACCACGTGGCGCCAACCGGCCGGGCGCCTAGCATCGGCGGATGCCGACGCTGCGACCCGCGACGCCCATCGACATGCCCGCCGTGGCCGACCTCTGGTACGCCGGCTGGCACGACGCCCACCCAGGTCACGTGCCCGACGGGCTGACGGCGTCCCGCACGCTCGAGGAGTTCCACGCCCGGGCGCCCGGCCGCGTGCCGGACACGACGGTGGTCGAGGTCGACGGCGAGGTGGCCGGCTTCGTCATGGTCGTCGGCGACGAGGTCGAGCAGGTGTACGTCGCCGCGACCCACCGCGGTACGGGCCTGGCCGGCACGCTGCTCGACGAGGCCGCGCGCCAGGTCGCGGCCGCCGGTCACGCCGAGGCGTGGCTGGCCGTGGTGGAGGGCAACGCCCGTGCCCGCCGCTTCTACGAGCGTCGCGGCTGGCGTGACGCCGGTCCGCTGCCCTACGAGGTCGTCTCGGGCGGCGAGACCCACGTCTCGCCGTGCCGGCGCTACGTCGTGACCACTCAGTCGATGGCGGTGCGCCAGGAGTAGCGGATCCGGTCGCGGTCCTCGTCGGCGCCGCGGCTGCTGAACGTCGCCCGGGCCCCGGCGTTCTTCTCCCCCGTGCCGGTCACCACCCAGACACCGACGCACAGCGTGTCGCGGGCCAGCGACTCGAGCGCGTCGAGCATGGCGTGCCCGAGGCCCCGGTGGCGGTGGTCGTCGTCGACGCGCATGTCGTAGATGAACATCTCGGTGCCGCGGTCGGGGTAGGTCAGCTCGATCACCGTGATCATGCCGACGGGACGACCCTCGTCGAAGGCGAGGACCAGGTGGTGCCCGCCATCGCCGAGGAACCGGCGTACGGCGCCGGGGTCGAGCTCGTGCTCGAACAGGTGCGCCGCGGCGTGCACGTCGTCGGGCGTGATCGCGGTCCGGATCTCGACCTCGCCGCCCTTGACGGTCACGGTCGAGGCGGTCGCCTGGTCCAGGGTCTTCTCAGCGTCGGTCATACCTGCTCCCTCGCGTTCACGGCGGTGGCGACGCGGGCGATGGCCTCGTCGATGGGGACGCCGTTGTCCTGGCGCCCGTCGCGGTAGCGGAAGGACACCGCGCCCGCCTCGATGTCGTCGTTGCCGGCGATCATCATGAACGGCACCTTCTGCAGCTGCGCGTTGCGGATCTTCTTCTGCATCCGGTCGTCGGAGTCGTCGACCTCGACGCGCAGGCCCTGGGTCTTCATGCGGCGCGCGACGTCGTGCAGGTAGTCGGCGGCGAAGTCGGCCACCGGGATCGCCTGCACCTGCACCGGGGCGAGCCACGGCGGGAACGCGCCGGCGTAGTGCTCGACGAGCACGCCGAGGAACCGCTCGATCGACCCGAACTTGGCCGAGTGGATCATCACCGGCTGCTTCCGGGTGCCGTCGGAGGCCTGGTAGGTCAGGTCGAAGCCCTCGGGCTGGTTGAAGTCGTACTGGATCGTCGACATCTGCCAGGTGCGGCCGATCGCGTCGCGGGCCTGCACCGAGACCTTGGGGCCGTAGAACGCCGCGCCGCCGGGGTCGGGCACGAGGTCGAGACCGGAGTCCTCGCACGCGGCGCGGAGCACCTCGGTGGCGGAGTCCCACTGCTCCTGCGAGCCGACGAACTTGTCGGGCTTGGAGTCGTCGCGGGTGGAGAGCTCGAGGTAGAAGTCGTCGAGCCCGAAGTCGCGCAATAGTCCGAGCACGAAGTCGAGCAGGTGCTTGATCTCCTCGGGCGCCTGCTCGGGGGTGACGTAGGAGTGCGAGTCGTCCTGGGCGAACCCGCGCACCCGGGTGAGGCCGTGGATGACGCCGGACTTCTCGTAGCGGTAGACGTGCCCGAACTCGAAGAGCCGCAGCGGCAGCTCGCGGTAGGACCGACCGCGGGAGCGGTAGATCAGGTTGTGCATCGGGCAGTTCATGGCCTTGAGGTAGTAGTTGGCGCCCTCGAGCTCCATGGGCGGGAACATGCCATCGGCGTAGTAGGGCAGGTGCCCCGAGAGGTGGAAGGTCTGCTCCTTGGAGATGTGGGGGGTGCCGACGTAGTCGAAGCCCTCCTCGATGTGCCGCTGGCGGACGTAGTCCTCCATCTCGCGCTTGATCACGCCGCCCTTGGGGTGGAACACCGGCAGGCCGGACCCGATCTCGTCGGGGAAGCTGAACAGGTCGAGGTCGCGACCGAGCTTGCGGTGGTCGCGCTTCTCGGCCTCGGCGATCCGCTCGAGGTGGGCCTCGAGCGCCTCCTTGGACTCCCAGGCGGTGCCGTAGATCCGCTGCAGCTGCTTGTTCTTCTCGTCACCGCGCCAGTACGCCGCCGCCGACCGCATCAGCTTGAACGCCGGGATCCGCTTGGTGGTCGGCAGGTGCGGGCCGCGGCACAGGTCGGACCACACGGTCTCCTTGGAGCGCGGGTTGACGTTGTCGTAGATCGTCAGCTCGCCGGCCCCGACCTCGACGCTCGCACCCTCGGCGGCGTCGTCGCTGTTGCCCGAGCCCTTCAGCCCGATCAGCTCGACCTTGTAGGGCTCGTCCTTCAGCTCGTCGAGCGCGTCGGCGTCGGTGGTGACCCGGCGCTCGAAGCGCTGGCCCTCCTTGATGATCTTGCGCATCCGGGTCTCGATCTTCTCGAGGTCCTCCGGCACGAACGGGGTCGGCACGTCGAAGTCGTAGTAGAAGCCGTCGGTGATCGGCGGCCCGATGCCCAGCCTGGCCTCGGGGAACAGGTCCTGGACGGCCTGGGCCATCACGTGCGCGGTGGAGTGGCGCAGGATGTCGTGCCCGTCGGCGCTGTCGATGGTCACCGACTCGACCTCGTCGCCGTCGCGCAGCTCGTGGGCGAGGTCCTTCAGCTCGCCGCCCACGCGCGCGGCGATGACGTCCGGCTGCTCGGCGTACAGCTCCCAGGCCTTGGTGCCCGTCGTCGTCCCCCGCTCCTCACGCTCACCGGCGTGGATGCGGACGACCTTGATCTCGGACACGACTGGTCCTTTCGTGGAAGCGACGGGTGGAACCGTCAGCGTATCGACGCCCCTCCCCGCACTGCGCCCCGGTTTGCCCACGGCGGCTGAGGTGCGAGCGCAGCGAGCCTCGAAGCCCCGTCCCCCAGGATGGACGCCGTGCTCGTCACCCGCATCGTCTCCGGCGGCCAGACCGGCGTCGACCGCGCCGCCCTCGACGCCGCGATCGCCCGCGGCGTCCCGTACGCCGGGTGGTGCCCGGCCGGTGGCTGGGCCGAGGACCACCCCGACCCGCCGGGGCTGCTGGCGGCGTACCCCGACCTGCGCGCGACGGCCTCGGCCGACCCCGCCGTGCGCACCAGGCTCAACGTTCGTGCCGGCGACGCCGTCCTGGTGGTCCGGCGCGGCGGCGTCCGCTCCCCCGGCACCGACCTGACCGTGGCCGTGGCCCGCGCGGTCGGCCGGCCCGTCCTCGTGACCGACGGCGCAGACCCGGCAGCGGTGCGGGCGTGGCTCGCGGGCGTGCCCGTGGCCGAGGGTGCCCTCGACGTCGCGGGCCCCCGGGCCGGCGAGGACCCGGGGGCGTACGACGCGGCGCGGGGCCTGGTCGGGCGGCTGCTCGGCTGACTCAGGCGAGGAACGTGGCGAGGCGTCGTACGTCGGCCGTGTCGCTCAGCACCCGTCCAGCATCAGGTCGGGGCGCTTGCCCTTGCTCACGCCGATCAGGGTGACCTTGTCGAGGGCACTCAGGGGACCGTCGTCGACGTACGCGTTGCCGAAGAGGAACCCGATCCACCGACGGTCGGCGCCGGTGCCGGTCTTGACGAAGCGCGCCCACTGGCCGTAGCCGGCCTCGACGGGCTGGCTCAGCCTCTGCCGGTAGTCGCTCCGCACCTGCTCGTTGGAGCTGCCGACCCCGAGGTCGTGCTGCGTGCGGGGGCGCTTCTTGACGACGTCGATCTCGGCGATCTTGTTGCCGACGGTCAGCACGACGTACTGGTAGCGGAACGGCGCCTTGGGCTGCAGCCGGATCGGGCCGCACTCCCCGGCGGGGACGTTCTCGTTGAGCTCACCGGTGGCCATCGCCTGGGCGACCGTCATCCCGGCCCGGGCCTTCCCGACCTGTCCGAAGGAGATCTTGCGCGGGTTGTAGAAGCCCCGAGCCGCCGCCGGGGCGGTGCCGCGGGTGACCTTGTCGATGCGCATCTTCTTGGGGTAGACGCCGATGTTCGACTGGCACTCGGACGCGGCCGGAACCACCTCGAAGGCGCAGCCGAAGACCCCGTTCTCGTAGCCGACCGGCGAGCCCTTGACCTTCAGCGCCCAGTCCTCCCGCGTCAGGCCGGACAGCAGGAACGAGCCGCGGCGGCCGGTCGTGGTCGTGATGTCGGGGACGTCGCCGTCGAGGGCCTTCAGCGTCAGCCTGACGCCGGGGACACCGACCTTGGTCTCGGAGTCGACGAAGACCCCGCGGACGAACGCGGGCACGCCGAACACCTTGCCGATGTGGGCGCCGCCGAAGTACTTGTCGGCGTCCTTCAGGGCGGCCTGCCACACGCGCCGCTGGCTCCCGCCGGCGAGCCCGCGCTGGAACGTGCCCTGCAGGAGCTCGACGAAGTACTTCGTCCCGGCCTTGCCGCCGACGACGGCGAACTGGCCCTGGGCGTTGGTCTTGGCGGTCCCGACGACCGCACCCGGGCCGCCGCCACGGGCCACGGCCCGCAGCCGCACCGTCAGGCCCGCGACGGAGCCGCCGCTGTTGGTGCCCACGCTGCCGGTCACTGCGGGCGGGCGCGCGTCGGCGCGGCCGGCGTACGTCGGCACGAGGGTGATCAGGACGAGGAGTGCGGCCACCAGGACGGACAGGCGTCGGGTGGGCGCGGGCAGGGCGCGGGTCATGCGCGGAACGTACGAGTCGGCGTTTCCGGTTCTCTTCGAGAATCCTTCGGGTGGCGTCCCTGCCCGGCCGCGGTCAGGCCGTGACCTGCTCCGCCTCGCGCATCCGGACGGCGTCGACGCTGGGCGCGACGCCGAACTCGCGGCGGTACTCGCGGCTGAACTGCGACGCGCTGCCGTAGCCGACCGAGTGCCCCACGGCCGCGATGTCGGCGGGTCCGTGGAACAGCCGCAGCCGGGCCTCCTGCAGCCGGATCCGCTTCTGGTACTGGATCGGGCTCATCGCGGTCACGGTCCGGAACTGCTTGTGGAAGGAGGAGACCGCCATGCCGCTGAGCCGGGCCAGCTCGTCGACCTGCACCGGCTCGAACGCGTGGGTGCGCAGGTGCCGGATGGCGCGGCCGACGTGGGTCAGGCTGCTGTCGCGCAGCCCGATCTGGCGGACCGCCGGCCCGGCCGGCCCGGTGAGCACCCGCCAGAGGATCTCGCGCTCGATCAGCGGGGCCAGGACGGCGGCGTCGTCGGGGCGGTCGGCCAGGGCGAGGAGCCGCGCGACGGCGTCGACCATCTCCGCGGACGCCTGGTTGACCGAGAGGCCCGGCTCGGGAGGTGCCTGGACCTCGCGGAGCCCGGACGCCGCCCCGACGAGCAGCTCGGCGATCGACGACGTACGGAGCTCCAGCGCGAACCCGAGGTACGGCTCGGCGCGGGACGCGACGGTGTAGTGGCCGGTGATCGGCAGGTCGACGGCCACGGTCATGAAGGTGCCGGGCACCTGGTCGTGGACCTGGTCGCCCAGGGCGATCCGCTTCGCGCCCTGGAACGAGAACGCGAGGACCGGCTCCGCCATCGACGGCGTGGGCTCGGTCGGGTCGGTGACCTTGGCGATGCGTACGCCGGGCAGCCCGAGGTCGTCGCGGTGCGCGTGCGCCGCGATGAGGGTGCGGACCCGGTCGATGCTCACCGACGCTCCCCTTCTCCAAGCCGGCGGGGACGCCGATCGTAGCCGCCGCACGCGGCTCGAACCGTTCCTAGAGCCGTTCGCCACCGGAGACCTCGATGACCTGACCGGTCACCCAGCGAGCGGCGTCGGAGAGCAGGAACGCGATGACGGCCGCGGCGTCCTCGGGCTCGCCGATCCGGCCGAGCGCCACGCCGCGCGCGACCTCCGCGACGAGCTCGGGCATCTTGGCGAAGGCGTCGTCGCCGATCCGGGTGCGGGTCGTGCCCGGCGCGATCGCGTTGACCCGGATGCCGCGGTCGGCCAGCTCCTTGGCCCAGTACGGCGTGAGCGTGTGCATCGCGCCCTTCATCGCCGCGTAGGCCGAGTAGCCGGCGGTCACCCGGTTGGCCAGGGCCGCGGAGCTCCCGGTGTTCACGATCGCGCCGCCGTCGGCCAGGACCGGGAGCAGCTTCTGGGTCAGGAAGTACGGGCCCTTGACCAGGATCCGGTGGAACCGGTCGAACGCCTCCTCGGTCGTCTCCGCGAACGGTGCGCCGCCGCCGGCGCCCGCGTTGTTGACCAGGTAGTCGAGCTGGGCGACGCCCCAGGTGTCCGCCAGCGCGGCGCCGACGTCGGCGACGAACCCGTCCAGGCTGGCGACGTCGTCCAGGTCGAGCGGCAGCGCGACCGCGCTCCCGCCGTCGGCCTCGATCGCGGCGACGAGCTCCGCGCCCTCGGCGCGGTGCGAGCGGTAGGTGACGATGACGCCGATCCCCTGGCGGGCGATCTCGCGGGCGGCCGCCTGGCCGATGCCGGCGCTGGCCCCGGTGATGAGTGCGATCTTCATGCGGTGCTGACCTCGTGCTCTCGGTTGTCGTGGTTGTCCGGGTTGTGTTGGGTGTCGGTGGTGGTGGCGGGGCTGGCGTCCCCGGCGTGGCTCAGGACCCGCGCCAGCCAGTCGCTGCGGGCCCGACGGGCGGTCACGGAGACCTCGGCCCCGGGGAACAGCGCGTCGAACCCGTGGCAACCGCCGGCCCACACGTGCAGCTCCGCCTGTCCCCCGGCCTCCCAGATCCGCGTCGCGTAGGCGACGTCCTCGTCGCGGAAGACCTCGGCCGAGCCGACGTCGACGTACGTCGTCGGGAGGCCGGAGAGGTCGGTCGCCAGCGCCGGGGAGACGTACGCCGACACCTCGCCGACGCCGTCGAGGACCGAGGCCCAGCCGAACGCGTTGGCCTCGCGCGACCAGACGGCACCGGCGTCGTCGTACTGGTGGCTCGAGACTGTGGCATCGCGGTGGTCGAGCATCGGGCAGACCAGGACCTGGGCCGCGACGGCCGGCCCCCGGCGGTCGCGGGCGAGCAGCACGGTCCCGGCCGCGAGCCCGCCCCCGGCGCTGACGCCCGCGACGACGATCCGCTCGGGGTCGACGCCGAGCTCGGCGGCGTGCTCGGCGGTCCAGGCGAGTCCGGCGTAGCAGTCCTCGACGAGGGTCGTGCCGCTCGCCTCGGGCGCCAGGCGGTAGTCGACGCTGACGACGACGGCGCCGAACCGGGCGAGCCAGTCGAGCGGGACGTCGATCTGGGAGTACCGGTCGCCCAGCACCATGCCGCCACCGTGGATCCAGTAGATGCACGGGGCAGCCGCGGTGCCGGTGCCGCCGGCTGGCGCAAGGACGGTCATCGCGATCTCGGCACCGTCGGCGCCGGGGACCGTCACCTCCCGCCGGTCCACGGCGTGGCCGGCTAGCGCGGTCTCGGGCGGGACGGTGGCGTACGGGCGGATCAGCGCGAGGGTGTCGGGCCCGAGTGGGGGTCCCTCCGGCACGGTCGCGAGGAGAGCCTGGAGCTCGGGGTCGACCCCGGGCCGGGCGCTCACGCGACGACCTTGCCGTCGACGGGCGTGAGGTCGGCGTACGTCGGCTCCTCGGCGAGGAGGTCGGCGAGCTGGGCGACGACCGCCTGCGCCGCGGGCTCGGCGAAGACCCGGTGGTGGTCCTCCGCCGAGGTCCACCCCTCGGTGATGTGGGCGACGTCCGGGTCCGACGCGGAGCGGCTGACGAGGTAGACGAGGCAGTGCTCGGTGGCGCCGGGGTTGCCCTCGCGCCGGCCGCTGAGGAGGAGCTCGACGAGCCGGTCCCCCAGCCCTGGCTTGGCGGTCATGGTGGCCTGGAATCCGTAGGTTGCGTTCATGGCTCCATCAAGCCAACGAAGCCTCGGCGGCTGTAGACCGATGCTCCGCGCCGCTTGCCCATTCCTCTGCGGGCCCCACGACGGCAGCACAGAAGGGGCCATCTCCCTGCGTCTGTGACCCTGCGCGCGACGTAACTGGCCCGTCACCGCGTCAAGGGAGTGTGCAGACCTATCGTCGGCTGGTGCCGATCTCCCCGCGTGTCCCTGCCCGTCTCGCCGCAGTGGCCGCTGCCGCCCTCCTGACGGGCCTGCTACCGACGGTCCCGGCGCCGGCTGCTGCCGCCCCCGACCCGAGCGGCCCATCCGCAGCACCCACTGCCGGCCCCGGGCCGACCGCGGTCGGCCCGGAGGGGACGTGGCGGGTCGTCGCGATCGGCGCCGACCGCTACGAGGTGTCGTGGACGGCGCCCGACGCCTTCCCGATGACCTCCGACCGGCCCACGATCGGCGGCGCCGGGCTCGCGTTCGGAGCGCCGACCATCGAGGACGACGGCCGCACCGTGACCGCCGTGGTGACCGCGGCCGAGCGCCCCGACCCCGCCGAGCTGGACGTCGTCCTGTCCGGTGACCGCGTCGACGAGCATGGCCTCGACCCCGCCGACCCGGCCGACACCGGCGGCGAGACGGCCGGCCCGCCCCCGGACAGGGCTCCGCTGGCGGCGCCCGACCCGGGCAAGCGCGGCGCGTTCTCCACGGTCACCAGCGACTACACCCTCGAGCCGCTGAAGGTGGCCGGCATGCGTCGGCCGATCGAGATGGTGGGCCACGTCGTGGAGCCGGCGGCCGACCAGCCGACCGGGCCACGTCCGCTGGTCCTCCTCATGCACGGCCGCCACGACGTCTGCTACGACCCGGGCAACCCCGACAGCTACAGCGAGAGGTGGCCGTGCCGGGCGCCGTTCGCCGAGATCCCGAGCCACCTCGGCTACGACTACGTGCAGCAGGTGCTGGCCTCGCAGGGCTACACGACCGTCTCGGTGCGGGTCAACGGCATCAACGCCCAGGACCACCGCCTCGACGACGGCGGCGCCGGCGCGCGGGCCACGATCGTGGAGGCCCACCTCGACCACTGGGTCGACCTGGCCGCCGGGCACCAGGTCGACCTCGGCCAGGTCGTGCTCGTCGGGCACAGCCGTGGCGGTGAGGGGGTCGACCGCGCCGCCATCGGGGTCCCGCTGGGCGCGCCGTACACGATCGCCGGGCAGGTGCTGCTCGCGCCGACCAACTTCGCCTCCCACACCGCGCCGTACGTGCCCACCGTGACGGTGCTGCCCTACTGCGACGGCGACGTCTCCGACATCCAGGGCCAGCAGTTCACCGACACCGGCCGCGATCTCGCCACCGACGACACCTCGCTCAAGAGCTCGGTGCTGGTGATGGGCGCCAACCACAACTTCTTCAACACCGAGTGGACACCGGGCATCGCCGCCGCACCCGCCCACGACGACGGGTACGGCGGGGACGGGCCCTGCGGCAGGCGCCATCCCGGCCGGCTCAAGGCCGGCGAGCAGCGCCGCGTGGGCACGGCCTACATCGCCGGTGCTGTCAGGCTCTTCGCCGGCGACGACGCCTACCTGCCGCTCTTCGACGGGTCCCACGTCACCGTGCCCTCGATCGGCGACGCCGACGTGCGCAGCCACGCCATCGGCGGCGGTCGCGACCAGCGTCGGCCCGGTCTCGAGGCTACTGCGACCACGCCCCGGTCGGGCGCCAAGACGCAGCTCTGCAACGGGAAGTCGGCGTTCGAGACGTCGGCCTCCGCCCTCTGCGGTCGCGGCATGGGCAACCAGATCACCCCGCACTGGGCCCTCGCGGGCGAGCCCACCCCGAGCCGCAGGTTCCTCGAGATGTCCTGGACCAACCGCGGAGCCACCGGCGGCCTCACCTTCGCGGACCCGCTCGACCTCAGCACCGACCGGCTCGAGCTGCGCACGATCGTCGACCCCCGGTTCAGCGGCGTCGGGCTGCGGGTGCGCCTCACCGACGGCAACGGCGACAGCGCCGTCGTTGAGCCCGTCGGCGGTACCCGGCTCGACGCGTTGCTCAAGGCGCCGTCCCTCACCAAGCTCTGGGCACAAGCGCTGCTCGTCGACGCCACGGGTCTCGCCGGGGTCGACCTCGCCGACATCCGCTCGGTCGAGCTGGTCTCGACCAGCGCGCGGGGCCGGGTCTGGGTCGCCGACCTCGCCGCCGCGCCGTCGACACTCGCGCCCGTGCCCGCCGCCCGGCTGCCCCAGCTCGACCTGGGCCGGCTCGTCGTCGACGAGGGCAGCTCCAAGACCCCCAAGGTCGCGCAGGTGCCGTTCACCATCACCGGCACGGTCACCAGCCCGGCTCGCGTCGTCATGGCCACCCTCGGCCAGCACCGGGGCTCGAGGCGCCGCTTCACCGTCGACATCGCTCCGGGCCAGACGTCGGGGACGATCCCGATCGAGTACGTCGGCAACAGGCTCGACGACCACGACCTGACCACCCAGGTCCGGGCCTGGCCGGCCCGCGGCATCGCCACCGACGACTACCTAGGGGGCCTGACGGTGCGCGACGACGACCCCGACGCGACCATCACCTTCAAGCCCGTCAAGCGCGTCGTGCGCGAGGGGCAGCCGATCATCTTCCGGCTCACCACCTCCGCGCCGACGGGCTACGACATCCACGTCGGCGGCACGGTCGTCAAGGGCCCCGGGACCGACCTGCGCGGCACCGACATCCGGGCCGCCTGGATGCGTAAGCGCGTCGGCACGGAGATCGATATGACGAAGCCCCTCCACCGGCTCTACGTCGCGCCCGACGGCCGCCTCAAGGCAGGTGCCCGCAGGTTCGACCTGAGGCTCCCGACCCGAACCGACCGTGTCCGCGAGGGCGTGGAGAAGCTCACCATCCGGCTGTACGTGGACTACAAGCGGACGACGCAGACGATCACGGTGCTGGACGCGCGCTGACCCGGCCCGAGGTGTTCGACGACCACCGGCCGCGAAAGGGGGAGATGGAGCGAGCCGCGAATCGGCTTTCGCGATCGCGTCAATTTCCCTCACCGCAGGGATTCGATCTGAGGAATACGCCTTTGCCGTGCTCAATAGGGCGAGCGATACTGGGTTCGAAGTTTTGAGAAGCGGGTCCGGGTCAAGAGCCATTCTGAGCCGGTTTGTCGTAAACTCGCAGGTCAGAGGGCGTTTTGGCCGACGACAGATGTGGACACCTCCGGACAGGTTCGGACCCCGTTATTCCTCGTTGTTCCTCGTATGTTCCTTGAGATCGACCTGGGAGAGACCTACGTGACCAAGAAGAGGGCGAGTAAGAGGCGAGGGTTCGGCCGTGTGGAGCGGCTCGCCTCCGGTCGGTATCGGGCCGCCTACACAGGTCCGGACGGCAAGCTTTATCGCGCTCCTGAGACGTTCGCATCCAAGGACGACGCGATTGCGTGGCTGACCGCGCGACGCGCCGAGATCAGCCTGGAGCTCTGGGCTCCCGAAGCCGCCGCTCGCGCCGCCAGGCAGAAGGTGATCCCCACCCTGCGTGAGTACGCCGACGAGTGGCTCGAGACCAGGAAGACTCAGGGCCGCGCGCTGCGGCCGACAACCCGGCAGCAGTACCGCATGCTCCTCGACACGTGGATCTACCCCACGTTCGGCGATGAGCGCATCGACAGGATCTCGGCCGATGACGTAGACGCTTGGTACGACGGCGTCGCACCCGGACGCGAGACCATCCGCGCCCAGTCCTACAGCCTGCTCCGCACAGTCTTCGCCAGCGCCGCCTCCGAGCGCCCGTATCCGCTCGTGCCGTACAACCCTGCCCACATTCGTGGAGCCGGCAGCGCCAAGCGAGCCCACCGTGTCCAACCGGCCAGCCTCCAGGAGCTCAAGACGATCGTCGAGGCGCTGCCAGACCGCTACCAGCTGATGGCGCTGCTAGCCGCGTGGTGCGCCATGCGCTTCGGCGAGCTGACCGAGCTGCGCCGCGGGGACATCGACCTCCGTACCGGACGCGTGAAGGTCCGCCGGGGCGTTGTCCGCGTCGGCGGCGAGTTCATCATTGGCCCGCCCAAGACCGACGCCGGCGTCCGCGATATCGCGATCCCGCCTCACCTCCTGCCGCTGGTGGAGGGCCACCTCACTGATCACACCGCCTCCGGCAGGGAGTCACTGCTGTTCCCGGCTGCAGGCGACAGCAACCGTCACATGGCCCCGGCGACGCTCTACAAGGTCTACTACCCCGCTCGCGCGGCGGCGGGCCGTGAGGACCTCCGGTGGCACGACCTTCGCCACACCGGCGCCGTCCTGGCCGCCCAGACCGGCGCGACCCTCGCAGAACTGATGGGTCGTCTCGGCCATACGACACCGGGAGCAGCCATGCGGTACCAGCACGCCGCCGCCGACCGCGACGCCGAGATCGCGCGGCGATTGTCGGAGCTTGCTGGCTTGTAGAGGCAGCCATCTGCAGACAGAGCATGTGCTCCGCCGGACGCCACTCCGGTGGTCCTTCGTGTCTTCGTTTGACCTCGGACCGGCGGAACAGGTCAGCTTGCATTGCCCACGCAATCGGGTCACTCCGGGCGCAATCTCCGCCTCCGCGTCAGTCGGGACACTCGCAGATGCTGAGGTGTCGTGCCTGAATGTTCACGGATCTCGGAGCTACAACCTCGCGCTGTCGAAGCCAACTGACCCCGACCGACGCAGCGGGACTTGAGCCCGGGCGGCGGCGCCGCCCGGTCATCTGGGCTGCACGCCACGAGTCCACTTGTCACGTTCGTCTTCCTTCGTCTGGCAAGGTTCAGTCATGGCCGACTCAAGCCCCGAACTGATCGAAGAGCTGGTCCCTGATCAGGGCACATACGCCGTACGCGATCTCATCGGCTGGCAACGCGACGGATCTCTGGAGTTGCGGCCCCAGTTCCAACGGGACTCAGTCTGGAACGCCAAGTCCAAGAGCTTCCTAATTGATAGTATCGTGCGAGGATTCCCGATTCCGCTAATCGTCCTGCAGAATGAAGAAAGAGGCGGTCCGACCGACGTTATCCGTCGGGTAGTCGACGGCCAGCAAAGGCTACGTACTATCATCGCCTTTCTTGAGCCCGAACTCCTTGACGATCGAAACGACTCAGACGAGTGGCTCTACTACCCGCTCACCAGCGAAGGTCGTTCGAATCGTGGATACCGATTTCACGAGCTGCCCACGCGAGTAATGAACCGCGTCCTATCAACTCGCCTCTCGGTATCCACGATTGAGTCGATCGCCACTATCGGTCAGGTACTAGAGATATACGATCGTCTCAACTCAACGGGATCGCCTTTAACTGCACAAGAGTTGAGGTACGCCCGACGCGACGGACGGTTCTCTGATCTGTGCTATCGCCTCGCTCGGAGACACCAGAGCAGATGGACCGATTGGAGAATTCTCCGGGACAGCGAGATTTCGCGCATGAAGGACGTCGAGTTCACGAGCGAGCTAATCCTCCTCCTCATGCACGGAGTCATCAAGACAGGGCGGGTAGAAATAGACTCTGCCTATACCGACTTCGCGGAGTCCGTGCCAGAGGAGTCGGACCTCGAAGCCAGATTCGACGAGACAATGACAGCTCTCGACGACGCGCTCGCGCGGCCCGCCAATCGCGACCCACTTAAGACGTTTCGCTCACGAGGCTGGTTCTACATCCTGTTTGCCTGGCAGTCTGAATACGAGCAATTGCCGCCCGGCGTTCTACAGGATGCCCTCGCCAAAGCAGCTGCGAAGGTTAACGCTGACCGCAAGACCAATCCAGACCTCATTCGAGCGATTAGTGGTTCGGCCTCGGATAAGGCGTCTCGAGACAGTCGCTACAGCTACTTGTCCGACGCACTCGGGGAAATTCTTTCGTGACGGCTGTCGCTCTTCGCAGCGACTTCGATGTCGAGATCGCCAACGCTCGAACAATGGCGTCAAAACTCGTACAGTTGACGGGCCCTGCAGGCCTCTCTAACCACGAACTCGACGTAGCGACCAACGCAATCTGTCTGAGCATCCACGTCGCCTTCGAAAGATTCGTTCGCGAACTTTTCTACGAATGCGCACTAGACACGTCTGGAATCTCGAATATCCGGAGCCGCGTAGGGGGTCTTGGCGATGAGACTGTAAACGATCTAGTCCTAGGCGGCCGCGCCTATGTCGATTGGTTACCCATCAAGTCCACTGTGGATCGATCGGTGCTATTCTTGCACCACGGTCAGCCCTTCATCCGGTTGTGGAATCGCGATCAGATTTTGGAACACCTCGACCGTCTCCAAATTGTGCGAAACCGACTCGCTCATTCCGGGGAGAAGGCATATTCTGCCTACATGCAGCGTCTCGGGAAGGGTCAAGCTGCATTCGCCGAGCCGGCGCGATGGCTCCAGTACCAGCGTCCGGGACAGCCCAAGACCAACCTTGCCCTCATTCTGGACGCACTAGAGAACGCAGCGGACGCGCTCGTGTCTTCGGACCGAACACCTACCGGCCTAGGCATCGCCGCCGTTGACGGCAAAGCGCGTGCCACCCCTGGAACGTACAGATGCCGGGCATGCATGTACACCAAGCATCTGTCCAAGTGGACGGCACTGGGGACGTGTGTTCGGTGTGCTCGCACGTCGGCGGGGGGCGCGCCCTGCCCGACGTGCGGCCGCGGTCATCAGCAAACTTCGCAGTGGACTCTTACGAGGCTCCGGGCAGGCTAGCCAGTAACACAGACACGGGTCCACAAGATCGAACACCCATTCGACGCGTCGCGCCTGCACTGCAACCACTCATGAGCGAAGATGGGTCTCATGAGCACCTCAACGACCGCGGTCGGCCTGTTCGCCGGAATCGGCGGCGTCGAGGAGGGCTTGCGTCGCGCTGGGGCCGCGGAGGCCGAACTCCTTGTCGAGAACTGGACGCCGGCGCAAGAAGTGCTTCGCGACCGCTTCCCGGAGGCCAAGCTTGAGGGCGACGTTTCCCTGCTGAAGTCTGTTCCACGTGTGGACGTGATGGCTGCGGGGTTCCCGTGCACTGACTTGTCACAGGCTGGACGTACGGCGGGGATCGGCGGGCAGGCGAGCGGTCTGGTTAGTCATGTCTTCCGACTGTTGAAGTCTGCGCAGCCCACGTGGCTCGTGTTCGAGAACGTCCGAAACATGCTTGTGCTCGATGGCGGGCGCGCAATGCACTACCTGGTCGATCGGCTCGAAGAACTGGGCTACCGATGGGCCTACCGGCTGGTTGACAGCCGTAGCGCTGGCGTGGCGCAGCGCCGCCAGCGAGTCATCATGCTGGCCAGCAAAACTGAGAACCCGGCCGACATCTTACTAGTCGACGATGCCGGCGAGCCGACCAGTGACTACTTCACTGGCAAGGCATACGGTTTCTACTGGACCGAGGGTCTTCGGGGGCTCGGGTGGGCTCATGACGCGGTGCCGACACTCAAAGGCGGCAGCACAATCGGAATCCCAAGTCCCCCGGCCATCTGGTACCCGGATGCCGAGGACGGCCGAAAGCTCGTTACTCCACTCATTGAGGACGCCGAGGCACTACAAGGCTTCGACCGCGGTTGGACCTCTGCTGCAGATCTCGGCAAGACTAAAGGACCCCGCTGGAAGCTCGTCGGCAACGCCGTCACCGTTGGGATCAGCGAGTGGTTAGGTCACCGTCTGGTGTCCCCCGGACATCACGACCACAACGAGGGGATCAAGATCGACGCTGAGAAGTGGCCACTCGCGGCCTGGGGCGGTGACGGGAAAATCTTCAAGTCCCCGGTCACGATGTGGCCGACACTTGTACCGTACGAGCACCTGCTTGAGACCGTCGATATCACTGCGGCTAAAGCGGTCAGCCACCGTGGCGCCGCCGGCTTCTTTAGCCGCATGGAGCGGTCGACACTTCGCTTCGATCCGCAGTTCCGTGCGGACGTCGCAACACACGTCCGTGCCACTGCCTAAGTCTAATGCCGACGCCCAGCAGTCCTGATGCTCTCCGTCGCATGCAGTTGCAGAAGCGATCTGGTACTACACCTGAAATTGCCATCCGCAAGCTGGTCTTTGCCAAGGGCCTTAGGTACCGAGTCGACGCTCCGCTCCCGATTCAGGGAATTCGACGTCGAGCCGACATGCTCTTCTCGGGAGCTAAGGTCGCCGTGTTCGTCGATGGTTGCTACTGGCACTCGTGTCCGATCCATGGCACAAGTCCCAAGGCGAACGCCGACTGGTGGCGAAAGAAATTCGAGGGCAACGTTGCTCGCGACAGAGACACCGACCATCGTCTGGTGGAGATTGGGTGGGCCTCCTTGCGCATCTGGGAGCACGAGGACCCGGCCGACGCGGCCGCTCGTATCGAGTCCGCCGTTCGTTAGGCGTCGTCTACGCCGAATAGCCTTAGATCGTCCTCCGACTCGCCGGCGTTCTCGATGACTGCTTGCAGATCGAGACTAGGTTCGTACTCGATGCCTAACGGCAACGAACCTTCCGGGGGAAACCAGTCGACCCTAGGCTCCGCGTACTTCTCCTTTCCGCTGACACCCGTATTGCGGAACTCGACGGTTTGGTCGATCTCATCGATCAACTGCTCCAGGCTGAGCGTTTCATCATCGTCAGGAGGCTGGTTCTTGCGTGGAGCTTGGAGGACGTTGAAGAACCGCACGTGGCCTTCGAAGTCGAAGAGGCCGACGTAGGCGTTCTCGAATAGATCGAAGCGACTATCAGGCTCCTGACGTCCGGTTCGTTTGCGCAGGGTAAGAACGATGTGGGCGAAGCTGCTGTGACCGTTGACTCCGTCCCAGCATCCGTCCTCGGGTAGGAAGAGAACGGCCGTCAGGACCGCGAAGGGCTGGCGGCGGTGGAGTGTATCGGCCTCGTCCCTCAACTCCATGTCGTTCCGCTTGACGTTCTTCTGGTAACGGCCCGCCAACCATTCCTTCGTATTCGAGTCCTGGCTGGCGTCCCTGAACGTAAGGGTCTTGATCGAGACTCCGGCGATCAGACCAGCAGTGCTGTCGAGGACCGCGACATCGGTCTTCTTCCGGTCGACCTTCCCACCGACGGTGAACTCCTGCTTGGAACCATCAGCGCTCGGCGTGACGAGTGCCTTCGGGTAGGAGCGGCGCAACTCGTCAGCCACTGTAGTGGCCAGAGCGTTGCTGAACCGTTGAGCCCAGTTCTTCTTGACAGCTTGGTTGGAGCTCGCGCCCTTCGCTGGAAGTGTTTCGGGGCGTTGGCCCGCCTCGTCGAGTGCGCGTCTTAGTGGGGGGTCGACCCTTGCATTCGTTGCCATGCGTCGAACCTAAGGAATCGCACACTTGATGTCGCGAGGTACGCGCCCTCGATCTCGACCAATTTGTCTGGCCGAGTTGAGTTCACCGTCTACCTGAAGGGATTCGACGGAGTGCGGACTCAAGCTCGTCGAGCCGAAGCCGGATGGAGCGCCGGCCGCATTGGTATGCCGGGATGGTGCCGTCGCTGATCCGGCGGCGGATGGTGCGGGTGGACAGCGACATCATCTCGGCTGCCTCCTCGAGGCTGACGTAGACGGGGAGCTCGCGTTTCCTGGTCATCGCGCGTCACCTCGCGCCGGGCGCGTGGTGGCGGAGTCGAGGAAGCGCCGGGCCTCGGCGACTCGGATGTAGAGCCGGCCGCAGCCGTCGAAGCGTGCCCACCTCGGTCCGACGCCTCGCCGGCGCCAGTCGCGGACGGTGCGTTGCGGGGTGTGGATGAGGGCGCAGAAATCCTCGAAGGTGAGGAGGGCCTGGTCGTGCCACTCCTCGGGGATGTAGATCTGGTTCATGGGGTCCTCCGGTCGGCGAGGACGGGGCCGCGTTGGTCGGGTCCGGCGCGTTCCGCGGTTGGCGGGATTTGTCCTCTCACTTAGCTAGGGCGAAAAACGGGTCCCTGGCGATCACTTCGGCCGGGACTCGTCACTGTTCGTCATCGATCGACACCCCTGGCGGAGGTTCGGTGCGCTGGCGCGGGCAGGTGCTCCGGGCGAGGACGTTGGGGTTGGGAGTCGTCTGGGCCGGCTGTGGCCGGCGGCGGTTGTGGGCCGTAGGTGTCGATCGCCTCGGCCGCGCGCTCGGCGGCGTGTGCAGGCCCGAGGTCGGCGCGGTCACGGCTGAACATGTCGACCCACTGCGCGCGTGCCTCGTCCTGGTTGTCGGCGACGAGGTGGGCGGTGTTGCTGTGGCGGCCGCGGGTCATGCCGACGTAAGCCGAGGCGGCACCGGTCGATCCTCCGACGAGAAGGTGCGCGTGGTCGACGGTGTCGCCTTGGGCGCCGTGGACCGTAGTGGCAAAGGCGAGCTCGACGTGGCGGTTGGCGTACTCGGCGGGTAGGGTCCGCTCGCCGCACCGGCCGCGAACGGCGAGCGAGCCGTCGTCGCCCACCGCTGCGACCGTCCAGGTGTCGCGGTTGGCGACACCGAGGTCGCGGTCGTTTCGGCGTGTGGCGACGCGGTCGCCGCGGCTGAGCTGCTCGCCGGCGGAGGTGGTCAGGGTCGTCGCTTCGGCCCGCTCGCCCGTGCGCCGTTCGTCGCGGATGGCGGCGTTGAGCAGACCGACCTGCTCTCGGGTGTCGGCGATGAGCAACGGAGCGGCCCGCGTGTCGTCGGCAGCCACTGCAGTGACGGCCGCGAGCCGTTCGACCTCGGTCGGGTGTACGACGATCTCCCCGCGGGCGACGAGCGCGTCGAAGACGTCGCCGCTGCGTTCACCGGTACGCATCTGGAGGGTGAGGTGGGCGTAGGTGTCGTCGACGAAGCGGTGGACGGCGTCGAGCTCGACGCGGGCCCCATTCTGCGCCCACCGGATTGCGAGGTCGAAGGCCCCGCCGCGGCCGACGGCGGGCAGCTGGTGGCGGTCGCCGACCAGCGCGACACGAGCGCGCGACTCGTCGGCGGCGATGAGTAGCGCTTGCATGACGTCCTGGTCGAGCATGCCGGCCTCATCGACGAGCAGCACGTCATCGGGCAGCAGCCGCGCGAGCCCATCCGGACTCGCGCGACCATCGATGTCGACGCGGTGCCAGCGTCCGTCGTCGTCCCACCGGAAGCCGTGCTGGTGCACGAGCCACGCGGCCGAGAACGCGGCGCATCCGACTTGCTCGCCCGCGACCTGCGCGGCCTTGAGGGTGGGGGTGACCACGACCAGCCGGTGGCCGTCGCTGTCGAGACCGTCCTTCGCCGCCGCGAGGGTGGTGGTCTTTCCGGTGCCGGCCGCGCCTTCGACGACGACCAGGCGAGCGGTGCCAAGGAGCGCGCCGACGACGCTTCGCTGACCCGGGTCGAGCTGGTGGCGTCCGATGACGGGTCCGACCTTGGCGGGTGCCGCGGGGCGCTCGGCTCGTGCGACCAGCCGGGCGACGATGTCGGACTCGACGGCAAGTACCTGACGCGAGGTGAGCGCGCGGACGTGGTCGGGTACGTCGTCGCGGTGCAGGAGCGGACGCGACGCGGCGACGGCCCGAGCGGTCAGGTCCTCCCCCAGCTCGCGGCGTACGACGCCGTCAGCGATTACACCGACGTCGGAGACGATCCGCTCGCACTCGCCGCGAAGGTCGGCAGCATTCCAGCTGGAACGTCGCGCTCCGAGCCGCACCAGCACGAGCTCGACGACGGCGTCACGGTTGAGGCGCGCGATCGGGGTCGCAGCCGGGACCGACGCACGTGGGTCCGTCGGCGGCGCCGGAGGACGGAACCCAAGGTCGCGCAGCTCCTCGCGCCAACGCAGCGCGAGATCGTCACTGTGAACGGGCACAACCTTGTCCGGTCGCGCCTCAGCCCACGCGCGCCGGTCCCATGTACGCCGCTGTCGCGGTCCCGGCTCTTGGCCGGGGTGGTTCGTGCGCCACGCGGCTTCGTACTTGTCGACGTTGCGGTTGATCTGCGCGGCGCGGGCGCTGAACTTGCCGGCGTACGGCGCGAGCTCGGCGACCTCGCCAGAGCGGGCGTCGAGCGTGTAGCCGTACGCAGCCAGGACGCGGCGGAACTCGGGGTCGCAGGCCACGGTCGCTTGACCGATCCCGTTGATCGCCTCGATGCTGTCGACGACACCGACGGAGTGCAGCCCGCGCCACGCGCCACGCGCGAACACGCGCGCGTTGATCTGCAGGTGGAGGTGTCGGTGCGGGTCGCCGGCCCGGGAGATGTGGTGACGTACGACGGCCGCCTCAAGCCGCTCGACCGGCACCTGCACCTGCCGACCGCGTGGTCCGACGCGCGTCGTGGCGTGGTCGGCGACCCAGCCGATGATCTCGACGGCGGCGCGTTCCTGGGCGGCGTCGTAGGCCTCGGCAATCGCGGGATGGATGGCGGCCGCGAGCGACCACGTCTTCGGTCCGTTGACGACGACCTCGACGAACCGCAGCCCGTGCTCGTCGGTGCGGAGCCGACCCTTCGCGGCGCCGGTGGCGACGTCGTAGCCGGCGACCCAGCGCTCGTAGCTGTCGCCGTCGAGCGCTCCTGCCACTTGGACGCTGGCGTCAGCGCCGTGCGTCGGTGTCGCGATGTAGTGGGTGGCGAGTCCGGTGCCCTCGGCGAGGTAGTAGTCGTCGATGCGGGACCGGTCAGACTCGACGTACGAGCGCGCGGCGGCTGCGGCGCCGCGGTAGAACTTCACCCCGCCGTGCATCCGCTCGCCCACCGCCCGTCAATGCTCGTCACTTAGCCTTGAAATGACGCTCGGCCCGTCCCAGGGGGACGGGCCGTGCTGATCGATCTACGGAACTTCGTAGCATGCGTGCCGCCGAGTTCCTACAGGCATGGAGGCCTTGTGGCGGCGGAGGTTCGGAGCCCGTCACCGGTCGTCACGAGATCAAGCCATCGCTGCGAACTCGAGACATGGCGGTTTAGAGACCCATGGCGGTTGACGACGTGAATGAGGGCGATCGTCGCTGACGACAAGCCCGGGCGTCTGCGCTCCTCCGGGCACATGCCGTGTGTGCCATCGAGCTCCCGCACAGGGGCGAGGTCGCTCATGCACGAAGCACGAAGTCAGTGCGCTGCGCGACCTGAGTCGCCGTCCCAGTCGACGCCGCGCGGCAGCGTTGGCCGCTGCAGGGAGGCGCCAAAAGACGTCGACCTAGGAGTGCCCGCAGCGTCGACGCGACGCAAGTTCGAGCGACGCCGCGCGCGTCGCGAGGAGCACATTCGGAGCGAGCACAGGAATCTCGGCGGCCTATCCTCGCGCTGCCCAATGAACCGGAGTCGACTCCGACATGGGCACCGGAGCCGCCGGGAAAGAAGCGTCTTGGCGCTGCTTTCAACGAGCTCGCCGGCGACTCGATACCCGTGCCGCACGACCGACCACGCCACGTTGTCCGACAGCGTCCTCGGCGAGGTCCTCGACGGCCTGCTGCCCCCGGAGGGTCCCGCAGAGCACTGCCAACATCAACCACTTGGTGGTCCCGCGACGGGCAGTGCAGCCACCGAGACACGGTCGGCGGAAGAGTAGACAGTCCTCGCGGGGCGTTGTGATGGTGACCTACCGAGGACGAACTCTTGGATGGCCGGTCAAAGCGGCCGTTCGCTGAGTTGACCCGCTTCGCGCGGGTGCGCCCGCCGGATCGATGCTTACATCGCCAACGCGCGCACGGTGCTGCAAGCTGGTACCGCTCTTCCCCGCCTCTGCCCTAGCTGCGTACCTCCGCCGCCGCGCGCCTCTGCTGACGCCTTGGCGCAGCTCGTCGCGCCAGACCCTTCGGTGCGGAAGCAAACTCATCGTGACGACGGCTTGAACCAGACGATGGGCATCGTCGATGGGCGTCGACCGGCGTGCAGGCACCACATGACGGGCTCACTGTCGTGGCGTGGCCCGATGATGAGCATCAGCGGCTGCGGGGCACGTGCGTGGGCGTCCCGTCGCACTGCACGCAGGGTGCGCCTGTCCCGTCGGCTTGGTGCCGGCGCGCCTCCGGGGTGGGTGTGCCAGTCCCCGACATAGGTCACGGTGCGCTGTGAGGCTGCATAAGCGACACTAAGTTTGGTCAGTTGCCAGTCGTGGTCGGGTAGGAACCACGTCCGGCCGCGTCGTGCATTCGGGCCAGGTCCGATGGTCGCTGTGATTACGACGGAATCGTCGGACCAGTAGCCGAGGATCATCCCGCCGGTCTCGTGTACGAAGTTGCCGCCCGACTCGACTGCGATGTCGGCCGTGATCTCATCTGCAGCTGGGTGCGAGATCCACGCTTTCATCCGGCCGGTTGGCCGTGGTTGGCGCAGTCGGGGTTTCGGGCGAAGTGATGTGATTCCCAATGGGCCGGCACCGGGTCACCGTGAGCGTCGACGAATCGCACCGACATAACGTCAGCGGGCAGTTGGCCGTATCCGTCAGGACCGGTGAGGTAGGACGCTGCTACCTGGGCGGTCTGCGCAGCGATGGCCGCGAGGTCGAATCCGGCACCAAGGTAGGTGGGGTCGGGACATCCGGGCGGCTGCACTCCCCCGTCGGGCTCATAGGAGGGCAGCGGGCTCGGAAGGACTTCTAAGTGGTGTTGCCAGCACATCCAGCACGCGTCGCCATCGGGGCGCTGCAACGCGACCAGACCTGAGCGCACTCCGGGTAGCGCTTCAGCACGCAGGTACCCCACGCCGGCCGTGCGAGCTAAGTCGGAAAGGAAGTGTTGGAGGCTGAGGTCGGCGGCTACGTCGATGACGAGATCGACACTTCCGACAATCTCGCGCACCGTTGGTCCGGCGTCTTCTTGGAGTTGGACAGCGGCAACGTTCGACATGCGTGGCAGCCCGATCCGGCGTCCTAACCCGAGGAGCTCGGTATAGGGCTGGGTGGCGTGCACCACGGCCGCCGCGACCTCGGCTTTGCTCCTTCCACCCAAGGCGGACGCCCCCGGGTTGCGAATAGCGGTCGCCGGCGAAAGGTGGTCGCCGTCGATGACGGTCATCTCGGCGGGCGCCATGCATCCGAGCAGGGGCACCAAGTGCATCCCAATGCCGCCGAGGCCGACGACAGCGACGCGCTTCTCGCTCATGCCTATTAGCCGCGGCTCACGGGTGTAGAGATCGAGGTGGCCGGCCCGTTCGACCCGCACGAACCGAGGCCTGCTCCACGGTTGTCGTGACTTCCCCCGCGAACGTACGAGCGCGACCCACCCCTGACCCGTCGTGCGGTGAGCGGTCTCCTCCGGAAACGCCACGAGGACGATTTGTAGGGCGCGCGATTGGGCGAAGTGCGGCCTGCCGGGCATCCCCTGACTCATCTGCTCGATGTCCGGCGCTATCGCGGCTGCTGCTGCCCACCAAGCCATCGGGTCCTTCCCTGGCGGCGATCCCGTCAACTGCACCCAACCGACGTGTACTCCTCCCAGCCTCTCAACCTCTGAAGACCGCGACGGGGGTCGCGCTGGTTGCACGATGTCGGCACCGCGCTCATTCCGGAGACCGACGACGTGGCCGCGCAGCAGCGCCTTCTCAGCCCCGGCGGTGTACAACAGCGGCGCTACACCGTACGCGACGTCGCCCGGAGTGAGAGAAGAGTCAATGACAAGAACCTCATCGGGGCGCGCGAACTCGAGGTAGGCGCTCCACGGTTCGGCTTGAGCGACCTCTAGCTCTGGCCCTACGGCGCTGGGTGCCGCTCGGTTCGCCTCGACGAGTTTGCCCATCTGTTCAGTTAGCAGCCATGCGAGGGTGTCACTCGGAGCCCACGCGCCTCGCCCGGTCTCAAGCAAGCAGTACTCGCCCGTAGTCGGACTGACGTGGTGGCTGAATCCCAGGTCGGGACCGGTCACGAACGGCTTGAAATAGGGGAACTCGTCAGGGTAGGTCGCGGTGAACTGGTGCCTATGTCCGCCAACCACCACCTGTGCGATGACGCGTGCGACGCCACGCGACTTCAGCAGGTCCTCGTCGAGTGTGTAAGTGATGCCAGCGGCCTCCAGCGCATTCAGTTCACGCTGGAGGCGCTCGGGGTCAGCTCGAAACCACACCGTCAGGCCACGGGGCGGTGCGGCGGCTTCGGTGGGTCGACCGGCCCGGGCTTCGGAGGCTTCGGCGGGTGCTCCGGGTGCTCCGGGTGCTCCGGGTGCTCCGGGTGCTCCGGGTGCTCCGGGTGCTCCGGGTGCTCCGGGTGCTCCGGGTGCTGCGGCTTGCCCGGCTGCTCAGGCTTGGGGGTCATCGATTCCTCCTGCTGACTGCGTTGTTGCCTACACCGTGCTCAAGCCCGCTTGCGGCCTCCGATGACAACTGCGCGCCGCGTCGACCATCTCCCGGCTTCTAACTTTGCAACGCGCGCGACCTGGGGGGCTCCCATTACGTCGATTGGCCTGATTTGCCAGCGGTTCGTGAGAGCCTGTCTCGACTATGGACGTCTCCCTCATCAGAGCCAGGCTCGGTATCGGCCCTGAGGTTGGAGTCGCATGGTTCAGCCTCGACGAGGCCGACGTCGGCTTCGCTCCTCAGAAGAGCCCCGGACATCGGGCCGTCATCGTCCGGCACTGGCAAGCCAACGCCCCGATGACCTACGTGTTCGCCCGTTCTAGGACCAGCATTCGGGGATGGCCGCACGACCCGCATCGCCACCAGAGCGACTACCAGCGATGCTGGCTCAACGAGCGCGCCAAAATTGTCACCACCTGGGCACTCAGCGTGAAGTCCCACCTTCTAGACAGCTCCGCCTCCATGTGTCCCGAACCGGACCAGGCGACCACGGCCGCCGTGCTCGCAGCGCCCATCCCGGTTAGGCGATAGCCCCATGACGTCCGCGCCACCGTGGCCTGACCTCCTCGACGAGTACCATCGCGACATCCTGGGGCCCCTGTGGCTTGAGCTCATCGAGGATGTCGTCGGCTCCGTCGTACGCAGCTACCCACCAAGCGTGTACTCCGAGACCGGCGAGTGGAACACCGACGCCGTGGAAAACGTCGTCCAAGACGTGACCGTCCAGCAACTCCTCGCGCAACGGCAGCTGGATTGGATCATCGCCACGGCCACCAGCACCAGCACGGCGCGTGCGTTGCTCCACCGCATCGTGCGTCGCACTCTGAGCGAGACCCGACGCCGCACCGTCATCGACAACCTCCTTGATCGCTGCCGCAAGCTGCGCGCTATGGGATCCCAGACCGGACCGGGCGCATCACCCGAAGCTGTCCTCGCCGCCGCACGCGAAGTGGTCCGGTTGCCGCGCCTCAACATCCGAAACGAGCAGCGAGCCCCCGCGGTCTACGCCACAACCACCCTCAGCGACATCCTCGACGCCGCCACTCGGCACCTCGGCGCTGGCTTCGCCGAACGTGACCTCGCAAGGGTTTTCGAGCACGTGTTAACAAGTTACCTACCAAGCCCCCTTGACCAGGGTGATGGACGCATCAATCAGCCGTCCCCAGAACTCTCGCCCGAAGAAAAGGTGGTTGCCGACGATGTACTTTCCCACCTCATCGACACCATGACTGCCCAACAGTGCACTGTCGTGGCGCTCAAACTTGCAGACGCCTCTGACACTGACGTAGCCGAACACCTACACGTCTCGCGTCCGACCGCAGCAAAGAGGTTCCGTGAGGCAACTCAACTCATCGAGGACGCTTTGACGGACCTGCCCGCCCGGCTCCAAGACGACGTCCTCGGTGCGCTGCCGCAGCGCCTCGAGGTCTACCTGCCAGCCTCCCCATCCAACATTCAGCACGCCGAAACGTCGGAGAAGCCATAGCAATGACCAACTCGCAGCTCGTGCCGACATGGTTGCTCCGCGCCACCGCTCAGGCCCGAAGCGCCGGGAGCACCCCAAACAACCCGATCAAGCACTTTGGCTCATCGACGGGGTCGACGAGTGCTGGCGCGGTCCAGGACGTGACGACACCAGCACGTGGGCAAGTTAGAAGACTTGACCCCATGGACCCCGACGGCACCTCATCGATGCTAGTCCTCGTCATCGATGTTGACCGCTCGCATGGCGCGGCTCAAGTGGTTGCACTGAGCAATGAGGTCTCTATGGGAAGCGACCAGGACGCGTTAGTGCCCGCGAGTCGCACCGGTCTCGGCTACGACCTTATTGCGCTTTTCGACGTCACCGCTCCGGCATGGTTTGTGCAGCTGGGTCCGGTCCTCACCTCGCTCGACCTAGAGACCCCCGATTTGTACGCCCCAGCAGGAATCGACGTACAAGGCCCGGCCGACCCGCGGTGGACGTGGAAGCAGAGCGAACATGATGGGCTCGTCGCGCTCACAGGTGAATGCACACGGCAGGTCATCGACGAATGCCCCGACAGTCTCCTCGACCCGTCGGCTCTCGACCTGCGCGCCGTCAGTGAAAGCGAACTTGCCGCTGTCATGCGAGCAACCGAGCCGCTACTCCGCGCGGGACTCATCTGTCTGCCCACGACAGCATTGAGGAACCTCAGCGCCCAGCCCATCGACTCGCGCTCCGGCTACTGGGCATCAGTGCACTACCTTCTCGAGCTCCTCCCCCGCCGACGCGAACTCATCCTCAACGACAGTGCTCGACATGACGTAGAGACCCCAGCTCCTCTAGCGGCCGGCGCGGTAGGCCACGCCATCGGCTCGATGATTGTGCGTCAGCCGCCCGGACATCGGTCGTTGCGTCTCCTCACCTTGCGGTCACTGTGGACTGATGCCGCCATGACCGGCTCCGCGGCTAACGTTTTGATGACTCAAAGCGCTGAAGCTACTGCCGGCGTCTGGGAACTACATGTGCACGGGAAACGTCATCAGCTAGTCGTGCATGCTATCGACGGAGGCGACCACATCGACACTTTCGATACCCCGAACAGAGGCGCCCATGTCTGACATCTGGCACGAGGGACTCACCTTGCGGTCATGGCACCTCGGGAACTTCAAATCTGTGCGGGCGGCAACCGTTCATCTTGCTCCCCTCACGGTGGTGGTCGGCGGGAACTCCGCAGGAAAGAGCACCTTACTGCAATCCATTCGAGTCGCGTCGCAAGCAGCGACCTCCGACTCGTCAGTGTTTCCACTCAACGGAGAACAATTCCGACCGGGAACGTTCGCCGAAACTCGGTTCGCCGGCGCCTCCGATGACGACGCTATCGAGATTGGTGGCGACTTCAATGTCGGACAGTTCAGGACCCGTTTCTACGACCAACCTCATCAAGCGCGGGCCTACCGCAGGCCACGACCGCGGAGAAGACGGGACGAGGACGTTCAACTTAACTGGCAACTCCGATTGCACGGCACGCCGGAAGACCAGTCGGCTGCCACCAACGTGCAAGCCATCGAGGTGACTGCCTCGCAAGGAGGCGAACCCGAAGCCCACCTGTCGGCGAGTGCGAAACCAGGAGGTCGCGGACACGGATTCGGACGCGACCGCCGCTACGACGGCACCGTCCATGTCGGCGACTGGACCGAACAAGTCGTCGACGTCAGCATCAGCGGCGGCTTCCCCGAACAACTCCTGCGCGAGGTCGACCTTGTCGACGACCTCTTCTGGGCCTGGCAGGAGACGCAGAGCCTGTCGGTCCGTTCGAACATCAACAGGCTTTCCGCGTCACAACGTCGGCAAGAACCGCGAGAGGTCGACGACGACAGCGTGCTCATCGCGCGCATCGTGGCCGACATTGGCCAGGCGGTCGACGATTTGCCCGTCGACGCCGCCCGACACACGGCTGGCCGCATGCTCTCCGCGCGGCTACGCGACCTCTACAACCAGGACCCCGTTTCAGTGAACTGGACACCGGAGAAGACCGTTCGGGTCTTTAAAGCCGTGTCGAAGGAACTGGGTTGGAAGAAGCGAGCAACCCGCCCAATGCCGTTGCCCGACGTCATCGATGAGGCACTAGATGAGGTCCGATTTTTCCTGGCCAATAGGGTCCAGCATCTCGGCCCGCTGCGCATGGACCCACAAGTGGTGTACCGCTCCTCCCCGGCATCACAGCCGGGATTCATCGGCGCTAAAGGCGAGTACTCCGCGTCAGTGCTACAGACCAGCGGACGTCAGCCAGCACCTGACGCCCCCATGCCGCCAGGCCCGACGCAACGAACCCCTCGTCACCTCGTTACCTTGGGGCAAGCCGTTAACGCCTGGGCTGCGTATCTAGGAATCGGTGACTCTTTCCAAACGACCGACCAGGGCCGCCTCGGATTGCAACTGCTCGTCACGCAGCCAGATGTCGACATTGAACTGGACCTGACGAGCGTAGGCACCGGCGTCAGTCAGCTCCTCCCCGTCCTGGTCATGTGTCTGCACGCGCCGCCAGGCTCGCTGTTGCTTATCGAGCAGCCCGAGCTACACCTCAACCCTGCGGTGCAGCAGGGTCTGGCTGACTTCCTTCTTGCGGTCGCACGCAGTGGACGCCAGCTCATCGTTGAGACCCACAGCGATTACCTAGTCTCTCGGCTCCGCCGGCGCGCTGCAGAGGACCAAACTGAGTCGACTCGGCAAAGTATCCGCATCGTCTTTGCCGAGAGACACGACGGAGTAACCAGGTATCACGAGGCGACACCTGAGCCGGATGGTTCCATGAGGTCGTGGCCGGCGGGCTTCTTCGAAGAGGCCGCAGAGGACTCATACGCGCTCCTCGCCGCGATGCTCGACCGGGCAGAAGAACCCAGGAGCGGCGACACTGCGAAGTGAGTGCCTCATGTGACAGCACACGGTCCTCTCAATGAACCACTGCTGGACTGACCGCAATTCGCACTAAGGCAGCCAAGACGGTCATGCCTGCAGGACGGCCACGGATGCAACTACTCTCAGGTGCTTGGCACGTCATCGCCAGGGCACCGGTATCTGCCTCGACGAAAGAAGCCGCTCACTCGTGCACAACATCCACCCGCCCGTCCCGGTCTTCGGGCGCACGGACTGACCTTGAGAGGTTTGCGCTCGTCTCCAATGATCAGGTGTACCGCGTCGGACTGCGGCCAGGCTCCAACGCTTCTGACCGGGGCGGCCGTCCACACAGAGCCGCAGCCGGGGCTGAGTGATCAACATTCGGTCAAGTAAGGCCGGGCGATGCGGCACGTCAACCGCCGGACCGTATCCGCACGCAGTTTCGATCGCTTAGGCGTCTTCGCGGAGTCTTGGGAGACCCCACATAGACGTGCGCGGCGGGCGGCCGTGCGTGCCGGTGGCGCCGGCAGGTCGCCGCGGCTCAGACGCCGCCTGGTGCTTGACTCCACCGCCGGGGCCGCAAGGCTGTCTCTGGATGCTTGAAAGCATCGGTCTCACCGACGCTCCGAAGTGCGCGTGGCGAGTCTGGGCGACTACGCGCAGGCGGCACACTGATGGCGTCGACCCGGAACAGGGGATTGCCGGCGCGACCCCGCGCTCAAGACCCCTTCGCGAAACCTCATCGGGGTTTCCGCGCGGGGCTCCAACTGGCGCCGGCGCCGCCCGAACCTGGCGTGCGCTGTTCCTCGTATGTTCCTCACCGAGTCTGCGGAACCGGAAAACGTGCCTCTGACCTGCGGAAATGGGGTGGGCGATACTGGGTTCGAACCAGTGACCTCTTCGGTGTGAACGAAGCGCGCTACCACTGCGCCAATCGCCCCCGTGCGGTCGCCGAGCCTAGCGCATGGCGGACGGCGTCCCGCACCCGGTAACGGTTGGAAGAAAGTTTTGGGGAAACAGGCAACCAAACCGGCTGCAGGTGCGTCTATGGGTGCAGGACCTGCTCCATCCGTCTCGGACAAGGGAACTCCCCACATGACGCAGCAGCCGCTTGCTCCCGCGGTCACCGCCGACATCGCCCTGCACTGCGACGACGAACTGGGTCGTCCGATGGCGTTCATCGCGACGTTCTCCTACGACGCCGCCGACCCCTACGCCGTCCGCGTCACCTTCCACGTGCCGGCGGGCGACATCCCGTGGGTCGTGTCGCGCAACCTGCTGATGCGCGGGCTTGGCGAGCCTGCCGGAGACGGCGACATCCGGCTCCGGCCGGGCCTGGACGAGGACGGCCGTGCGGTGGTCCGGATGGACTTCCACTCCCCCGAGGGTCGCCTCGAGGTCGAGGTGCGCACGTCTGAGCTGCTCGCGTTCCTCGGCCGCACCTGGCTCGCAGTGCGGCCCGGGGAGGAGTCGATCGACGTCGACGACCTCCTCACCGACCTGCTGGGCTGAGCCTGGTCTCGAGACAGGCCGCTACGCGGCCTTCCTCGACCACCGTTGGGACAGGCCCGATACGCGGCCTTCCTCGACCACCGTTGGGACAGGCCGCTACGCGGCCTCCCTCGACCACCGTCAGCGGCCCAGCAGCTCCGGTTCCCGCGCGCGCCACGCCGCCGCGGCTTCGCGGGTGACCGGACCAATCTCGAGCGTCCGCTCGCCCCACCGCACCACCGGCTGGACGTCGCGGGTCGTCGAGACCAGGAACACCTCGTCGGCCGCCTCGGCCACGCCGATCGGCTCGTCGACCTCGCGACCGCCGTACCAGACGAGCAGCAGGGCGCGGGTGACGCCGGCGAGGCAGCCGCTGGCGAGCGTCGGGGTGCGCAGCTCGCCGTCGACTACGTAGAAGACGTTCGTCCCGGTGCCCTCGCACAGGTGGCCAGCGAGGTTGACGAACACCGCCTCCGAGGCCCCCTGGCGCTGCGCCTCGGCGAGCGCCACGACGTTCTCAGCGTACGACGTGGTCTTCAGGCCGGCCAGCGCCCCGCGTTCGTTGCGCGGCCAGGGCACGGTCACCACGGCCGTCGTCGCCGGCTGGGGGGACATAGGGGCGGCGACCACGACCACCGTCATCGGGTGGTCGCCCCGTCCCGACCCGAGCGGCGCCAGTCCCCCGGTCAGCGTGATCCGGATCCGGCCGAGCGGCAGGTCCTGGCCGTCGAGGACGGCGTCCACCCCCGCCCGCACGTGCGCCTCGTCGACCTCGCCGAGCCCGAGGCCCGCCGCCGAGCGCGCCAGCCGCTCGAGGTGCAGCCCGAGCGCGAACGGCTGCTGGTCGACGACCTTGACCGCCTCGAACACCCCGTCCCCGACCGTCAGCCCGTGGTCGGCGACGCTGATCGCGGGCCCCGTCGGATCCTCCAGAAGCGTCCCGTCCACCCATGCCTGCATGCCCGCATCGTAGGGACCGGACCCGCCCCGACACGGCGAGAGGCATACCGGTTTGGGGGCCGCGCGCGGCATCGGGTACGGTTCTCACGCACTCCAGATCACCGGAGCGCGTGCGGACATAGCTCAGTTGGTAGAGCGCAACCTTGCCAAGGTTGAGGTCGCGAGTTCGAGTCTCGTTGTCCGCTCGGAGAGGTCAGTGTCACGGCCCGACCTCCAGCCAGATCACGGTGGGTTGGCCGAGAGGCGAGGCAACGGACTGCAAATCCGTGTACACGGGTTCAAATCCCGTACCCACCTCCACACGACAACTCAACAGCACCACCACGGACGATTGGCGCAGTGGTAGCGCGCTTCCTTGACACGGAAGAGGTCACTGGTTCAAACCCAGTATCGTCCACCACGCATCACCGCAGGTCAGGCCCCGTTTCCCACATCCAGGGAGGCGGGGCCTTGCTGTGTCTCAGGACCCCCGTGCGCCCTAGGTGCGCCCAGAGCCTGCGAGGCAGGCGACGCTTCGACGTCTCCTCACCCGGGAGGACCGGCGGGACAACCGATGGACGAGGGGCTGCGTCATCCCATCGAGAGAGTGGAACTTCGAGAGGCGCGAGATGAACACACTGCAAGAAGAGCTCGACCGTTCGTTCGGCGACGGTCCCCCGTTCCCACCGGTCCACACCCACGTCGTGGCCGCCAGGCACGCCCACGTACGGCGCAAGGTGGCACGAGGCGCCGCCGGCCTGGCGGCGGCCGCGGTGGTCGTGGTCACGGCGTCCTACGCCGCCTGGCCGGGCTCCCCCGCCGGCCCCGACCTGCCCGCTCAGGACCAGGGGCCCACGGCCACGCCGAGCGCCTCGGAGGTCGCGGAGCCCACCCCCACCGCGCCTCCCCCGGCGCCGTGGTCCAACGGCGAGCTGATCCGGTACGTCGACGGGCAGCTCGAGGTCCGGCCGGGGGTGACCGTCCACGAGCGGATCCGCAACCCCTACGGCCTCGAGCCGCCCTCGCGCTCCGACGCGCTCGACGTCACGTGGAAGGACCGACGGCTGTGGCTGACTCTCGAGAAACGCCCGCACCCTCTCGGCATCGCTTCGTCGACCTCGGAGCCCAGCAACGGCTGGGCGAGCTTCGCCGACTACGTCGCCGAGCAGGTCGACGTGAACGCAGGGAGCGGCTGGCCGGACACCTTCCGGCTCGACGACCAGGGACAGGTCGTCCCGACGGCCGGCACCCGCGTCTCCGACCGCACCGACGACCCGCAGCTCGGTCCTGACTTCGCCGACCCGGCCGACACGACGGGCGCGGCTCTCGTCTCGGTCGCCGGCGAGGAGGGACGCTACTTCGTGGTGTGGAGGGTGATCGACGGGACGCTCGACGTGATCACCACCCCTCCCGGTGACGTCGCCGGCAGCACGTTCGACGAGCTCCTGTCCGGCGCCCGGGCCCAGTACGCCTCGGGCGAGGGCCTGCGATGAGCAGTCCGTCCAGGGACGACGAGTTCAGCGAGTTCGTCGCCGCGCGACGGGTCCATCTCCGGCGCATCGCCTACGCGCTGTGCGGTGACTGGCACCGGGCCGACGACCTGCTGCAGACCTCCCTCATCAAGCTGTACGCCGCGTGGCCGCGGCTCCACCGCAGCGGGAACGCGGAGGCGTACGTCCGGCAGATCATCGTCCGCACCAACATCAGCGAGCACCGCCGCCCGTGGCGGCGGGAGCGCGTGGGCCTGGACGATCACGACGAGGCCGTCCGCGACGGTCTCCCCCTCGAGGAGCGGTCGGCGATGTTCGAGGCCCTCCAGGCCCTGCCGGTGATGCAGCGCAAGACCGTGCTGCTGCGGCACTGGCTCGGGCTCTCCGTCGAGGAGACGGCACGCGAGCTCGGGATCTCGACCGGGACGGTCAAGAGCCACACCTCCCGGGGGTTGGACAAGCTGCAGGAGGCACTGAGCCTCACCTGAGCGCGGAGGTGCGGACGCTCGGGCGGACTCAGCGGGCCGCGATGCCGTCCAACCGCAGCATCGCCGACTCGTCGCGGTGCGTACCGGTGCTGCCGACGTGGGTGTCGGGGATCCCGGGACCGTTCTTGATGACGTGGACCAGCGCCATCCCGTGGCCGCGGCCGAGGTCGAAGTCCTCCTTGAGCCACGCCAGGATCTCGTTGGCCTTGGTGTCCGGACCGAAGCCGCGGGCGTGCGCGAGGTCGACGAGCTCCTGCGGGGTCTTGCCGGTCTTCTTCTCGGCGTTGTCGAGGTAGGCCTGGAAGGACATCGGGGCTCCTGGAGCGTCGGGGGTGAGCTGATCCGACCGGCCTCGGCGCCCCGACTCATCGCGGTCGGACCGTCGAGTGTCGGTGGTCGCGCCTAGCGTCCCGCGCATGGCCCTCTCCACCGGCACACCCGCGCACGCCGACCCTCGCGGTCGGCTCACCGACCTCGAGGTCGCGATCCTCGACCTCGAGCGCTCCTGGTGGCAGCACGCCGGCTCCAAGGACGCCGCCATCCGCGCCACCCTCGGCCACACCTCCGTGCGGCACTACCAGCTGCTCAACGCCCTGATCGACCGGCCCGAGGCCCTCGCCCACGACCCGCTCGTCGTACGACGGCTGCTGCGGCGGCGGCGTGAGCGCGCGCAGCAGCGGGCTGCGCGCCGGCTCGGGTGACGGGGGCCCCTCGGCCGGCGGGACGTGTGGTCTCGAGACAGGCCGCAACGCGGCCTTCCTCGACCAGCGTGGGTCGCCGTCGGCGGTCCGGGTGGTCTCGAGACAGGCCGCTACGCGGCCTTCCTCGACCAGCGTCGGTCGCCGTCGGCGGTCCGGGTGGTCTCGAGACAGGCCGCTACGCGGCCTTCCTCGACCAGCGTCGGTCGCCGTCGGCGGTCCGGTGTGGTCTCGAGACAGGCCGCTACGCGGCCTTCCTCGACCACCGTTGGAGGACGGCTCAGTGGCGGAGGGCGACGGTGTACATCACCGCGCGGCTGGACGGGCCGGTGCCGGTGGCGGTGAAGGTGCCGGTCGGGAGACCGGCTGCGGCGACGACGCGGTCGGCGACGCTCGCGGTGATGTAGCCGCCGCCGGTGCCGCGGGTGGTCGGCAGCACCTCGACGAGGGGGGTGGGGACGCGGTGGTCGGTGTTGGTGGAGGACTTGTCGCCCCAGTAGACGACCACGGTGTCGCCGGGCTGGGTCGGGGTGACCGACGGGGCCCGGTGGGTCGTGCCGGTGGTGGTCTCGGTGGCCACGGCGTGCACGTCGATGGGGGTCGGGCCGGCGCCGCGGTAGGCGACGACCTTGAGGTCGGCCTTGGTGATCTCCGAGCTGCGCACGGTCACGGTGGCGCCGACGGCGGCGGCCGTGGCGGTGCGCGTCCAGAGCCGCCCGCGGAGGCCGGTGGGGTCGACGCCGCGCACCGCGGTCCACCCGGCCGGCGGCGTGGTGGTGGCCGCGTTGAGGTTGGCGGTGTAGAAGAGCAGCAGCGTGTCCCCTGCGCGCACCGTCGTCGGCACCCGGACGGCGTGGCTGGTCGCGTTGGTGTTGGTGGTCGCGCCGGCGACGAACGCGATGTCGGCCGGCGGCTCGGTCGCCGTACCGCCGTAGAAGGGGTCGGTTCCCATCCTGTGGAACGCCGCCTCGGCGCTGTCGCTGCTGTCGATGTACCACTGGCACGAGTCCGGCCCGCGGAAGTCGAAGTAGGCGACGCCCTCGAACTGCGCGTAGTCGGGCCGCTTGAAGAGCGCCTGCGCGTCGCGGATCCACTCGGCCTTGCGGCCCGGTCGCGCAGGGTCCTCGGTGCTGGCCCACTCGGTGAGCCAGAGCTCCTCGTCCGGGTGCGCCGCGCCGAAGTCGCGGAACGGCTCGATGATCTGCTCCAGCGACCACCAGGGCGTGTTGATGCCGGTGCGGCAGGAGTACCAGTTGTAGGCGTCGGCGCCCATGGCGTCGAGGTAGTCGTCGCCGGGGTACCACTTCGCCGCGTCGTTGGCCGCCTGGGGCCCGACGAAGAACGCGTAGTCGGTCATGATCCACATCCACCGCGCGTTGGTGACGCCGCGCTCGGCGAACACCTCGTGGAAGCGCCGCCAGGCGGCGATGAAGTCGGCCGCCTCCCCGCTGGGGACGCTGGCCTTGGACTCGGGCTCGTGGTTGAACGTGAAGTAGATCGGCTTGCCGAACGCCTTCACCCGGTCGGCCCACCGCGCCATGTCGGCGTACAGCGGGCTGCCGGGCTGGGCGGCCGCCATCTCGGCCCAGCGGACGTGGGTGCCGTTGGCCCGGCGCGCCTTGACCGAGAGGAGCAGGGTCCGGTCGGAGTCGCGCAGGAAGGTGTGGAAGCTCTCCGGGAAGGGCGCGTCCCAGACCTGGAAGTCGCGGACGACGTCGAGCTTGCGGCCGGCCTCGGTCTCCACCCGCTCGATCGCGTCGCGGTCGGTCTCGCCGGCGCGCGGGCCCAGCCGCGCCCCGAACTCCATCCCGTCCGGCGCGAGCGCGGCCGGGGCAGCGGCGGTCACCGCCTCGGTCGCGGGGACGGCCAGCACGGCAGCGACGCCGAGCACGCCGGCGAGCAACGAGCGGGCGCAGGCCCGGCGCAGGGTGGTCACGGGCCCACCCAAGCGGGACCCGTCGAGCCGCACGCCCGAGCGGGCGGTAGATCCCCCAAATCAGTGACCCGGGGCTGCGCTCAGACGGGCTCGACGCGGTAACCGGCGGCGCGGACGGCATCGAGGAAGCCGGCCATGGTCTCGGCGCCCCGGAGCAGCGCCCCGAGCTCGCCCTCGGCCGTCGCCGAGTAGAAGCTGGCGGTCGCGAACGGGTGGGTCACCGGCCCCTGGCCCGGGAGCGGCGGCGGCGCGGAGGTGCTGACCAGGATGCCCGGCTCGTCGGCGACGTCCAGGACCAGCTCGTCGTCGCGGTAGACGCGGTAGGCGGGTGCGCTCACGGGGTGCCTCCTGGAGTCGGCGACGCCGCGTAGACCTGCTGCAGCAGGGCGAACATCGACGGGTCGTTGGCCTGCAACCAGGCCCGGTCGTAGATTGCCACGTCCGCGGCGTCGTTGGTGTAGGGGTGACCGTGGTAGGCCGCCACGGAGTTGGCGAAGTACTCCTGCTGGTTGGCCGCCGAGTACCACGACGGCGTCAGCCACCCCGCCGTCGCCGGGCCGACGGGCGTCGTCTGGGTCGGCTTGCCCAGCGCGGCGACGCGGGCGTCGTAGATCGTCGTGAGCGTGGTCTTCTGGGCCGGGGTCAGGCCGGACGCCTCGAGGCCGTGGCCGCCCTCGTGGGCCGCGAGGAAGCCCGCGCCGTAGCTGGCCGCCTTGCCCGGCACCGTCACCAGGTCCTCCTCGGCGACGGCGACGCGGCGTACGCCGTTGACCGTGGTCTGGATGCCGCGGACGTCGTCCCAGACCCGGCCGTCGAACGTCCTCGTCCCGGCGAGGTGGGCGTACTCCGCCAGCTCGGTGAGCTTCTTGTCGTGCGGGATCACGTCGATGGTCACCGGGTCGGCCTGCATCGCCGTCCGGTTGGCCGGGGCGATCCCGCCGTACAGCTCGACCGCCTGCTCCCGGGCGCGCGCCACGGCGGCGTCGGACGCGCCGTGCCCGTCGACCGTGCAGATGCCGAGCAGCGGGTCGGCCGGGACGGGACCCGTCCCTCCGCCGCCCCCGCCACCTCCCCCGCCGGCGTCCAGCGCGGCGCGGGTCAGCGGCCCGATGATGCCGTCGACCACGAGGGGCGGGTGGGCGGCCTGGTACCGGCGCACGGCGGCGTCGGTGAGCGGCCCGAAGACGCCGTCGAGCGCCAGCGGCGGGGTGGCCGAACCGGCGGTGTTCAGCCTGGTCTGGGACTCGGTGACGTCGGGCCCGGTGGTGCCCCGGCGCAGCAGCCGGGCCGGCGGCGGTCCGGCGGTCGGGCCCGGCGGCGGCGACGTCGTCGCCGGCGCCGGCAGCTGCAACCCGCCACCCCCGCCCGCCGTCGCCTGCTGGCCCGACCCGGGACCCGCGGGCTCGTCCTCGACCGTCATCCGCGAGACCAGGAGGGCGCTGGTGGCGGCGTTCCCGACCGACCGCTGCAGCCGCTGCACCGATCCGGCGCCCATCGGACCGTCCGCCCGTGCTGCGGCGGCCGCGTGGTCGGGCTCCTCACGTCGCGCGGGCCGCACGCCGGAGTGGGGCTCGACGTCGCCCTCGGTCAGGGACGGCGGTCGGCGCGCCACGTCTGCTCCACCCTCGGGACGGTCGCAGCCCCCGGAGCAGGGCAGCAAGGGCGTCGGACCCGGCCGTTGACGAAGGCACGGCTGCCCGATCGGGCAGCGTCACCGATGGTGGAGAAGTTTTCGGGTTTTCCTGCGCGGTCGGGGCGGCGCGGCTAACGTTCTTCTTGCCGAGCCGCTGGTGACCCGAGACTCCAGCGGCTCGGCTCTTTGTTTTTCAGGGGCCGTCAGCGGCAGCGGGCCCAGAGGCCGCGCTCGGCGCGGCGGGCGGCGGACTGCTCGGCGCGGTAGGTGCGGACCTTGGTGAACGGGTTGCTGCGGTAGACGAAGACGCGGGCGTGGCCGCGGTGCAGCTGGACACGGCCGACGTCGGCACGGGACGACGCCTTCTGGACGTAGCGGAGCCACCGGCCGTAGCGGTCGCGGAGCGACTGGCTGCGGTCGCTGGTCACGACCACCCGGGTGCCGACGGGGAGGAGGTCCTTCAGCGCCCTCGACGCCGGGGCGCCGCCGCACTCGCGGCTGCCGTGGATCTCGGGGGTGTCGATGCCGATCAGGCGGACGCGGACGCGGCGGTCGGTGGAGCGCAGTCGGACGTCGACGGTGTCGCCGTCGACGACGTGGACGACGACGGCTCGGTTGACGTGGAGCGGACGGCGTCCGGGACCGTCGGACGTCCCGCCGCCGGAGCCGGAGTCGTCGGTCGAGGTGGAGCACGGGCACGGGTTGGACTCACAGGCGACGCCGTCGCCGTCGGAGTCGAGGTTGTCGGGGTCCTGGTCCGGGCCGCCGAGGCGGACGTAGTAGCGCTGGGCCTCGGCCTGGGTGCCGAAGTCGGCGCAGTCGAGGTCGGGACGCGGGGCCGGGGCGGTGCTGCTCGCGGTGGCCGGCGCGACGCCGAGGAGCAGCGCGGCCAGGACCGCGAGGACGAGGAGGCGGGGGGTCATGCTGCGGACCGTAGGGCGCGTGGCGCTCCCCCGCTGGGGAACGGCGGAGGTCTGACCGATCGGCTGAGGATGGTCTCGAGACGGGCGTGGCCGCCCTCCTCGACCAGCGCGGGTTGCCGCGATCGCCGCCTCCCCTGACCGACGCTGGTCGAGGAGGATGGTCTCGAGACGGGCGTGGCCGCCCTCCTCGACCAGCGTGGGTTGCGGTACCGCCGCCTGCCCTGACCGACGCTGGTCGAGGAGGTTGCGCTAGCAACCGTCTCGAGACCACCGGGGTGCGGCGTGACCGCCCTCCTCGACCAGCGTGGGTGGCGGACGGGTGGTCCTAGGGTGGGCCCATGAGCGCCGCCCGCACCGCCGCCCGCCTCCTGCTCGGCTCCGCGATGGTCGGGGCGGGGGTGCTGCACCTGACCACGCAGCGCGAGGAGTTCCAGGCGCAGGTGCCGAGCTGGTTCCCGATCGACGAGGACGTCACCGTGCTGGCCTCGGGGGGCGTCGAGATCGGGCTCGGGGCGGCGTTCGTGGCGCTCCCCCGCCACCAGCGCCTGGTCGGCGCCCTGCTGGCGGCGTTCTTCGTGGTGATCTTCCCCGGCAACGTCGCGCAGTACGTCGAGGGCACCGACGCGTTCGGCCTCGACACCGACCGCAAGCGGTTCGTCCGGCTGTTCTTCCAGCCGGTGCTGGTGCTCGTCGCCCTGTTCGGCGGCGGGGTGCTGCGGCGCCGCGAGGACTGACGTCACCAGATCGCCTGCAAGATCGCCGGCGCGGACGATAATGCAGGTCGGACCGACGGAAGGACCTTGCCGATGACCGCCGTCGAGCGCGACGCCTCCCCTGCGTCCGGCCACCCCGACCACACCGGGTGGTCCGACTCCGCGGCGCGCTCGGCGCTGCAGCTGATGGTCGAGTCGGTCGCCGAGATGGCCGGGTTCGAGGTCGCGGCGCTGTCGGTCGTGCTGGAGGACGAGCTCGTCACGATGGCCTACACCGGCCCCGACGAGTTCCGCCACGACGTCTTCGAGCACGCCGACCCGATCACCATCCTCGAGCCGATCGTCGACCGCGGCGAGAGCTGGGGCCGCTTCAAGTTCCTCGCTGCGGAGAAGTACGAGCCCGGTGACCTCGACGGTCACTGGTTCGTGGTCGCCGAGGAGCAGAGCGATGATCCCGACGCCTGGCACCCGATGGACGTGCTGATGGCGCTGCTGACCGACGACGACGGCCGGCTGGTGGGGGCGCTCTCGCTCGACAAGCCGCTGTCGGGACGCCGTCCCGACCCGTCGCTGCACACGATCCTGGAGAAGTACGCCGCCCACTCCGAGCGCGCGGTTCTCACCGCCTTCGAGCGCGAGGCCATGGCCCAGCAGATCGCCCACGCGGAGGCGGCGCGGCGGATGGTCCGGGCGGCGTCCCGTCCGGCGCACTCGTCGCTGGCCTCGGTGCTGCGCTCGACCCACCGACCGCTGGTCGACGGGTTCGGCGCGGCGGGGTCGTGGATCGAGGTGCTCGACCCGCTGGGCTCCGGCCCCGGTCACGCCCGCACCCGGGACGGCGACCCGGCCAGCGTCGAGCCGCGGATGCGCGACCTGGCGCGCGCGCTGGCCCCCCGGCTCTGGGACGAGCAGCGGGTGCTGGTGGTCGAGACCGACACCGACCGCGAGCCCGACGCGACCACGGCGCTGCTCGACGCCGCCCGCCAGCAGCTGCGCGAGCTGCGGCTGGGCTCGGCGATGGCGGTGCCGCTGGGCACCGGCTCCGACTGCCTCGGCTTCCTGGTGCTCACCCGCGGCGTCGACGACCCGCACTGGTCGCCGCTGGAGACCGAGTCGGCGTTGGAGATCGGTCACGACCTCGGCGCCGCCCTGATGACGGCCCGCGCCCTGGAGAGCGAGCGCGACCTGGTGCGCGAGCTGCAGCAGCTCGACGACTACCGCAGCCAGCTGATCACCACCCTGTCCCACGAGCTGCGGACCCCGCTCACGGTCATCTCCGGCAACCTCGAGCTGCTCGGCGAGCTCGACCTCGAGGACGTCGCCGCCCACCTGCAGCGCGCGATGGCGCGCGGCGCGACCCGGATGCAGAAGGTCGTCGACGACCTGCTGCTGCTCGCCCAGGTCAGCGACCCCCGCCACCCGTTGGCCCGCGAGGCGGTCGACCTGCGGGCGCTGGCCCGCGACGCCGTCGCCCTCATCGACACCACCGCCCGCGCCAAGGGCATCACGCTGCGCCTCGACCTCGAGCCGTCTGGCCCGCCCATCGGTCAGGTCGCCGGCGACCCGGTCGAGCTCGATCGGATGCTCGGCAACCTGGTCAGCAACGCCGTCAAGTACACCCCCGCCGGCGGCACCGTCGTCGTCACCGCCCGGCGCGAGGCCGGCGACGTCGTCATCGAGGTCACCGACGACGGCCTCGGCATCTCCGAGGAGGACCAGGTCGGGCTGTTCCGCGCCTTCTTCCGCACCACCAACCCCGACGCCCTGCGCGAGCCCGGCACCGGCCTCGGCCTGGGCATCGTGGCGACCATCGTCGAGCGGCACGCCGGCACGGTGCGGGTGACCTCGCGTCTGGGCGAGGGCACGACGTTCACGGTGCGGCTACCGCTGCAGGCGCTCGCCGTCCGCTAGACCGACTCGGCGTCGACCTGCGGGGTCTCGACTCGGGCTCGCCGGCGCTCGCCCGGTTCGACCACCGTCGTCAGTCGTCCTCGTCGACGGCGAAGTCCTCGTTGTGGGTGCCGGGGCGAGGGGCCCAGGGCAGCTCCTTGGCGGGGCGTACGACGATCAGCCGGTCGCCGCGGGCGAGCAGGGCGACGACCGGGTCGAAGTAGCGGTAGACCTTCTCGTCGCGCACGACCGCGATCACCTGGTCGGGCAGCGACTGGGGCTGCTTGCCGACCTCGGAGACCAGCAGCTCGCGCTCGGCGACCTCGAGGCCGTCGCCGGAGGACAGCAGGTCCTCCATCACGGTGCCGAGCGGCGGCGAGATCGACGAGAGGCCGAGGAGCCGGCCGACGGCGTCGGAGGAGGTGATCACCGAGTCGGCGCCGGACTGGCGCATCAGGGGCGCGTTCTCCTGCTCACGCACGGCCGCCACGATCCAGGCGTCGGGGTTGAGCTGGCGCACGGTGAGGGTGGCGAGCACGTTGGAGTCGTCGCGGTCGGTGGTGATGATGACCTGGTCGGCCTCGTCGACACCGGCCCGGCGGAGCACCTCGCGCCGCGTGGCGTCGCCCGTCACGACGGCCAGGCCGTCGGCGTGCGCCTCCGCGAGGGCGGTGCTGCTGGGGTCGACGATGATGATGCCCTCGCGGCTGAACCCGTTGGTGATCAGCGTCTCGACGGCGCTGCGCCCCTTGGTGCCGTAGCCGACGACGACGATGTGCTTGCCCACGTTCTTCCTCCAACGAGCGATGCGGATGACCTCGCGGCCCTGCGAGGCGAGCACCTCGAGGGTCGTGCCGATGAGCAGCACCAGGAACGCGATGCGGGCGGGGGTGATGACGAACGCGTTGACCAGGCGCGCGGTGTCGGTGACCGGCGCGATGTCGCCGTACCCGGTCGTGCTGAGCGTGACGGTCGTGTAGTACAGCGCGTCGATCAGGCTGATGTAGTTGTCCGGGTCGTTGCCGTCGCGGTAGCCGTCGCCGTCGAAGTAGACCAGCAGGGTGGTGCCGACCAGGATCCCGATCGCGGCCAACAGGCGCTGGCCGAGCACCCACAGCGGAGAGCGGGCGCGCTCGGGCAGGTTGACCTTGCCCCGGCCGTGGTGGGCCGCCGTCCCGGTCAGGTGCTCATCCACGGTGCGAACCTAGGGCACGCAGCCGCGTCATCAGCTCCAGCCTCGCCCGGACGGTGTTCTTCTGCGGGAACACCTCGTCGAACGCCGCGTTCACCGCCGCCCCGATCAGCACCGCGAGGGCCAGCAGGTAGAGCCACAGCAGGACGGCGATCGGCGCCGCCAGCGGCCCGTAGATCGACTTGGAGTCGGCCGCGGTGACGGTGAGGAACCAGCGCAACACGTAGGAGCCGAGGATCCAGGCGATCAGCGAGAACGTCGCCCCCGGCAGGTTGAAGCTCCAGTTGGTCCGCACCGGCACCGACACGTGGTAGAGCGTGGCGAGGAAGCAGATGCACACGGCGATGACGATCGGCCAGTAGAAGGACATCAGCACGTCGAGCCGCTCGGGCAGCGCGTCGCGCACCAGGCGCGGACCGGCGACCACGAGCGGCAGCGAGATCGCCCCGGTCACCATGGCCAGCAGGTAGAGCACGAACGCCAGGGCCCGGGTCTTGACGATCCCGCGGTGCCCGCCGAGGCCGTGCATGATCGTGATGGTGTCGACAAAGACGTTGAGCGCGCGCGAGCCCGACCAGAGCGCCAGCACGAAGCCGAGCGAGATGACGTCGAGGCGCCCCCCGTCGAGCACCTCCTCCATGGTCGGCGAGATGACCTGCTCGACGGCGCGGTCGGTGAGGAACTTCGAGCACAGGTCGACGACGGCGCGGCGTACCTCCTCGACCTGCGCCTCGCTGAACCGGTCGGAGACGTAGCCGACCGCCCCCGCCAGCGCGAAGATCAGCGGCGGCACCGAGACGACCGCGAAGAAGGCGCCCTCGGCGGCGAGCCCGGTGACGCGGTAGCGCATGCACGAGCCGACGGTGGTGACCACGAGGCGCCAGATCGTGTGCCCGAGCCGGCGACCCCTCTCGGCGAGACCGACGGGTGACCCACCCGGCGGGTCCGTCGCCTCCGAGGTCATGCCCCCCACGCTACGGCGGTACGGCGGGTGGTTCGGGGAACCGGGGGCCGTCCGCCGAGGTGAGATCGGGGGCGGCTCGTCGGGCTCCCGTCGCCGTTCGGGGTGAGGTGACTGTCGTCACACGCGGCCTCCAGGTGTGCAACCATCGGCAACCACCTGGAGGTAGAGCTGTGGACGCACGAACACTGTTCGCCCTCAGCGTGGTGGCGTACGCCGCGATCCCCCTGGTGCTCGCCCTCGCGCCGCCGCGCTACCGCTTCATGCTCTTCTACGTCTACATCGCCAGCGTGCTCACGCTGGGCGGCCTGCTGGGCGCGGTCTACGTGCTGCCGCTGGGCGGTGACGTGGCGCTGCTGGCCGGGCAGGTCTCCTACGGCGCGTTCATGTACTCCACCCTGATCGCGGTCGTCGTCGGGCGTGACATCCAGGTCGTGCGCGGCATCGTGGTGCTCTCGGTGACGGTCAACGTGATGGTGTGGGCGGTGTTCAACATCAGCCAGTCCGCGCTGGAGAGCAGCGACGTCGTCAACGTCGCCGGCACCTCCCCCGAGGTCTTCGACCGGTCCGTCGACACCGTGGTGACCGGCGGGCTGCTGATCATCCTCGAGCTGCTGCTGCTCGTCGCCGTGCTCGACCGGGCGAAGGCCCGCGTGGGCACCCGGTCGATGGTCCCGGTCTACCTGGTGACCTACGTCGGCATCCTCGCCCTCGACGGCGTGCTGTTCCCGCTGGTCGCGCTGCGGCCCGAGACCGGACTCGGCGACCTGATCCACGACCAGGTGCTCTCCAAGCTGGTGCTGGCCGCGGCCTTCGCCGTGCCGCTGCTCGTCTTCGTGCTCTGCTACCGCCCCGCCGTGCGCGGGTTCGAGGGCGCCAACCTGCACCTGCGCCACCTGCTGCACGTCACCCGCGACGAGCTGCTCGACCGCATCGACCACCAGCAGGCCGAGCTCGCCGAGCAGCGCGAGCGGCTCGTGCGCAGCGACCAGGACGCCGTCCACGCGACCGCGACCGTCAGCACGATCCTCGACGCCGCCACCGACACCCTGCTCGTCGGCCTCGACCCCGACCTCGACATCACCGCCTTCAACGCCGGCGCCGAGCGGCTCCTGGGCCGCAGCCGCGAGTCGGTGCTGGGTCGCTCCCCCACGCTGTTCCTCTCCCGGGCCGAGATCTCGCGGCACGCGGCCGAGCTGGGCGTGGCCGACGACTTCGGTGCCGTGGTGCGGGCCCAGGCCGCCACCGACGACCGCTACGACTGGGAGCACGTCGTCGGCGACGACGAGCGGCTGGTGGTCTCGCTGAGCGTGACCGAGGTCCGGGTCGACGGCCGGCTCGTGGGCTACGTCGTCGCCGGCGTCGACATCACCGAGCGGCTCGAGACCGAGATGGCGCTCCAGTCGGCGCTGGAGATCGAGAAGGGGTCGCTCGCGCGGCTGCGCGAGGCCGACGGGCTGAAGCGAGCGGTGGTCTCGACCGTCAGCCACGAGCTGCGGACGCCGATCGCCAGCATCCTGGGCTACACCGAGCTGATGGTCGAGGGCGACTTCGGCGACCTCACCACCGAGCAGTGCGCCGCCGTCGGCAAGGTCCGCGGCAGCGCCGCCCGGCTCAGCCGCATCGTCGACGACCTGCTCACCCTCGACCGGGCCGAGCACGTGCCGCTCGGGCTCGACCGCCGCCGCCTCGACCTGCGCGAGGTCGTCACGTCCTACCTCGACGAGATCGCGCCGCTGCTCGACAAGCACGGCCACACGCTGGCCCTCGAGCTCGCCGACGCGCCGGTCTGGGTCCTCGGTGACCTCTCCGGCCTGCACCGGGTCCTGGCCAACCTGGTGGGCAACGCGGTGAAGTTCACCCCCGACCCCGGAGAGCTGACCGTGCGGGTCGAGGCCACGACGGACGGGGCCGGGCAGGCGCGGCTGGTCGTCGCCGACACCGGCATCGGCATCGCCGAGGCCGACCGCGACCAGCTCTTCGACCGGTTCTTCCGGGCCCAGGAGGCCGCGACGAGGGCGATCCCGGGCTCCGGGCTCGGGCTGCCGATCGCCAAGGCCGTCGTCGAGGAGCACGGCGGCCGGATCGAGGTCGCCTCCACCGCCGGCGCCGGGACGACGATGACGGTGCTGCTCCCGCTGGCTAGCTGAGCTCGAGCCCCGGGTAGAGCGGGTGCTTGTCGAGCATCTCGGCGGAGGCGTCCTTGACCTTGGCAGCGACGCCCTCGGCCAGCGTGTACGACGCCTTCGACGGCCCACCGGCCTTGGTCGTGCCGGCCTCGGTGTTCTGCAGGACCTGGACGACGAGCTCGGCGACCGTGTCGAACTCGTCGTGGCCGAAGCCGCGGGTGGTGAGCGCCGGCGTACCGAGGCGGATGCCGGAGGTGTACCAGGCGCCGTTGGCGTCGGCCGGCACCGAGTTGCGGTTGGTGACCACGCCGGCGTCGAGCAGCGCCGACTCGGCCTGACGGCCGGTGAGCCCGAAGCCCGAGACGTCGAGCAGCACGAGGTGGTTGTCGGTGCCTCCGGTGACGAGCCGGGCGTCGCGCTTGAGGAAGCCCTCGGCGAGCGACTTGGCGTTGTCGGCGACCTGCTGGGCGTAGGTCTGGAACGCCGGCTGGCGGGCCTCGGCGAGCGCCACGGCCTTGGCGGCCATCACGTGCGAGAGCGGGCCGCCGAGCACCATCGGGCAGCCGCGGTCGACCGAGGGGGCGTACTCCTCGGTGGCCAGCACCATGCCGCCGCGCGGGCCGCGCAGGCTCTTGTGGGTGGTCGTGGTGACGACGTGGGCGTGCGGCACCGGGTCCTCGTCGCCGGTGAACACCTTGCCGGCCACCAGGCCGGCGAAGTGGGCCATGTCGACCATCAGGGTCGCGCCGACCTCGTCGGCGATCTCGCGCATCTTGGCGAAGTCGACCCGGCGCGGGTAGGCGGAGTAGCCGGCCACCAGGATCAGCGGCTTGAACTCGCGCGCCTTGGCGGCGAGGGCGTCGTAGTCGAGCAGGCCGGTCTCCGGGTCGGTGCCGTACTGCTGCTGGTGGAACATCTTGCCGCTGATGTTGGGGCGGAAGCCGTGGGTGAGGTGGCCGCCGGCGTCGAGGCTCATGCCGAGCAGGCGCTGGTTGCCGAGCTCGTGGCGCAGCGACTCCCAGTCGGCGTCTGTGAGGTCGTTGATGTTCTTCTTCTCCGCCTTCTCCAGCCAGGGACCCTCGACCCGGTGGGCCAGGATCGACCAGAAGGCGACCAGGTTGGCGTCGATGCCGGAGTGGGGCTGGGCGTAGGCGTACTCGGCGCCGAACAGCTCCCGGGCGTGCTCGGCGGCGAGCGCCTCGACGGTGTCGACGTTCTGGCAGCCGGCGTAGAAGCGGTGGCCGATGGTGCCCTCGGCGTACTTGTCGCTGAACCAGGTGCCCATGGTCAGCAGCACCGCGGGCGAGGCGTAGTTCTCGCTGGCGATGAGCTTGAGCGATCCGCGCTGGTCGGCGAGCTCCTGCCGGGTCGCCTCGGCGATCCGGGGCTCGACCGAGGCGATGACCTCGAGGGCCTGGGAGTACGCGGAGCTGGTCAGGGCGTTCAGGTCGGCCATGGGTCGCAGACTAGTAGCGCGTGCGCGACGTACCGATTCGTCACGGCGGCCGCGCGGACGCCGGTCGGTGTGACGTACCTCGCACCCCGCCGTCCTCCGAGGCGGGAGGCCGGCCCGCCACGTCCGGATGCTGGACACGCATCTCACATCACGAGATTGGTGTTTGTGGACAGCGCGTCCACGCCGTGAGACTCCACTCCATGGTCACAGCTGAGACGCACGCCTTCCTCGTGGTACGTCGCCACGTGGACTTCGGGCGCACGCGCAGCAGCATGTGTCGCTACCGCTGACCAGACCCTCCCCCGCGCCCCGGCCGACCGGCCCGAGCGGCGCAGCCAGCGAACAGCGAAGGACCACCTGCTCATGCCCGACCTGCGCTTCCAGTCCCAGAAGGCGAAGCACACCGAGATCCCGCGGCCCAAGCGTGCCGAGGGCCAGTGGGCGCTCGGCTTCACCGAGCCGCTGAACAAGAACGAGCAGTCCAAGAAGGACGACGACCCGCTCAACGTCCGGGCCCGGATCATCAACATCTACTCCAAGCGCGGCTTCGACTCCATCGACCCCGCCGACCTGCGCGGCCGCTTCCGGTGGATGGGCCTCTACACCCAGCGCGCACCCGGCTTCGACGGCGGCAAGACCGCGACGCTGGCCGAGGAGGAGCTCGACGACCGCTACTTCATGCTCCGGGTCCGCTCCGACGGCCGGCTGCTCTCCCACTCCGCGGTGCGCGCGCTGGGCGAGATCGGCGTCGACTTCGCCCGCGACACCGCCGACGTCACCGACCGCGAGAACATCCAGTACCACTGGATCCGGGTCGAGGACGTCCCCGAGATCTGGGACCGGCTCGACGCCGCCGGGCTGAGCAGCCTCGAGGCGTGCGGCGACTCGCCGCGCCCGTTCCTCGGCTCCCCCGTGGCCGGTGTCTCCGTCGACGAGATCATCGACGGCACCCCCGCGCTCGAGGAGATCTACGACCGCTTCATCGGCGACCCGGCCTTCTCCAACTTCCCGCGCAAGTTCAAGACCGCCGTGACCGGCCACCCCGGCCACGACGTGGTGCCCGAGGTCAACGACGTCGCCTTCGTCGGCACCGTCCACCCCGAGCACGGCCCCGGCTTCGACCTCTGGGTCGGTGGCGGGCTGTCGACCAACCCGATGCTCGCGGCCCGGATGGGTGTGTGGATCCCGCTCGACGAGGTCGCCGACGCGTGGGCGGCCGTCGCCTCGATCTTCCGCGACTACGGCTACCGCCGGCTGCGCTCGCGGGCGCGGCTGAAGTACCTCGTCGCCGACTGGGGCGTGGAGAAGTTCCGCGAGGTGATGGAGAAGGAGTACCTCGGCCGCGAGCTCGTCTCGTGCGAGTCGCCGCCCTCCCCCGTCGGCCACCGCGACCACATCGGCGTCCACGAGCAGAAGGACGGCCTGAAGTACGTCGGCGTCGCGCCGGTCGCCGGCCGCGTCTCCGGCACGCTGCTGGTGCAGCTCGCCGACCTGATCGAGGAGTACGGCGTCGCCGGCGCCCGGCTCACGCCCTACCAGAAGATCGTGCTGATCGGGGTCCGGCCCGAGGTCGTCGAGGAGCTCATCGGCCGGCTCGACACGATCGGTCTCTCGGCCCGGCCGTCCAACTGGCGGCGCAACACGATGGCCTGCACCGGCATCGAGTTCTGCAAGCTTGCGATCGTCGACACCAAGGAGCGCTCGCGCCGGCTCGTCGCCGAGCTCGAGCAGCGCTTCCCCGACCTCGACACCCCGATCACCGTCAACGTCAACGGCTGCCCCAACGCCTGCGCCCGCACCCAGGTCGCCGACATCGGCCTCAAGGGCCAGCTCGTGATGCACGAGGGGCAGCAGGTCGAGGGCTTCCAGGTGCACCTGGGCGGGGCGACCGGCCTCGGCGCCAACTTCGGTCGCAAGCTGCGGGCCCACAAGGTCACCAGCGCCGGTCTCGACGACTACGTCACCGCGATCGTCACCAACTACCTCATCGACCGCACCGACGCCTCGGAGAGCTTCGCCGCGTGGGTCGCCCGCGCCGAGGAGGAACTACTCCGGGGCGAGAAGGTGTTGTCCTCGCTATGAGCGAACGCGCCGTCCCGTTCCACTGCCCCTACTGCGGCGACACCAACCTGTGGCCGCACGAGGCGACGCACGGCGCGTGGGAGTGCCGCGACTGCCAGCGCGTGTTCTTGGTCAAGATGCTCGGCACCCTGCGCCCCGAGGGCGTGGTCCGATGACCACGCTGACCACGCAGACCGCGCGCGACATGCGCGGCATCGCCACCGAGGGACGCTCCTCCGAGGAGCTGCGCGACCTGGTCTCCCACTGGGGCGCCGAGCTCGAGCTCGCCCCCGCCGAGACGATCATCGAGTGGGCCGCCGCGACGTTCGGCGACCGGTTCGCGATCACCTCCTCGATGGGCGACGCCGTCCTGGCCCACGTCGCCGCCCAGGTGGTGCCCGGCATCGACGTCGTCTTCCTCGACACCGGCTACCACTTCGCCGAGACCATCGGCACCCGCGACGCCGTCCAGCACACGATGGACGTCACCCTGCTCTCGATCACGCCGAAGCAGACCGTGGCCGAGCAGGACGCGACCCACGGCAAGGACCTCTACAAGACCGACCCCGACCGGTGCTGCGCGCTGCGCAAGGTCGCCCCCCTGGCCGACGCGCTCGCGTCGTACGACGCCTGGGCGACGGGGCTGCGCCGCGCCGAGACCCACAACCGCGTCATCGCGCCGGTCATCGGCTGGGACGCCAAGAAGGGCAAGGTCAAGGTCTCGCCGCTCGCCCGCTGGAGCGACGAGCAGGTCGAGCGCTACATCGCCGACAACGGCGTCCTGGTCAACCCGCTCGTCTACGACGGGTACCCCTCGATCGGGTGCGCTCCCTGCACCCGACGCGTCGCTCCCGGCGAGGACCCGCGCAGCGGGCGCTGGGCCGGCACCAACAAGACCGAGTGCGGGATCCACGCGTGACCCCGGCTCGTGAGCATGGAAGGAGGCGGCTCTGATGGCTGCTCCCGCACTGGTGGCGCTGGCTCCGGCCAGCCGTGACCCCCGGACCACCAAGACGATCAGCGCCCTCGTCGACGAGGTCAAGGCCCAGCGCCCGGACCTCCGCGTCGAGCGTGCCCACCTCGACGCCAGCGCCCACGGCGGCGTCGGCGGACGCTGGACGCGACCCGAGCTGCAGTCGGTCGTCGACCGGCTGGTCAAGGCCGGGTACGACGAGATCGTCGTGGTCCCGCTCGTGCTCTCCGAGGCGTTCGGCGGACTGGCCGGCCTCCCCGAGGCGGTCGCGGCCGCCACCAGCCGCCACCCCGGCCTCCAGGTGCGCCTCGGCGCGCCGCTCGGCCTCGAGGCCTGCTTCCTCGAGGTGCTCGACGAGCGGCTGCGCGAGGCCCTGCGCGACGCCCGGTGCCGCGAGCTCGACGCCCTGGTGCTCGCCGCCGCCGGCTCCACCGACCCGCTGGCCAACCAGTCCGTGGCCCGTCTCGCCCGGCTGTGGGGCAACCACCACAAGCTGCCGGTGACCGCGGCGTACGCCGCCAGCGCCCCGCCCGCCACCGGCGAGGCCGTGCGCGCCTTCCGCGGCGAGGGCCGGCGCCACATCGCCGTCGCCTCGCTGTTCCTCACCCCCGGCGACCTCACCGACCGTGCCGCCGAGCTCGCCCTCGAGGCCGGCGCCGTCGCCGTCTCCGCCCCCCTCGGCGCCCACCCCGAGGTCGCCCGCGTCATCCTCGCCCGCTACGCCGTCGGCGCCGTCGAGCTCGTCCCCGTCTGACCCGCGCGCTGACCCGTCGCCACGATGCGACGGGTCAGCGTCGTTTTCGCGGTGACCCGTCGCCACGATGCGACGGGTCAGCGTCGTTTTCGCGGTGACCCGTCGCCACGATGCGACGGGTCAGCGTCGTTTTCGCGGTGACCCGTCGCCACGGTGCGACGGGTCAGCGTCGTTTTCGCGGTGACCCGTCGCCACGATGCGACGGGTCGCGTCGTTTTCGCGGTGACCCGTCGCCACGATGCGACGGGTCAGCCGAGGAGGTGGTGGAGGAGGTGCTCGAGCTGGCGTGGGGGGTCGGTGGTGAGGCCGCCGTGGACGGGTCCGGGTTGGAGGACGGTGCTGCGGGGGGCCTTGAGGAAGCCGAAGCGCTGGCTGATCGGGGCGCTGCCGGCGCTGCCGGCGCGGTCGTCGCCGGCGCAGACGGCGTCGACGAAGGCGAGGGCCTCGCGGACCTGGTCGGGGTCGACGAGGGCGTCCAGGGCACCGAGGCGGGAGGGGTCGACGCGCCAGGCCGCCTCGAGGTAGTCGGTGGCGTGGCAGTAGAGGACGACGCCGACGTTGACGAACTCCTCGCGGTCGACGCGCGGGACGCAGCGCAGCGCGACGTACTGGTAGGCGCGGCGGGTCACGCCGCGCCCTCGGGCAGCCACTGCCGGGTGCCGAGCCGGGCGGTGAGGAAGGCGACGTACGCCGTGCGCAGCGCCTCGGGCGAGTCGGCTCCCGGCACCGGGTCGAGCCAGGCGTCGGGCACGAGCGCGACCACCTCGGCGAGCAGGTCGGGCGTGACGACCTGCGTCAGCCGGGCGTCGACCGCGCCCAGGTTGCCGGCGCGGTGGCGCAGCACGTGGTCGCTGGGGTCCCAGGGCTGGGCGGCGAAGCGGGCCGGGTCGCCGACGCCGCCCGGCCAGGCGTGGTGGAAGTACAGCGCCGCGCCGTGGTCGATGACCCAGAGCCCGTCACCCCACAGCAGCAGGTTGGGGTTGCGCCAGGAGCGGTCGACGTTGGCGCAGAACGCGTCGAGCCAGACCACCGCGCCGGCGACCTCCGCCGTGGTGCCGGTGTCGCCGTCGAACCCGAACGAGCCCGGGAGGAAGTCGATGCCCAGGTTGAGCCCGACGCTGGCCGTGAGCAGGTCCTGGACCTCCTCGTCGGCCTCGTAGCGCGCGATCTCGGCGTCGAGGTCGAGGACCACCTGGCGGGGCGTGTCGAGCCCGATCCGCCGCGCGAGCTCACCGACGATCACCTCGGCCACCAGCACCCGGGGACCCTGCCCGGCACCGCGGAACTTGCAGACGTAGGTGCCCAGGTCCTCGCCCTCCACGACGCCCGGCATGCTGCCGCCCTCGCGCAGCGGCGTGACGTAGCGGGTGACGGCGACGGTCTCCAGCGGCTGGTTCACGCGATCGGGTCTTCGTCGAGCAGGCGCTTCCTCTCCGCCGCGATGTCGAAGTCGGCGGCGGGCCACTGCGGGTCGAGGGCGCGCAGGGCGTCGAGGAGCAGCGTGCCGATGGCGAGGTTGCGGTACCACTTCTTGTCCGCCGGTACGACGTGCCAGGGCGCGGCGTCGGTGTGGGTGCGCTCCAGGGCGACCTGGTAGGCCTCCCGGTACGCCGGCCACTGCGACCGCTCGTCGATGTCGCCGGGGTTGAACTTCCAGAACTTCGTCGGGTCGTCGAGCCGGGCCAGGAGCCGGTCGCGCTGCTCGTCGGCCGAGATGTGCAGCATGCACTTGAGGACCGTCGTACCGCCGTCGACCAGGCGCTGCTCGAGCTCGTTGATCGCGGTGTAGCGGCGCTCGATCTCCTCGGGCGGGGCGAGGTCGCGGACCCGGGCGATCAGCACGTCCTCGTAGTGGGAGCGGTCGAAGACGCCGAGGTAGCCGGGCGTCGGCAGGGCACGCTCGATGCGCCACAGGAAGTCGTGGGAGCGCTCCTCCTCGGTGGGGGCCTTGAACGAGGTGATCCGCAGCCCCTGGGGGTCGACGAGACCCACCGTGTGGCGCAGCGTGCCGCCCTTGCCCGAGGTGTCCATGCCCTGCAGGACCAACAACACCGAGCGTCGCCCGCCGGCGATGCCCTCCGCGAAGAGCCGCTCCTGGAGGTCGGCCAGCTCGTCGCCCATCGCGGCGAGGTCGTCCTTGCCGGAGGTCTTGTCGCCGTCGTAGCCGGGAGCGGCGTCGGTCTCGATCGCCTGGAGGTCGACGGGACCCGGGGTCAGGCGGAGGGCGTCGGAGATGCTGCTCATGACCGACACCCTAGGGCGCGCCTCCCCATCAACGCTGCGTCAGCGCGCGGCGAACAGCCGGCGCCCGACGGCGACGATGCCGACGACCGCGAAGACGAGGAACAGCGCGAGGTCCTTGCCGTACTCCTGGAGAATCTCCGGGTCGAGCACCGCCTCGCGGATGAAGGTGGCCCGGGAGACCTCGGTGACGCCGAAGTCGTCGTAGACGGTCCAGGCGTCGCTGGCGACCATCGCCAGGAAGGCCACGAGCACCCCGACCACGACGAGGACCAGGAGCGGCACCAGGCCCTTGCGCGGTGAACGTCCGGCCGCGGCCTCGTAGAGGTAGGCCGCCCCGAACGCGATCACCAGGCTGGTGATCGAGGCGACGTAGCCGAGCCGGAAGATCACCACGGTCAGGACGATGCCGCCCACGACCGCGGCCGCCGCCGCCAGCAGGCCACGACCCACCCGCTCGGTCGGCTGCTGGTAGCCGTACGTCGGCTGGCCCGACTGGCCGGACTGGCCGGGCTGGGGCGAGGAGGAGGAGAAGGACACGGGAGCACTCCGATCGGGCGGTGGCCGCGGTGGTCCGCCGGGGTGAGTATGGGCGGCCCGGGGCGTCGAGGGGCCCCGGCGCGCCGGGACGCCGTACGGCGCAGCGTGGGTGCCCTTTCTCGCCGGGTCTCGAGACGGCCGTGGCCGGCCTCCTCGACCGGCGTCAGTCACCGTCCTGCCCATGCCCGCCGGGTCTCGAGACGGCCGTGGCCGGCCTCCTCGACCGACGTGGGGGTCAGTCGGGGTCGGGGGCGGTGCGGTCGGCAGCGGCGAGCTCGTCGCGGACGACGGCGTAGGCGAGGCCGGAGCCGTAGCCCTTGCGGGCGAGCATGCCGACCAGGCGTCGGGTGGCGGTGGTGTCGTCGACGCGGGTCAGGGAACGGAGCTTCTTGCGGACCAGGGCACGGGCCGCCTCCTCCTCCTGCGCGGGGTCGACCTCGTCGAGGGCGTCGCGGGCGACCTCGTCGTCGACGCCCTTGCGGCGCAGCTCCTGGGCCAGGGCCCGGCGGGCCAGGCCCTTGCCGGACTGGCGCCCGGCGATCCAGGCCCGGGCGAAGGCCTCGTCGTCGATCAGCCCGACCTCCTCGAACCGGTCGAGGAGACGGGTCGCGACGTCGTCGGGGACGTGGCGCGCGGCGAGCTTGTCGGCGAGCTCGTGGCGCGAGCGGGAGCGGCCGGTGAGCTGGTCGAGCAGGATCGTGCGGGCGACCGACTCGGGGTCGGCCGGGGGGCCGAGGGCTACCGGGTCGTGCGGTCGGGGACCGCCGCGGGTGCGTCGCTTGCGGGGTCTCGACTCGTCCTCGCCCAGGGGCTCGGACGGCTCGACCACCGTGGGGGCGGAGCGGGTCCACGCGGCGACGCCGTCGTGGACGTCGCCGCGCCAACCCGGCTCAGAAGTCGTCGACACCGATCGGCTTGTCGGAGAGCTCCTCGGCGGGCTCCTGGACGCTGGGTCCGACGCCGAGCTTCTCGAGGATCTTCTTCTCCAGCTCGTTGGCCAGGTCGGGGTTGTCCTTGAGGAAGGTGCGGGAGTTCTCCTTGCCCTGGCCGAGCTGGTCGCCGTCGTAGGTGTACCAGGCGCCGGCCTTGCGGACGATGCCGGCCTCGACGCCGACGTCGATCAGGCCACCCTCGCGGCTGATGCCCTTGCCGTACATGATGTCGAACTCGGCCTGCTTGAACGGCGGGGCGACCTTGTTCTTCACGACCTTGACCCGGGTGCGGTTGCCGACCATGTCGGTGCCGTCCTTGAGGGTCTCGATGCGTCGCACGTCGAGGCGGACCGAGGAGTAGAACTTCAGCGCCCGGCCACCGGTGGTGGTCTCGGGCGAGCCGAACATGACGCCGATCTTCTCGCGTAGCTGGTTGATGAAGATCGCGGTGGTGCCGGAGTTGTTGAGGGCACCGGTCATCTTGCGCAGCGCCTGGCTCATCAGCCGCGCCTGGAGGCCGACGTGGCTGTCGCCCATCTCGCCCTCGATCTCGGCCCGCGGCACGAGCGCGGCGACCGAGTCGATGACGATGAGGTCGAGCGCGCCGGAGCGGATGAGCATGTCGGCGATCTCGAGCGCCTGCTCACCGGAGTCGGGCTGGGAGACCAGCAGCGCGTCGGTGTCGACGCCGAGGGCGGCGGCGTAGTCGGGGTCGAGGGCGTGCTCGGCGTCGATGAACGCCACGATGCCGCCGCGGGCCTGGGCGTTGGCCACCGCGTGCAGGGCGACCGTCGTCTTGCCGGAGGACTCCGGCCCGTAGATCTCGACGACCCGGCCGCGCGGCAGGCCGCCCAGGCCCAGGGCCACGTCGAGGGCGATCGATCCGGTCGGGATGATCTCGAGGGGGGCGCGGGTCTCGTCGCCCAGGCGCATCACCGAGCCCTTGCCGAACTGCTTCTCGATGTTGAGCAGCGCAGAGTCGAGGGCCTTGTCGCGGTCTCCACCAGCCATGGTCTTTGTCCTTACGTCGTGTGTGTCGGGTGTGGGTCGTCGTCCCTGGTCTGTCTCGCCGAGACGCTAGGGGCGACCACCGACAGTCCGCTCCGGAGAGCCGGCTGCCTGTGGATGACCGCCTGCGGGAGGTGCTTCCCACGACACCCACGAACCTAGGACGAACAGGTGTTCGAACCAACTCGACACGCCGTCGGCCGCCCCGGTCGCTCAGACCGGGAGGGGCAGCCGCACCAGGAACCGGCACCCGACGGCGCCGTGGTTGGCCACGCTGACCTCGCCGTCGTGGGCCTCCACGATCCCCTTGACGATGGCCAGGCCGAGCCCCGCGCGGGCGTCGGCGGCGTCGACGTCGGGGGTGCGCGCCACCGACCCGGTCCAGGCGATGTCGAAGACGCGGTCGAGGTCGGCATCGGCGATCCCGCCGCACGCGTCGGTGATGCTCAGCTCGACCGCACCGGAGCGGGACGCCGCCACGACCTCCACGACGCCGCTGGGCGGGGTGTGGCGCACGGCGTTGGCGACCAGGTTGGCCAGCACCCGGGTCAGCCCGGCGGGGTCGACGCGGACCACCAGCCCCGGCTCCACGCGGCCGTCGAGCGCCACGCCCTTGCCGCGCGCCACGGGCTCGGCGGCCGCGATCGCCTCGCTGACCAGGTCGTTGAGCGGCAGCTGCTCGGGCGCCATCGGCAGGACGCCGGCATGGATGCGGGAGAGCTCGAAGAGGTCGTCGACCATCCGCGACATGCGGTCGACCTCGGCCCGGATCCGGCGGTGGTAGCGCGCGGGGTCGGGCGCGACGCCGTCCTCGAGCGCCTCGGTCATCGCGCGCAGCCCCGCCAGCGGGGTGCGGAGGTCGTGGGAGACCCACGAGACCAGCTCGCGGCGCGAGCCCTCCACCCGCTCCGCCCGGGCGCGCGACTCGGCCAGCCGGGTCTGCATGTCGTCGAGCTCGGCGGCCAGCGCCCGGAACTCCGACGGCCCGCTCGGCTGCGAGGCCACCGAGGCCACCGAGGCCTCCGACGGCCCCCCGGCCCCCACCCGGCGTACGTCGTCGCGCAGCGCGGCCGAGAACCGCGACAGCGCCGCGGCCAGCGCCATCGCCACCACCAGCGCGATCACCGCCGCGCCGACGGTGACGAGCGTGACCACCCCGAGGTCGTGGTCGGAGATGAGCATCCGGCGCGAGACGGCGAGCACGCCCGCGAGCACCGACCCGACCGCGACCACCGCGACCAGGCCGAGCTGCCAGCGCAGCGACCGGCGTCGCAGCAGGTAGCCGACGGCCAGCCCGACCAGGCCGACCGCCGTGGCGGCCGCACCGGCCAGCAGCAGGATCTCGGTCTGGTCGTTCACGGGCCCGGCGTCCCGCTCGCCTCGTCCGGCACCGGCTCCCACCGGTAGCCGACGCCCCACACCGTCACCAGCCGCACCGGCCGGGCCGGGTCGTCCTCGACCTTCTCGCGCAGCCGCCGCACGTGCACGGTCACCGTCGACTGGTCGCCGATGGTCCAGCCCCACACCTGCTCGAGCAGCTCGTCGCGCGACCAGGCGACGCCCGGGTGGGCCAGGAAGTGCCGCAGCAGGTCGAACTCGCGCCCGGTCAGCGGCAGCGGCCGCCCGCCGCGCGTGGCCTCGCGGCGTACGCCGTCGACCACCAGGTCGCCGTCGGCGACGACGTCGGGCAGGCCGGACCCGTGGCGACCGGCACGCCGCAGCAGGGCGTCGACGCGCAGCACCAGCTCACGCGGGCTGAACGGCTTGGTGACGTAGTCGTCGGCGCCCAGCTCGAGACCGTCGACCCGCTGCTCCTCCCCCGCCAGCGCGCTCAGCATGATCACCGGCACGTCACCGGCCGAGCGCAACCGACGGCACACCTCGCGGCCGTCCATCGCCGGCATCATCAGGTCGAGCACCACCAGGTCGGCCGGCCGGTGCCGCATCAGGTCGAGCCCGGCCACGCCGTCGCCGGCCTCGTCGACCTCGTGGCCGGCCGCGCGCAGGTAGGACGCGGCGACCTCGCGCACCGTCGGGTCGTCGTCGACCACCAGCACCCGTGCCATCCGCCTCAGCCCTCCTCCGGGGTCCTCGCCCCCGCCGCCCGGTGCCGCGCCGTGGCGACCACGGTGGCGACGACCACGGCCACCACGACCGTCGCGGCGAGCAGGAGCCAGCCCTGACCGTAGTCGCGGTCGAGCACCGTGGGGTTGTCCGGCTTGCGTCCGTAGGCCAGGAGCACCGGTACGGCGAGCAGCGTCACCGACCCCAGCACCACCGCGCCGACGGTCACCGGCGCCCGAGCCGCCGCGGGCAGCACCCGTACGACGACCACCCCGCCGACCAGCACCACCAGGGCGAGCACGACGTCGTGGAGCACGACACCGACGACCAGCCAGGTCGCGACCGTGACCAGCTGGTCGGGGGTCTGCCGGTCCCAGATCAGCCACGCGCCGTAGAGGCCGACCAGGACACCGACGGCGCCGAGCCCCGCCCGCACCGCGGTCGTCCCGGTCACGCCTGCACCTCGATCGAGCCGAGCCACTTGGTCTGCAGCACCCCGGGGCGGTTGGGTGCGATCAGCCGGCAGGGGTAGCCGTGGTCGAGGTCGAGCGCCTCGCCACCGAGCCCCAGCGCGAGCAGCGTGCGGGCGTCGGAGGTGAAGCTCTTCTGCAGCGTGTTGGTCGTGTAGTAGGCGCCGTCCTCCTCGAACGAGGCCACCGTGACGTCGCTCTCGGGCGGTGCGCCGACCAGGGCCAGCACGTCGACCAGCCGCACGCCCGACCAGTCGCCGCTGGCGCTCCAGCCCTCGACGCAGGCGATCGGCAGGGTCTCGGTGTGCTGGGTCATCGCGAGCAGGTCGGCGCGGCTGAGCTCGACCGAGCGGTCGGGCCCGGTGACGGTCAGGCGCCAGGAGTCGCTGGTGGCCGCCTCGGTCACGCCGGCGGCTTCGGCCGACTTGTTGACCGGGACGCCCTGGGGCCCGTCGCCGGACCGCACGCCGAGGACGGACACGTCGCGCAGCCAGGGCACGCTCTGCCCCGCCGTGGCCAGCGCCGCGACGCCGGCGGCGAGCCACGTCGCGCGGAGCAGGCCGCGGCGGCTGAGCACCGTGTGCTCCACGGCCTCGGGACGGTCGTGGGTGGTGTCGTCGACGTCGCCGCGCAGCACGTCGCGGATCACGGGCAGCTTGACCGCGATGTGCACCACGAGCGCACCGATCGTGACCCAGGCCATCGCGTAGTGGGAGGTGCGGAAGCCGAAGGTCCACGGGTACCACTGGGCGGTGTTGGCCAACCCGGTCGCGAGCTGGAAGACCGCACCGGCGACCAGCACCGCGATGGAGACGCGCTCGAGCCCGGTCAGCAGCAGCGCCCGCGGACGGAACGACGGCAGCCGGTCGAACAGGCGTGGGTAGACCGTCCAGAGCTTGACCAGCAGCAGCGGCACGCCGACGGTGCCGCTGACCACGTGCAGGCCCTGGGTGACCCGGTAGCCCCACGACGGGCTCGCCGGGAACGGGACCGGCTGCGACGGGCTCTGGGCGTAGTGGCTCAGGATCCCGGTGAGGAAGCACACGCCGAACGAGATGCCGAGCCACAGCCCCACCCGGGCAGCGACCGCTGGACTGCGCAGCGCCGAGGTGAAGTGCTCCGGTCGCGGGACCGGGACCGCCCTCATGTCGCTCCCTCGAGGACGGCGGCCCACCGGCCGCCGTAGCGGACGGCGTCGACCACCCGCAGGCCGGCGCTGGCAGCCACGGCAGCGACGTCGTCGACGCCGAGGACCGACCAGCGGAAGGGACGGCTCCGCACCCCGTCGCACTCGAGCGCCGCCCACGCGGTCTTGGCCGGTACGCCGCGCCCCGCCACCTCGACCACGATGCGGCCGAGCGGGTGGAGCAGCTCGCGCACGCGACGCAGGAGCGCGACCGGGTCGCCGCCGATGCCGACGTTGCCGTCGGCGAGCAGGGCGGTCTGCCACCGTCCCTCCCCGGGGAGCCGGTCGAACACGTCGCGCTGCAGCGCCGAGCCCCCACGCACCACGGTCTGGTCGACGGCCTCGGCGACGACGTCGATGCCGAGCACGAGGACCCCACGCTCCGTCAGCTCGGCCGTCATCCGCCCCGGCCCGCAGCCGATGTCGAGCGTGGGTCCCGTGCAGAGGTCGAGCAGCGCGTGGTCGTGGACGTCGGCGATGCGGGACCAGGTGTCCATCGGGAGGCGCTCGGGCACGTCGTCGAGACCGGTCACCCGGCACGGGTGGCCGCGCAGGGCGTGGGAGAAGACGTCGGAGAAGGACAGCTCCTCGATCTGGTCGGTCATCGCGGCACCGCCGCGCGCAGGTCGCCCCACGTGCGGGCGAAGCGGGTGACGGGCGCGCGGTCGGCGACCAGGTCGGCGTCGGCGGCGGTGTCGACGTCGGTCAGGACCGGGGCGTCGCCGACGTCGAGACCCGCGGCGCGCAGCGCGGTGAGCGTGGCGACGTACGTCGTGGGCGACGACATCGGTACGCCGAGCAGCGCGCGCGCCACGGAGGGGTCGCGCAGGGCCAGCACCCACCACCCGCCGTCGTCGGCGGCGCCGAGGACGGCGTCGTGGTCGGCCAGCCCGGCCGCCACCCGGTCGAGGAGCGCGGACGTCAGCTGCGGGGTGTCCATGCCGACCTGGACCACCGGGCCCGGTCCGGCGTCGGCGTGCGCGGCGGCCAGCCGCTCGTCGAACCCGTCACCGCGCTGCGGCACCACCACGCACCCGGCGAGCGCGGCGCGCAGGTCGGCCGGACGCTCGGCGGAGTCGAGGTCGCCGGTGAGGGCCACGACGCGGCGGGGTGCGGACGCGCAGGCGGCGAGGGTGTCGAGGAGCGCTGCCGCGGCGACGTCGGCCGCGGCCCGCTCCCCCACGCTCGCGGCGAGACGGGTCTTGGCGATCCCGGCGACCGGGGCCTTGGCGACGACCAGCGCGGTCCAGGTCATCGTGAGAGCACCCGCGCGAAGTCGCGGGCGGTGCGCGCCGTGCCGCGGACCGACCCGGAGACCTTGGAGCGGGTGCCCTCGGCACGTGGGTGGTAGGCGACGTCGTGCTCGCTGAACCGCCACCCCGCGGCGGTGGCCTTCTGCAGCAGCTCGACGGGGTAGCCGAAACGGCGGTCGCGCACGTCGAGGGCGAGCAGGTCCGCGCGGCGGCACACCCGCAGCGGGGCGATGTCGTGGGCGTCGAGGTCGATGCGGCGCCGGAGCCAGGCCACGACCAGCGCGTTGCCGGCGCGGGCGTGCCAGGGCCACACACCGCGGGCGCTGGGGCGGCGTCGTCCGACCGCGAGGTCGGCGCGTCCGTCCCGCACCTCGGCGAGCAGCGCCGGCACCTCGGTCGGGTCGAACGACCCGTCCCCATCCATGAACGCCACGTAGGAGTTCGTCGCTGCGAGCAGCCCGGATTGCACGGCGGCGCCGTAGCCGGGCGTCGGCTCGACCACCACCTGCGCGCCGAGGCTGCGAGCGACGTCGGCGGTGCCGTCGGTGGAGCCGTTGTCGACGACGATCACGTGGAGCGCGTCCGGCACCCGCGGCAGCAGGTCTCGCAGGGCCGCGGCCTCGTCGCGACACGGGAGGATGAGGTCGCAGTCAGGCATGGTCCTTCGACGTTAGGTGCACGGGGAGGCCCCGCCCACACCCGAAGGCTTACGACCTGATGACGTCGCACCGGTGCGCCTAGGCTCACCACGATGACCGCCCCGACCGATCGCGCCGTGCTGCGGGCGGCGTACGTCGGAGCAGGGCTCACGGTCGTGCTGGTGGTGCTGGCGTTCACGCTGCCCGACCTGCTCTCGTGGGAGACCTGGTCGCGGCGTCGCTACCCCGGCGAGGACCCGGTGCCGCCGCTGCGCGGCTACGTCGAGGTCAAGACCTGGGGCCTGGCCACAACCCGGGTGGCGCTGCTGGGTCTGCTGGCGTGGCTGGTGCTCCCCCGGCTCGGGGCGGCGGTGCGCTGGCCCGTCCTGCTCGGCGCGTCGTACGCCGTGGGCGTGCTGTGGCTGCTCGCGCTCGCCCACGTCGACGGCTCGGAGGGGATCTCACGGGTCGAGGAGATGCCCGGGGAGTACCTCGAGACCGCCCGCACCGTCGACGACGTGCCGGCCACCATCGACGGGTTCGTCGGCGGGATCACCTACGGCGAGCGCGACAGCTGGCCGACCCACGTCGCCGGCCACCCTCCGGCGGCGCTGCTCGTCTTCGTGCTGCTGGTGCGGCTCGGGATCGACTCCTCCTACGGCGTCGGCCTGACGATCGCCCTGGTGGCGGCCGCCGCGGTGCCGGCCGTGCTGGTCGCGCTGCGGGCGCTCGACGCCGAGGGGCTCGCGCGGCGCGTCGTGCCGTTCCTGGTGCTGACGCCGGCGGCGGTGCTGATGGCGGTCTCGGCCGACGCGGTGTTCGCGACCGTGGCCGCCTGGGGGCTGGCCCTGCTCGCGCTGGCGGCGACGTCGGCGTCGCGGCGCCGGATGGTGGTGTGGGCGCTGGCGGCGGGGGTGGTGCTGGGGCTCGGCATCTTCCTGTCCTACGGGCTCCTGCTGATGGGTCCCGTCGCCCTCGCGGTGCTCGCCGCTGCCCGGTCGTGGCGTCCGCTGCCGTGGGCCGTCGCGGGCGCGCTCGTCGTGGTGACCGCGTTCGGGGGCCTGGGGTTCTGGTGGTGGGAGGCCCTCGGACCGCTGTCCGACCGCTACTTCGCCGGCCTCGGCGGCGTGCGGCCGCAGTCCTACTGGGTGTGGGGCAACCTCGCCGCGCTGCTCGTCGCGGCCGGGCCGGTGGTGGGCGTCGGCGTCGCCTGCGCGGTGCCGCGAGTCCGGGCGACCGTGCTCGGCCCGGTGGGCGAGCGGCGTACGGCGGTGCTGCTGGCGCTCTCGGCCGCCGCCGCGGTGCTGGCGGCCGACCTGTCGCGGATGAGCAAGTCGGAGGTCGAGCGGATCTGGCTGCCGTGGATGCCGTGGCTGCTGGTCTCCGCGGCGCTGCTGCCCGAGCGGTGGCAGCGGCCGGCGCTGGGGGTGCAGGTGGTGACGGCGGTGCTGCTGCAGCAGCTGGTCTTCACCCAGTGGTAGCAGTCGTCAGGCCCGTAGCGGCGCGGTCGCGAACGCCGGCAACCCGTCCTCCGGCAGCACCGCGGCGGTGAACCCCAGCGCGCGGGCGGCGCGCTCGGGCGAGGCGACGACGTGCCGCACGTCGCCGAGCCGGTAGGCACCGGTGACCTCGGGCTCCACGCCGGCACCGGTGCCCCGCGCCACCAGCCGCGCGACGTCGAGGATCGACACCGGGTGGCCCGACGCGACGTTGTAGGCGGCGTACGCCGGGGACTCCCCCGACCCGACGGCCTCGAGCGCGAGCACGTTGGCCCGGGCCACGTCGTCGACGTGCACGAAGTCGCGCGCCTGCGCGCCGTCCTCGAAGACGCGCGGCCGCTCGCCGCGCTCGAGGGAGGAGCGGAACATCGCCGCGACCCCGGAGTACGGCGTGTCCCGCGGCATCCCGGGCCCGTAGACGTTGTGGTAGCGCAGCGCCACGGCCGCGGCGTCGGCCTGGCGCACCCAGGCGGCGGCGTAGTGCTCCTGGGCGAGCTTGCTGGCGGCGTAGGAGCTGCGGGGGTCGAGGCGGGCGTCCTCGTCGACGGTGGCCCACCCCAGCGGCTCGCCGCAGACCGGGCAGTGGTTGTCGAAGTCGCCGGCCTCGAGGGCGGCCACGGCGCGCGGCGGCGGGGCCTGGTCGCCGTGGGTCGCGCAGGTGTAGCGGCCCTCGCCGTAGACGACCATCGAGCTCGCCAGCACCAGCCGGTCGACGCCCGCACGGTGCACGGCGGCGAGCAGGGCGGCGGTGCCGAGGTCGTTGTGGGCGGCGTACGCCGGCAGGTCGGCGACGGTGACGCCCGCGCCGACCACGGCCGCCTGGTGGCACACCGCGTCGACGCCGTCGAGCAGCGGCGCCCACCGCTCGTCGTCGCCGGCCTCGCGCACGTCGAGGTGGTGGGTGCCGGGCGGTGGCGCGGTCTCGCCGTGGGCCTGCGAGAGCATCAGGTCGACGCGCACGACCTCGTGCCCGCCGGTCTCCAGCGCCGTGCCGATCGCGGTGCCGATGAAGCCGGCGGAGCCGGTGAGGAGGACGCGCACCCCTCCAACGTAGGAGGGCGGCGGTCAGTAGGTGACGCAGTGGTGCCAGAAGAGGTTGGGGGTGGAGTCGGTGATCGCGTTGCCGGCGCGGTCGAAGGAGATGGGCGTGTGCGGGTTGACCGACGTGTAGTCACCGGTGAACTCGTACTGGCTCACGTTGCCGTCGGCCCAGGAGAAGACGCTGCGGAGGGCGATGTGCCTCAGCTCGGCGGTGGTGGGCAGCCGGCCGTTGCGCTTGCTGCAGTCCTCGATGGCGGCCTGGTAGCCCGACGGGCCGCTCGCGGTGCGGCGCACGCAGCCTCCGAAGGCCCCGACCTCGCCCACCGCGCACCCCCGGGCGAGCTTGGTGCGCGGGAGCGAGCCGTTGCGCACGTCCTTGCCGGTGAGGCCGCCGTCGCGGACGTCGCGGGACTGGATGGTGCCGTCCTTGATCTGCTGCGAGGTGATCTTGCCTGCGGCGTAGCCGGTGCCGCCGGCGAGCAGCACGAGGGCGAGGACGGCGACGATGAACGAGGGTGAGAGACGCTGGCGCATGTCGGCAACGTAACCCCGCGAGAAGGCGGGGAGAATGGCTCGAACGGGTCAGGCGCGACGCTCAGCCGGGCGCGTCGTACGTGAGCTCGACCCCGTCGGCCCAGGTCGAGCAGGTGCAGCCGTCGGGGTCGGGCAGGGCGCCGATCGCGGCGGTGAGCATGCCGGTGAGCCGCTCCAGGTTGGCGCGGAACAGCGCGAAGACCTCGTCCTGGCCGACGCCCTGCCCCGACTCGGCGCCGGCGTCCATGTCGGTGACCAGGGCGATCGGCGCGTAGCACTGGAGCATCTCGCGGGCCAGGGCGGCCTCGGGGGCGCCGGTCATGTTGATCAGGTCCCAGCCCTGCGCCGCGTAGTGCTGCGACTCGGCGCGGGTCGAGAACCGCGGCCCCTCGACGACCACCATGGTGCCGCCGCGGCGCACGACCGGCGCGGCCCCGGCCGCGGCGTCCGAGACCCCCGGGCAGTAGGGGTCGGCGAACGGCAGGTGGACCGCGCCCCGCTCGACGAAGGACCCGACCCGTCGGTGGGTGCGGTCGACGAGCTGGTCGGGGACGACGACGTCGCCCGGCTCGACCTGGGTGGACAGACCCCCGACCGCGCACGGCGCCAGCACCTGCCGGACGCCGAGCGAGCGCAGCGCCCAGGCGTTGGCGCGGTAGGGGATGGCGTGCGGCGGGTGCTCGTGGTGCGGTCCGTGCCGGGGCAGGAACGCGACCCGGCGTCCGGCGACCTCGCCGACGGACACCGGCGCCGACGGGTAGCCGTACGGCGTGGTGACGGCGTGCTCGGTGACGTCGCCGTCGAGGAAGGAGTAGAAGCCGGTGCCGCCGATGACCGCGACGTCGGCGACCGCCTCAGGCATCGCGGGGGGCATGCCGGGTCACTCCGAGCCGCACTCGGTGAGGCCGTAGTCGGTGAGCACGACGTTGACGTCCTCGAACGGGTTGGGTCCCTTGGCGAGCACGCTGGGGTCGGACTCGATCTCGTCGAGGGCGGCGGAGGCGTCCTGCAGGGTGCCGTCGAGCGTGTCGGCGTCGGCCTCGGGGAACCCGAGCGCGCGGATGTCGTCGAGCTGGCCGCGGATGTTGGGCACCAGCACCTCGGTGGCGAACATCGGGATCGCGTCGGGGTCGGTGGGGTCGACCTCCTGACCGGCCGCCTCGAGGTCGCGGTTGCCCTCGGCGCAGATCTCGTTGGCCTGGGTGACGAAGTCGTCCTTGCTGATCTCCGGGGCCCCCTCGCTGGCACTCCCTCCGCCGTCGCCTCCGTCGTCGCCCTCGTCGCCACCGCACGCGGCGAGCGTGAGGGCCAGCAGCAGGGAGGGGACGGTGAGCGCGAGCCGGCGGCCGCGGGTCGGGACGCGGCTCGGGACGGGGCTCGAGTCGGGGGTCGTGACGGTGGTCGGGAGCATCATGGCGGCCACCCTACGGACGCCCGTCGCTCGCCGGGGTCAGCGGTCGCGGTCGGGCAGCTCGAGCTGGCGCCAGACCGCGGCCCACACCTGCTTGGGCGCGACGCCGTCGTCGAGCGCCTGCTGCGCCGTCCGACCGCCGAGGTCGGACATCACGACGGAGTCGGCCCACACGCGGTAGTAGGCGGTGCCGAGCGCGTGCTCCATCCGCGACCAGAGCTCGGTGTGCCTCACGCAGCCGAACGGTAGGCGACCGCGGCAAGCCAGTGCTCACCGCGTCGGCCGTCGGCGCGGTCGACCCGCTCGACGGTCCAGCCCGACTCCGCCAGCACGGCCTCGAGGTCGGCCCGCCGCCAGTAGGTGAAGGCACGGGGTACGCCGACGCTGCCGTGCGTCGACCAGCCCTCGCCGTCGCCCTCCTTGAGCGAGAGCCGCAGCACTCCCCCGGGCCGGGTGGCGCCGGCGAGCCTGGCGAGCACGACGGCGAGGTCCTCGCGGGCGACGTGGAGCAGGCTGGCGTTGGCCCACACGGCGTCGTAGGGCCCCTCGGTGGCCGGGTCGTCGAGCGGGTCGACCAGCGGGTCGAGGACGTCGGCCTCGTGCCCGGCCCCGCGCAGCAGGGCCACGAACCCCGGCGACACGTCGGTGCGCCGGACCCGCAGCCCGCGCGCCTCGAGCTCGAGCGCGTCGCGGCCACCGGCACTGCCGATCTCGAGCACCCGCGCGCCCGGGCCGACGCGTGCGGCGAGGTCGTCGAGGCCCTCGCGGACCGCGTCGCCGAGCGGCGCGGAGGCGTCGCGGTAGTCGGCGGCGTGCCGGTCGTAGGCGGCGACGGTGAGCTGGCGGCGTACGTCCCAGACGTGGTGGACGACGTCGTGCAGGTGGTAGCGGGCGATCGTGTCGACGGTGAACGCGCTGCCGTCGCTGCGCCGGCCGGTGCGGCCCCGCGCCTCGTCGGGGACGGCGTCGTACACGGCGGCGACGGTCTCGGCCGCCGCCCGCAGCTCGCGGGCGACCTCCGCCGGGTCGGCGAGGTCGTAGCGCTGCTCGACGGCGGTGGCGTCCTGGTCCCAGCTGGCGAAGTGCGGTGCGTCCTGGTCGAGCATCAGAGCGACGCGCTCGGTGAAGATGGTGTGGACGTCGCGCACGTGGCAGGCGTACTCGGTGGCCGACCACACCGCGGGCCGGGGCCGCTGCGACGGCGCGGGCCCGGTGAGCACCACCTCCCACAGCGTCGCGTTGGCACGGATCTCGTCACCCACGCGGGTCACGTCGGCGTCGGCGGCGTCGAACCCGCAGTCGCCGCAGGGGCGCTCGAGCACCCAGGTCCAGTCCTTGGTGTCGGGCTCGATCATGGTGTCCACGGCGGGAGTCTCGCCGGTCGTGGCGTCGGCCGTCGCCCGAGATCCGGCCACTCTTGGTGGCGATGCCGCCAGGATCGTTCGGTGATCAGGCGGCGGTGACGTCGGCGGTGCCGAAGGCGACGTCGAACCGGTCGCACCAGATGACGACCGTGGTGAGGCCGTCGAGGTCGACGTCGTCGGGGATGTCGTAGTTGTGGTTGCCGTGGGTGGCCTTGAGGTCGTCGAGCCGGACGTAGCGGCCGTCGTCGTAGGAACCCCAGTCGCCGCCGCTCGGGGCGTCGGAGAGCCCCACGTGGAGGTCGGGGCCGTCGGAGGTGGCGAGGTCCTCGATCCGCAGGAAGCGTGAGCCGTCGGCCTGTTCCACCACGACGGCGAGACCGCGGGTCTCGTGCTCGGCGGCCTCGAGGTCGCCCCGGCCGAGGATCGTCAGCCGGGGCCTCCTCGGCTCGGGCTCGTCGGGGGCGGCGGTGCCGGGTCGCGGACCAGGCGTGGTCGCGACGTCGAGGATCGAGTCCTCCCCGGCCCGGCTGCCGGCGCCGGGCACCGGCTCGTCGAGCGTGCTGGAGGTCACGAGCCGCCACGGCTCGAAGGCCCACGACCCCGCCGCGACGACCAGGAGGGCGAGCCCGCCGACGATCCACCTCACCATGGCTCGAACCTATCGGCGCCGGCGTCGGCGCCCAGCCCGGAAGTGTGTCGAGTCCCTTACGGGTCCACGGCTACCGTCACCGGCGTGACCACGGTGCTGGTGGAGGGCGAGAGCGACCGCCGCGCGCTGGTGGCCCTCGCCCCGCGGCTCGGGCTGCCCGTGCCCGACGTGACGGTGATGAACGGCATCACCAACCTGCGCGCCCACCTGGCCCGGACGCCCGGTACCGCCCTGCTCCTGCACGACGCCCCCGAGACCCGCTACGTCGCCCGGGTGCTCGCCGACTCTCCCGTCGAGGTGTCGTGCTTCGTCTGCGACGCCGACCTCGAGGACGAGCTGGTCCGCGCCGTGGGGGTGCCCGGCGTCCTCGCGGTGGTCGACGCCCAGGGCGAGCGGCCGGCGTACCAGCTGATGGCGCAGCAGCCCGCCCAGCGCGACCGCCCCGACGCCCAGCGCCTGCGCCGGTGGTTCGGCGCCCGCAGCGGCCACAAGGCGACGTACGCCGACCTGCTCGCCGGCGTCGTGCCGCTCGACGCCGCTCCGGTGCCGTTGGTGGGGGTGGTGACGGCGGCGGCGGGTGGGTGACGGGTGGGGCGTGGGGGTTTGCCTGGGAAGTTCGGATTTCACCGGTGAACCGGGGAGATCCGCACCAGCCTGGCACCACCCGTCACACGGGACCCAGCGGCACCACTCCCCAGGCAATACCTGAACTTCCCGGGCAATGCATTGCCCGGGAAGTTCAGACTTCCCCGGTGGACCGGTGAAATCTCGGCCCCGGCCCGGCCCCGCAACCCCAGCCCCACCAACCCGACGTCACGACCAGGCCGCGACCTGCGCCCGGGTCGGGTGCCAGGGGTCGACGCGCAGTCGCATGCCGGCCTCGGCGGGGGTCCGGTTGCCCTTGCGCTCGTTGCACGGGCCGCAGGCGGCGACGGTGTTGAGCCAGGTCCAGGTGCCGCCACGCGAGCGCGGGAGCAGGTGGTCGATGGTGTCGGCGGGGGTGCCGCAGTAGGCGCAGCGGTGGCGGTCGCGGGCGAGGACGCCGTGGCGCGTGTAGCCGGCCGGCCGGTAGAGCCACTTCGTCGCGACGTACCGGACCAGCCGGAGCGCCCGTGGCCACTGGTAGGGGCCGATCATCCGCTCGGGGTGGGCCTCGTGGACGACCGCGACCTCGCGCACCAGCATCTTGACCGCGTGCTTGAAGCTGACCTTGCCGAGCGGCTCGAAGGACGCGTTGTAGAGCAGCACCGTTCCCGTCAAGGTGGTCATGGGCTGCTCCCTTCTGTGCGGAATCCTAGACTCCGAGCCGGCGATTCCGTCTCGATTGTCTGCGCGTGAACGCCCGGTGGCGCCCCGAAGAAGGTAGGGAGTCAACGCGTGGGGCGCACGCGGGTTTCCCACCACGCCAGCGCCGCGCGGTCGTCGTACGCCGTGCACATCGCCTCGGCGCAGGCGCGCAGCGCGGCAGGGCGGTCGGCGTCGGAGACCTCCTGCGCGGCACGGGCGAGCGCGGCGCCGGCGTCCCAGGCGGACCGGTCGGCGGGCAGCGGGAGCGCGGCCACCTGGCGGGCGCTCAGCTTGATCGCGGTCGCGGTCAGGGCCGTGCCGGCGTACCTCGCGGCGGCCAGCGCGACCACCGGCGGCGCGAGCAGGACGGCGAGCGCGTGCCACAGCCGCGCCGGCTCGACGGCCAGCGTCACCACCGGCACCGACGGGAGCCAGGCGCCGTCGGCGTCGACGACGGCCTCGATGACCCGACCCTGCGGGGCGACCAGCACCTTGGGCACCAGGCGCGCGTCGGCCCAGGACGACAGCCGGCCGTCGGCGCGCAGCGAGTCGAGGTCGACGACGGGTGAAGCCCAGTCCTGCTTGGCGAAACGGGTCGGCGTCTCGCCCCACCGGCACCGCGCCGGGTCGACCAGGCCGGCCGTGACCAGCGGCACGCCGACGGCCCCCTCGCCGCCCTCGCGCACGTGCGGCACCAGCCCGTAGTACTGGTCGCGGAAGTCGGCCGTGCACGGACCGAGGTCGCCGAGCACGCCGTCGGTGCGCGGCGCCACGGCCGGGATGCCCAGCGCCGGCGCGGCCAGCGCGCCCCACTCGCCCTCGGGCAGCGCGATCCCGTCCGACGGCGCCGCGCCGAGCCGCACCACCGGCACGCAGGTCAGCACGGGCGTGCCGGTGAAGACCGGCGTCGCCGACGACCAGAAGTCGGTGACGGCCCCGGCCTCCCGCACCGCCTCGCGCACCGGTGCGGCGTCGCGCGCGGCGAGGAACGACAGCGGCTGCACCAGCGCCACCGCCCCGCCGGGTCGCACCAGGTCGAGCGCGTGGGCCAGGAACACCGCGCTCGTGTCCGTGTACGCCGCCGGCGCCCGCCTCGCGACCGGGCCGCGCGAGCGCAGCCGTCCCCCGAACGGCGGGTTGCCGACCACCACGTCGTACGGCGCCCCGGGGTGCTCGCCGAGCCCGTCACCGACCCGGATCGTGCGCTCGAGCACGCGCGGGTCGACATCGGGCGCCTCGAGGCGCAGCCGCAGCCGGGTGATCGCCACCGCCACCGGGTCGAGGTCGACGCCGTGCAGCCGCCCGACCGCCCCCGGCCCGAGCCGGCGCAGGGCTGCGACCAGGAAGTTGCCGGTGCCGCAGGCGGGGTCGAGCACGGTGAGGTCGGGCCGGTCGAGCACCCGCTCGAGCACCCAGTCGACCAGCACCGGTGGCGTGTAGAACGACCCGCTGCCCTGCCGGTCGACCAGCAGCGACTCGTGGACCTCGCCGAGGTGGGCGGCGGCGGCCGGGTCGCGCCAGGGAGCCACCACCGAGCCCGTCGGCGACGGGCCCCACCCGTGGGCGGCGGAGACCGTGGCGAGGACGGCGTCCCAGCCGGCGGCACGCACCGCGTGACGAAGTGCGTCCACGGGGTGTGAGCCTAGGGCTCACGTGTTATAGTCAACATGACTACAAACAGGAGGGCCTGATGGCCGACAGCACGATCCCCGACCGGGTCTCACCCAGCCTGCTCACCGACCGCTACGAGCTGACCATGCTGGCCTCGTTCGTCAAGGACGGCAGCGTGCACCACCCCGCCGTCTTCGAGGCGTTCGCCCGGCGTCTCCCCGAGGGCCGACGCTACGGCGTCCTGGCCGGCCTGGGCCGGCTGCTCGACCAGGTCGAGCGGTTCCGCTTCGACCCCGACGAGGTCGACTGGCTGCTCGCCGAGGGCGTCGTCGACGAGCCCACCGCCGACTACCTGCGCGACTTCCGCTTCACCGGCGACATCGACGCCTACCCCGAGGGCGACCTCTACTTCCCCGGCAGCCCGGTGCTCACCGTGCGCAGCACCCTCGGCGAGGGCGTGCTGCTGGAGACGCTGGTGCTCAGCGTGCTCAACCACGACAGCGCGATCGCCTCGGCCGCCGCCCGGATGGTCACCGCGGCCCAGGGCCGGCCGCTGATCGAGATGGGCAGCCGGCGCACGCACGAGCAGGCCGCGGTGGCCGTGGCGCGGGCGGCGTACGTCGCCGGGTTCGCTTCCTCGAGCAACCTCGCCGCCGGGCGGCTGCACGGCGTACCGACGGTCGGCACCGCGGCGCACGCCTTCACCCTCGCTCACCGCAGCGAGCTCGACGCGTTCCGCAGCCAGGTCGCCGCTCAAGGCCCCGGTACGACGCTGCTGGTCGACACCTACGACACCCCGCAGGGCATCCGCAACGCCGTCGAGGTGGCCGGGCCAGCGCTCGGCGCGGTCCGGATCGACTCCGGTGACCTCGCCGACGAGGCCCACGCCGCCCGCCGGCTGCTCGACGAGCTCGGCGCCACCAGCACCCGGATCGTCGCCACCAGCGACCTCGACGAGTACGTCATCGCCGCACTCGCCGACGCCCCGATCGACGGCTACGGCGTCGGCACGCGCGTCGCGACCGGGTCGGGACACCCGACGGCCCAGATGGTCTACAAGCTCGTCGCGGTCGCCGACTCCCTCGACGGCGCGCTTCGCCCGGTGGCGAAGAAGTCGCACGACAAGATCTCGGTCGGTGGGCGCAAGACCGCCTACCGCCGTCACGACGACCAGGGCGTGCTCGTCGAGGAGTGGTTCACCAGCGCCGACGACGAGCCGCCGCACGACGGCGTCCCGGTCCAGGTGCCGGTGGTCCGCGCCGGCGACACCGTGCACTCCCCCACGCTCGCGGAGGTGCGCGAGCACTGCGCCGCCGCGCTCGCCACCCTGGCGCCGTCGGCGCTCGCCATCAGCGGCGGCAGCGCGTATCTCAAGGTCCAACCCGCAGCAGCACCCGCAGCAACCGAAGGAGCACCCGCATGACACGCGCACTTCTCGTGGTCGACGTCCAGAACGACTTCGTCGAGGGCGGGTCGCTCGCCGTCACCGGCGGCCGCGACGTCGCCACCCGGATCAGCGAGCACCTCGCCACGCACGCCGACGACTACGCCGCCGTCGTGGCCTCCCGCGACTGGCACGACGCCCACGGCACCAACGACGGCCACTTCGCCGAGCCGGGCACCGACCCCGACTACGTCAGCACCTGGCCGGTCCACTGCGTCTCGACCACCGGCGGCAGCGACTACGCACCCGAGCTCGACACCACGCGCGTGACCCACCACGTCCGCAAGGGCATGGGGGTCGCGGCCTACAGCGCCTTCGAGGGCGTGACCGACGACGGCGCCACCCTCGAGGCGCTGCTGCAGGACCTCGGGGTCACCGAGCTCGACGTCGCCGGCATCGCCACCGACTACTGCGTCCGCGCCTCCGTGCTCGACGCGCGGCGCGCCGGGCTCGCCGTCCGGCTGCTCGACGGGATGCACGCCGGGGTCGCGCCGGAGACGAGCGCGGCCGCCGTCGACGAGATGACCGAGGCGGGGGTCTCGGTATGACGTACACGACCGAGCACCCGCCGTTCGCGGTCACGGTCGACCTCGCCGTCTTCACGATCCGCGACGGCGCCCTGGCCGTGCTGCTCGTCGAGCGCGGGGCCGACCCCTACGCCGGCTCGTGGGCGCTGCCGGGCGGGTTCGTCGAGCCCCAGGAGGACGCCGAGACCGCCGCCTGGCGCGAGCTCGTCGAGGAGACCGGCGTCGAGCGGTTCGAGGGCCACCTCGAGCAGCTGCGCACCTACTCCGCCCCCGACCGCGACCCGCGGATGCGCGTCGTCTCGGTCGCCCACGTGGCGTTCGCGCCCGACCTGCCCGAGCCCGAGGCCGGCTCCGACGCGGCCGGCGCCCGGTGGTGGGCGGTCGACGACGTCCTCGGTGACGGCCCCGACTCCCCGTCGCTGGCCTTCGACCACGCCGAGATCCTGCGCGACGCGCTCGAGCGGGTGCGCGCCAAGCTCGAGTACACGACGCTGGCGCTGGACTTCGTCGCCGAGCCGTTCACCCTCCCCGAGCTGCGCCGCGTGTACGCCGCCGTCTGGGGCGTCGCGCCCGACCTCGGCAACTTCCGCCGCAAGGTCCTCAGCACCGACGGCTTCGTCGTCCCCACCGACGGCCACGGCAGCGGCGAGTCCGGCGGCCGCCCGGCCCTGCTCTACCGCCGCGGCGACGCACGCGCCATCCAGCCGCCGATGCTGCGTACCGCCGGCGACTGAGCTGCTCGATCTGTCGTTGCCGCGCGATCGAACGGCAACGGCAGATCGAACGCCGGCGGATCTGTCGTTCCCGCGCGATCGAACGGGAACGGCAGATCGCGACCGGGAAAACTGCCATTGCCGCGCGATCGAACGGCAATGGCAGATCCAGGGCCCCAAAATCTGTCGTTCCCGCGCGATCGCGCGGCAACGGCAACCCACGCCACCCCCCGCCCCCAGACCACCAACGCCCCTCCGTCCGGGCGAGCAGGACTGTCGGTGCCGTAGGCAAGACTGGCTCGGTGTCGAAGACCCCCGCCCCGCTCGCGCAGTTCAGCGAGCCCACCCGCACCTGGTTCGGGGCGGCGTTCGCCGAGCCGACGCCGGCGCAGGTCGGGGCGTGGGAGGCGATCGCGGCCGGGCGGCACGCGCTGGTCGTCGCCCCCACCGGGTCGGGCAAGACCCTCAGCGCCTTCCTGTGGTCGATCGACCGGCTGCTCACCTCGCCGCCGCCGGAGGAGAAGAAGCACCGCACCCGGGTTCTCTACATCAGCCCGCTCAAGGCCCTCGGTGTCGACGTCGAGCGCAACCTGCGGGCCCCGCTCACCGGCATCCGCCACACCGCAGACCGGCTCGGGGCCTCGGTGCCCGAGGTCACGGTCGGCGTCCGGTCGGGTGACACCGTCGCCGCCGACCGGCGCAAGCTCACCACCGCTCCCCCCGACATCCTCATCACCACTCCCGAGTCGCTGTTCCTGATGCTCACCAGCCAGGCCCGCGAGTCGCTGCGCGGGGTCGAGACGGTGATCGTCGACGAGGTCCACGCGGTCGCCGGGTCCAAGCGCGGCGCCCACCTCGCGCTCAGCCTCGAGCGCCTCGACGCGCTGCTGGAGCGACCGGTGCAGCGCATCGGCCTGTCGGCCACCGTCCGCCCGCTGGAGGAGGTGGCCCGCTTCCTCGGCGGCAGCGCGCCGGTCGACATCGTGGCGCCGCCGGCGTCGAAGTCGTGGGACCTCAAGGTCGTCGTCCCGGTCGAGGACATGACCGCCCCCGACGGCGACGTCGACGTCGACTCCGACGCCGACGACGGCCGCACCGGCAGCATCTGGCCCCACGTCGAGGAGAGCGTGGTCGACCTCATCGAGAAGCACACCTCGACCATCGTCTTCGCCAACTCCCGCCGCCTGGCCGAGCGCCTGACCGCGCGGCTCAACGAGATCGCCACCACCCGCGCCGAGGCGGCGCTGCCCGAGAGCGACCGACAGCCCGCCGAGGTGATGGCGCAGTCCGGTGCCACCAAGGGTGCCGAGACCGTCATCGCCAAGGCCCACCACGGCTCGGTCAGCAAGGAGCAGCGCGCGCTGATCGAGGACGACCTCAAGCGCGGCCGACTGCCGGCGGTGGTCGCCACCAGCAGCCTCGAGCTCGGCATCGACATGGGTGCGGTCGACCTCGTCGTCCAGATCGAGTCGCCGCCGTCGGTGGCGAGCGCGCTGCAGCGCGTCGGCCGCGCCGGTCACCAGGTCGGCGAGACCTCCCGCGGCGTCCTCTACCCCAAGCACCGCGGCGACCTCGCCCAGACCGCCGTCGCCGTCCAGCGCATGCGCACCGGCGGCATCGAGGCGATGCGGATCCCCGCCAACCCGCTCGACGTCCTGGCGCAGCAGGTCGTCGCCGCCACCGCGCTCGACCCGGTCGACGTCGACGAGCTCTACGCCCTCGTCCGCCGCAGCGCGCCGTTCACCCAGCTGCCGCGCTCGGCCTACGACGCCACGCTCGACCTGCTCGCCGGCCGCTACCCCAGCGACGAGTTCGCCGAGCTGCGGCCGCGCATCGTCTGGGACCGCGTCACAGGCACCCTCACCGGCCGGCCCGGCGCGCAGCGGCTCGCCGTGACCAGCGGCGGGACGATCCCCGACCGCGGCCTGTTCGGGGTGTTCCTGGTCGGCGGCGAGGGGCCCGGCAAGCGGGTCGGCGAGCTCGACGAGGAGATGGTCTACGAGTCGCGGGTCGGCGACATCTTCGCGCTCGGCGCCACCAGCTGGCGGATCGAGGACATCACCCACGACCGCGTGCTCGTCACGCCCGCGCCCGGCATCCCCGGTCGCCTGCCGTTCTGGAAGGGCGACACGCTCGGCCGGCCCGCCGAGCTCGGCGCGGCCATCGGCGCCTACACCCGCGAGCTCGGGGCGCTGCCGCGCGCCAAGGCCGAGGCCCAGGCCCGCGGCGACGGTCTCGACGAGTGGGCGGCCGGCAACCTCGTCGGCTACCTGCACGAGCAGCTCGAGGCCACCCGCGTCCTGCCCAGCGACACCACGCTGCTGGTCGAGCGGTTCCGCGACGAGCTCGGCGACTGGCGGCTGGTCGTCCACTCCCCCTACGGCGTGCCGGTGCACGCACCGTGGGCGCTGGCCATCAACGCCCGGCTGCGCGAGCGCTACGGCGTCGACGGGCAGGCGCTGGCCTCCGACGACGGCATCGTGATCCGCATCCCCGACACCGACGCCGAGCCGCCCACCGGCGACGTCGTCGTCTTCGAGGCCGACGAGATCGAGCAGCTGGTCACCCAGGAGGTCGGCGGGTCCGCCCTGTTCGCCGCCCGGTTCCGCGAGTGCGCCGCCCGCGCCCTGCTGCTGCCGCGCCGCGACCCCGGACGCCGCTCGCCGCTGTGGCAGCAGCGCCAGCGCGCGGCGGCGCTGCTCGAGGTCGCCTCGAAGTACCCCTCGTTCCCGATCGTCCTCGAGGCCGTGCGCGAGTGCCTGCAGGACGTCTACGACCTGCCGGCCCTGGTGGCGCTGATGCGCGCGGTCGACCGGCGCGAGGTCACCGTCACCGACGTCGCGACCCAGTCGCCGTCGCCCTACGCCCGCAGCCTGCTGTTCGGCTACGTCGCCCAGTTCGTCTACGAGGGTGACTCCCCCATCGCCGAGCGGCGCGCAGCCGCGCTCGCGCTCGACCAGGGTCTGCTCGCCGAGCTGCTCGGCCGCGCCGAGCTGCGCGAGCTGCTCGACCCCGACGTGCTCACCGAGGTCGAGGCCGAGCTGCAGCGCCTGGCACCCGACCGTCGGGCCCGCGACGCCGAGGGCGTCGTCGACGTGCTCCGGCTGCTCGGGCCCCAGTCGGTCGACGAGGTCCGCGCCCGCAGCGTCGCGGGCGCCGACGTCGACCACTGGCTCGAGGCGCTCGCGTCCTCACGACGGGTCGTCGAGGTGCGGCTGGCCGGGGTGCCGCGGTGGGCCGTCGTCGAGGACGTCGCCCGGCTGCGCGACGCGCTGGGCGTGCCGGTGCCGCCGGGCACCCCCGACGTGTTCGCCGAGCCCGTCGACGACCCGCTGGGCGACCTGGTGGCCCGCTTCGCCCGCACCCACGGGCCGTTCACCACCGACGACGTCGCCGACCGCCTCGGTCTCGGGGCCGCGGTCGCCCGACACACCCTGCAGCGCCTCGCCGCCCAGGGCCGGGTGCTCGACGGCGAGTTCCGGCCCTCCGGGTCGGGCTCGGAGTGGTGCGACGCCGAGGTGCTGCGCCGCCTGCGCCGCCGCTCGCTGGCGCGGCTGCGGCAGGAGGTCGAGCCGGTCGAGCCGGCCTCGCTCGGACGCTTCCTGTCCGCCTGGCAGCACGTCACCGGCAAGGGCCTGCGCGGGGTCGACGGCGTGGTCAGCGCGATCGACCAGCTGGCCGGCGCGCCGGTGCCGGCGTCGGCGCTGGAGCCGCTGGTGCTGGCCGCGCGGGTGCGCGACTACGAGCCGTCCTACCTCGACGAGCTGACCGCGTCGGGCGAGGTGCTCTGGGCCGGGCACAGCGCGCTGCCGGGGTCCGACGGGTGGGTCTCGCTGCACCTCGCCGACCAGGCCCACCTCACCCTCCCGCCGCCCGCCCCCTTCGAGGCCGGCGAGCTGCAGGAGGCCGTCCTGGCTGCGCTCGCCGGCGGCGGTGCCTGGTTCTTCCACCAGCTGGCCGACCGGGTCCGCACGTCCCTGGAGAAGTCGCGGCTCACCGACGCCACCATCAGCGCCGCGCTGTGGGAGCTCGTCTGGGCCGGGCGCGTCGGCAACGACACCCTCGTGCCGCTGCGGGCACTGGTCGGCGCCGGTCGGGGCACCCACCGCACCCGGCGTCCGGCCCCGCGTCCCGGACGCGTCAGCCGCACCGGCCCGCCCGAGACCGCGGGCCGCTGGGCCGTGCTGCCCGAGGTCGACGCCGACGTCACCCGGCGCGCCCACACCACGGCCGAACGGTTGCTCGACCGCCACGGGGTGGTGATCCGCGGCGCCGTGGTGAGCGAGCGCGTCCCGGGCGGGTTCGCCGCGGTCTACAAGGTGCTCTCGGCGTTCGAGGACTCCGGGCGCTGCCGGCGCGGCTACTTCGTCGACGGCCTCGGCGCCGCACAGTTCGGCACCGCCGGCGCCATCGACCGGCTGCGCACCTTCAGCGAGGTGCCGGTCGACGCCAAGCCCTCGGCGGTCGCGCTGGCGGCCACCGACCCCGCCAACCCCTTTGGCGCCGCGCTCCCCTGGCCCGACTCCGGCGGCGGCCACCGGCCCGGTCGCAAGGCCGGCGCCATCGTCGTCACCGTCGACGGCGTGCTGACGCTCTACGTCGAGCGCGGCGGCCGCACGCTGCTCACCTGGTCCGAGGACCCCGACGTCCTCACGCCCGCGACCGAGGCGCTCGCCGAGACGGTCCGGCGGGGCGCGCTCGGGCGCCTCACGGTCGAGAAGGCCGACGGCGCCGCGCTCCTCGGCGGCGGCAGCACGCCGCTGCGGGGGGCGCTCAGCGCAGCCGGGTTCGTGACCACACCGCAGGGGCTGAGGCTGCGTGCCCGAGGGTGACACCGTCTTCCGCGCCGCCCGCCTCCTCCACCGCCACCTGAGCGGCCGCGACCTGGTCGCCACCGACTTCCGGGTGCCGCAGCACGCCACGGCCGACCTCGCCGGCGGCACCGTCGTCGAGACCGTGTCGCGCGGCAAGCACCTGCTCACCCGCATCGCCCACGGCGACGACCGCTGGACCCTGCACACCCACCTGAAGATGGAGGGTGCCTGGCGGGTGCTGCCCCACGGCGCCCGCTGGCCGCGGCCGGCCCACCAGGCGCGCGTCGTCCTCACCACCGCCGGCGAGCAGGCCGTCGGCTTCTCCCTCGGCATCGTCGAGCTGCTCCCCACCGCCGAGGAGAGGTCGGCGGTCGGCCACATCGGGCCCGACCTGCTCGGCCCCGACTGGGACGAGGAGGAGGCGCTGCGCCGGCTCACGGCCGACCCCGCCCGGCCCGTGGTCGAGGCGCTGCTCGACCAGCGCAACCTGGCCGGCATCGGCAACATGTACGCCGCCGAGCTCTGCTTCGTGGCCGGCCTCCACCCGCTCACACCGGTCGGCAGCACCCCGGGCCTGCGCCGGGTGGTGCGCCGGGCCAAGCAGATGCTCGACCTCAACAAGGAACGGGCCGTGCAGTCGACCACCGGCAACCTGCGCGAGCGCGAGCGGATGTGGGTCTACCGCCGCGACCGGTCGCCGTGCCGGCGGTGCGGCACCCCGGTCCGGGTGACCATGCGTGGACCCGCCGAGCAGGAGCGGGCGACGTACTGGTGCCCGCGCTGCCAGCCCGAGGTGCCCTCGGACGGCTGACGGACGGGCCGACTCAGGCGGCGGGCGCGACGACCCGGTCGGGACGCGGGTGACCCGCGATCGGGGTGGCCCCGGCCAGCGCGGCCTCCTCGAGGGCGACGGCGCGGGAGACCTCGCGCAGCACCTCGGACAGCGGGGCCTCGAGGGCGCCGCACAACGAGGCGAGCAGCTCGGAGGAGGCCTCCTTCTGACCGCGCTCGATCTCGGAGATGTAGCCCAGGCTCACCCGGGCCTGGGCGGAGACCTCGCGCAGGGTCAGACCACGCTGGACCCGGCGCTCCCGCAGGACGTCACCGAGCAGGCGTCGGAAGAGCACCATCTGACTGCCTCCTGGTCTGGGTTGCCCCCATGCAACGGTCATGCGGTCCCAACGCTACCGGAGACCCGGATCTTCCGGGGTCCGCCTCGGGGGGTGGACCGCCTCGTCTCCACGTGCCCGGCACGGTCGGCTACCGGACCTTGATGGTGACCGTCTTGGTCACCGGGGCGAGGAGTGCGGTGCCGCCGTAGCGGACGGTGACCTTGGTGGTGGCCATCAGCCTGCCGAGCCGCACCGCCGCCTTGCCTCCCGCCAGCGTCGCGGTCAGCGGCTTGGCCCGGCCGGCGACGACGACGACCCGGCCGGTGACGGCGGTGCCGACGGCGGCGAGGACGACCTCGACGGTGGGACGCGACCTCTTCCTGGCCGACGTCGGAGCCGTGACCCGGAGCGTGGGCGCCTGCTTGGCCACCGCGACCGAGCCGCCGGCCTCGGCCGGGTCGGCACGGTCGTCGCCGCTGTAGACGGCGCGGAGCGCGATCGTCCCGGTCCGGCGCCACGGGGCGAGGGCGAACGTCGCCGTCCCGTTCGTCAGGGGCACGGTGCCCAGGGCGGTGGCGCCGTCGTAGAGCGTCACGGTGCCGGTCGGGGTGAACCCGACGGTGGTCACGCCGACCCCGACGGTGGTGCGATCACGCAGCACGGCCGGCGGCCGGGGCGGCAGCGTGAGGGTCACGGTGGGCGCGGCCTTGGTGACCACCAGGACCGCCGTGCCCTGCGCGGCGGTGTGGGCGCCGTCCCCGGCGTAGCCGAGGTCGAGCGTGTGGGTGCCGGGCGGGAGGCTCCGGGCCGGGACGACGAGCGTCCCGCGGCCCTGTGTCCCCAGCGTGGCGCGGTCGAGCGACACGGAGCCCGCGTTGACGGTGATCTCGCCGGCGGGGGCCGGGGCGCCCGCCGCGGAGCCCACCGTGACGGTCAGGGTGCCGGGGCGGCCGTAGGCGACGGCCGGGGACGACGCGGTGACCTGCCCCGCGACCCGGGCGCGGACTCCGACCGTGGCCGTGCTCGCGATGAGCTCCTCGTCGCCGGAGTAGCCCAGCGTGAAGGCGTTGGGCCCCGGTTCCAGGGCGGAGGCGGGCACCGTGACGGTGCCGGCGCCACCGGCCAGCTCGACGACGTCGACCGTGGTGGCGCCCTCGCGCAGGGTGACGGTGCCGGTGGGCTCACCGCTGCCGTCGGCCGCCGCGACGACGACGTCGAGGTCGGCCGGCTGGCCCAGGACGACGCTGCGGTCGGTGCTGCTGACGACGGAGGCCCGGCGCAGCTTGGTGACCCGCACCAGGACGCTGCCGGTGCTCGGGTCGTGCGTGGCGTCGCCCCCGTAGCCGACCGAGAAGACGTTGTCGCCGACCTCCAGCTCGGAGGCGGGAACGGCGAGCGAGGCAGCGCCCTGCCCCAGCGATGCCGACCCGACGATGGTGGCGCCGTCGCGCAGCGTGACGACCCCGCTCGGGACGCCGTCGCCCTCGAGGGCCTCGACGGCCACCGCCACCGTGGCCGGCCGCCCCTGCTCGACGGACGCGGCGGTGGCGCGCAGCCGCGTGGGGCTGGTGCTGGCCCGGACGGTCAGGGTGAGGGCGGTCGCAGCCCGGTCGTGCAGGGTGTCGCCGCTGTAGCGGACGGTCAGCGGGTGGGCGCCGCGCGGGAGGTGGGAGGAGTCGACGACGACGGTGGCGGTGCCGTCGGTCAGCGTGCCCGAGCCCAGCGGCAGCGTGCCGTGCAGCACCTCGACCGTGCCGGTCGGCGTGCCGTCACCGGCGACGGTGACCGGCACCAGGGCGTCCGTGCCGCGCTCGGCGGTCACGTCGGGCGCGGTCACCACGGGGACCGCCAGGGTCGCGTCGGGCACGTCGATGCCGACCACCAGCGGGTTGCGGTCGGTCGCGCGGGACGGGTCGTCGCCGACCAGGGAGGAGGCCGTGGCCTCGTGCCGGTTCCAGGCGCGGTGCAGGGACTCGTAGGCCCCCACCGTCCACACGTCGACCCCCGTCACGTCGGTCACGGCGAGGTCGTGGGCGAAGACGTGGCCGAGCGAGCCGACGGTGCCGTCGAGGCTGTCGGTGCGGCGGGTGTCGTCGATGGTCGGTTCGAGCCGGGTGAAGCCGGCGGCCTCGACCGCCTGCACCGGGTCCTCGTGGGACAGGGCGTTGAACCCACCGGTGAGGAAGGTGCGCCGGACGCCGCGCAGGGCCGCGAACTCCTGGGCGCGGGTCGCGAGCGCGCCGACCTGCATGACCCGCTCGAGGTTGCCGGTGCCCTGGCCGGTCGGGTCCGGGGTGCCGCGGTCGCGCCCGGTGAGCTCGCCCACGACGACGGCGAAGCCCTCGGTGTCGAGGGTGCCGGGCGTCTTGAACACCTGGGCCTGCGGGCGGCTGACGCCGGCGAGCAGCAGGTCGTCGAGGAACGCCGAGGCGCCCACGGGACGCACGGTGCTGGGGTCGTAGAGCAACGCGGTGCGCAGCACGCCGTCGTCGGTCAGCGGCTCGTCAGCCGGCGACGCGACGTGGGCCCAGCGGGCCTCGTTGCCGCCGGCGTCGGCGTTGAGCGCGCCGACGAGGGTGGCCAGGGCGGCGTCGCGACCGGCGCCGCGCACGGTCGCGCTGTTCTCGATGCCCTCGAGGGCGACGACGTCGACCTCCAGGGCGTTGACCGCGTTGACCAGCTTGACCTGCTGGCGCGCGAGGTCGTCGGCGTTCCAGGCGCCCTGCGGGCCGGTGCCGGGGCACTGCGCGACCGCGACCGGCTCGCCCCAGCGGTCGTCGTACGACGTGCAGCCGGGGACGGTCGCGCCGAGGGTGGTGAAGTAGCCGGCGGCGTCGACGCTGGCGAGGGTGACGTCTCCCCCGACGTCGGCGGGCCGCAGCGGGCGCGGCTGGGCGAAGTCGACGTGGCCGAAGGGGGCGCCGCTGACCTGCTGGCGCGGCTGCAGCACCCAGGCGTCGTCCCGCTGCTCGAGGACGACCGGCGCCGGGAACGTCACCGCCGCCCCGACGCGCACCGCGTAGCCCTCGGCGTGCCAGGGCAGCGGCTCGTCCCGGTGGGCAGGGGTGGCGAAGTCGAGGGCGGCGCCGTCGTCGAGCACGAGCCGGTGCGCCCGGTTGTACGCCGTGCGGGCAGCGATCGCCGCGAGGTCGAGGGCGTCGGCCACCTCGGTGGGCGCGACGAGCGGGACGTCGCTGTCGGCGGCGAGGACCACCTCGCCGCGGATCTCCAACGCCTGGCCGGGCCGCCAGCGCGAGCTGTCGGCACCGGTGACGGTGTAGCCGGCGACCGGTTCGACGAGCTCCCCCTCGTGGGCCTCCCGGGCGGCGTCGAGGGACAGCGGACCGGGGCACGCCCCGAGGGCGCAGTCGGCGCCGGGGACGGTGCTGAGCGGGACCACCCCGGGCAGCGCGGCGACGCGGGTCAGGCCACCCGCGGCGAGCTCGACGGTGGTGGTGCCCGCGACCTCGGCGACGACACCCGTGACGCGGACGGACTCGCCGGCCTCCGGCAGCCCGGTTCCCCCGGCGCTGTGCACGAAGACGGCGTCGGAGGCGTCCGGGGTGTCCGGGGACCCGCCGGACTGGAGGAAGAAGCCGTCGCGACCGCCCGTGGGGTAGGAGGCCGTGACCACGCCCACCGTCGTCACCGACGTGCCCACGCAGGGCGACTGGGAGTCGGTGCCCTGCACCTGCGCGATCGTCTGCGGCGCCGGCGGGCAGACCAGCCGCGACGCGGCCGAGGCGTCCGGGCCCCCCGGCTCCGCCGCGCGGGCCGGGAGCGGGCTGCCGATCGCAGCGGTCAGGGATCCCGCGACCAGGGCCGCGGTCAGACCGGTCACCGTGGCACGACGTGCGGAGGAGCGTGGGGGCATCGGGCGTCCTTAGAGGACGTCGCTGCCCGGACGGCTCCGGGGCACCGTCGGACCGCGACTGAGGGGGGGTGGGGGGTGGGACCGGTCGGCGAATGAAGGGTCGCCGATGGTCCCTGACCATCTCCTCGGCTCGGAGGAACCCCGGCTTTAGCCCTGGCGCGTCGGATCGAGGTGCTGGACGAGCGCCGTCAGCGCCTCGGTGCAGGTGCGCTGCACGATCTCGTCGCGCCGTCCGCGCAGCTCCAGCGCCACCACCCGCACACCGGTGGGCCCGTCGATGCCGACGTACACGGTCCCGACGGGCTTGCCCTCCTGCTCGGTCGGTCCGGCGACCCCCGTCGTCGCGACGCCGTACGTCGCCCCGGTGAGCCGCCGCACGCCTCGGGCCATCGCCGCGGCGCACTCGGCCGAGACGACGCCGACGGAGGCGACGAGGTCCTCGGGCACGCCGAGCAGCTGCACCTTGAGCTCGGTGGCGTAGGCCACCACACCACCCCGGAACGTGGCCGAGGCGCCGGGCACGGCGGTGAGCGCCGCCGCCAGCTGCCCTCCGGTGAGGGACTCGGCAGTGGCGAGAGTGCAGGAAGCCTCCCGGAGCAGGTGGTGCACCTGCTCCGGGAGGCCGTGGGACCTGCGGGTTACTTCGTGACCCTGATCGTCGTGCTGCGGGACACCGCGGTGAGCAGGCCGTTGCCGAGGTACCGGACCGTGACCTTGGTGGTCTTCTTCAGCTTGGGCAGCTTCAGGCTCGCCTTCTGCCCGCTGAGCGTCCTGGTCACCGTCTTGCCGCCAAAGGTGAAGGACACCTTGCCGGTGGCCGTCGTGCCGACCGCCTTGAGCGTGGCCTTGACGGTCGGGGTCGCGTTCTTCTTGACCTTGGCCGGTGCGGTGACCGTCATGCTCGGGGTCTGCTTGACGACGACGACCCTGACGCCCACGGCCGCGGCCGTGGTGGCGGCGTCCCCGAGGTAGCGGACCTGCAGCGACTGGGTGCCGACCGTGCTCCACGCGGGCGTCGTGATCGTCACCTTGCCGTCGGCGAGGGTGCCGGCGGCGATCGGCGTGCTGCCGCGCAGGATCAGCACGTTGCCGGTCGGGGTGTGGCCCTCGGCGCTCACCGTGACGGTGAACCGGCTGCGGTCCTTCTTCACCTCGGGACGGGCCGGGGTGACGGTGGCCGTCACCGTGGCCGGGGCCTGGGCGACGGTCACGGTGACCGAGCCGGTGCTCGGCAGGTTGTTGAGGTCGCCCGCGTAGGACAGGCCGAACGTGTTGTCGCCCACCTCGAGCGCCGACGCCGGGATGGTGACGGTGACCTTGCCGTCGACGACCTCGCCGGTGGCCACCTCGGTGGTGCCGTCGAGCACGGTGACGGCGCCGGTCGGCGACGCCCCGGTGACACCGGAGGAGGTGACCGTGATGTCGACGGCGGCGGACTCACCGAACGTGACCGGGTCGGCCTCGCCCGTGACGGTCGAGGCGACCGGAGCGCCCTGCTCGACCGTGATCGGCACCAGGACCTCGGTGCCCGTGGTGGAGCCGCTCACGGTCAGGTTGCGGACACCCGGAGCGGTGCCGCGCGGGATCGTGACGGTGACCGTGGCCTTGCCGGACTCGTCCGTCGAGGCGGCGTCGGCCTGGCCGGCGACCGTGCCCGGGTTGGGCACGGTGGTGTCGACCTCGAAGGACCCGAGCGACGTGCCGCCGAGGCTGACCGTGACCGAGGTGTCCTTGGGGTCGGTGACCCCGCCCGCGACGCCGGTCATGATGAGCGACGTCAGGTTGAAGGTGAGGGACTCGCCGGCCGCGACCGAGCTGTCCTGCCCCGGGAAGGCGACGCCGACGGCGCGCTGGGAGTGGTCGGGCACCAGCGGGGTGGTGCCGACGACCTGCTCGAAGTAGTCGACCTGCGCCTGCAGGTCGGCCTTGCCGGTGTCCTGCCGACCGGTGCCGTTGGCCAGCTCGCGGAAGTTGTCGCCACCGGAGGCGAGGAACGAGTTGACCGTGACCGAGTAGATCTGGGCGGGCAGGAGCTCGACGCCGTTGAGCGTCATGCTCGTGATCTCACCCTGCGTGTACGTCGCCTCGACGGCGTCGGTGGTCGACGGCGTCGGCACCACCGACGTCGTGTAGGTGTACTCGAACCCGTTGGACTGACCGAGCTTGAGGAACGGCCGGCTCGGCACGGTGCCTCCCGCGGTCAGCTGCCACTGCTGCTCGAGGACCGTCTCGAGCTGGGCGCCCGTCAGGTCCATGTTGACCAGCGTGTTGGCGAACGGCTGCACGTTGGCGGCCTCGCGGTAGGTGAGCCTGCGCGACCCGTCGGCGGCAGTGCCGACCAGGTCGGCCCGGAGCCCGCCCGGGTTCATCAGCGCGATCTGCGCCGAGCCCGACTCGGGACTGCGCGTCGCCCACCGCTGGATCTCGGCGACCAGGTTGCCGAGGGTCGACTCGCCACCGCGGTTCTCACGGATGCCGTCGCCGAACTTGGCCCGCGAGAACGGTGCCGCGATCTTGCCGACCTCGACGGCGCCGAGCGGCTCCGCCTTGGTGATGGCGTCGGCGACGATCGCGGTGACGGCCGGGTCGGGCTGGTACTGCGGGGTGAACGGGGCCGTCGGCAGCTTGAGCGGCAGGAGCGCCTGCCCCTTGGCCTGGACCGCACCGGTGGCGGTGTCGACCGTGAAGGTCAGCCGGTTGAGGTTGGTGCCGTACTGACCCGCGGAGACCACGGGGCGCTCGGTCACCGGGCGACCGGACCAGCCGGCGACCGGGAAGGAGCAGTCGTAGGCCAGGTGGGTGTGGCCGGACACGATGGCGTCGACCCTGTCGTTGACACCGGTGACGATGCGGCCGAACGCCGTCGACGCGTCGTTCATGGTCGCGCAGTTGGTGCTGGTCGCACCCTCGTGGACGAGGAGCACGATCACGTCGGCGCCGGCCTGCTCGAGGCGGTCGGCCTCGGCGTTGGTCGCGGCCACGATGTTGGTGACCGTGACGCCCTGGATGCCGTCGGGCGAGACCAGGGACGGGAGGTCCTCGGTCACCGCGCCGACGAAGCCGACGCGCACGTCGCCGAAGTCCTTGAACCAGGACTCGGCCAGCTCGTCACGCCCGTTGGGCTCGTTGATGTTGGCGGCGATGTACTCCCACTCGGCGCGGCTCTGCACCCGGCCGACGAGGTCCTCGTAGCCCTGGTCGAACTCGTGGTTGCCCGCAGCGGAGACCTCGAGGCCGGCCTCGTTGAGCGCGTCGATGGTCGGCTCGTCGTTCTGGATGAACGACTCGAACGTCGAGGCACCGATGAGGTCACCGGCGGCGGCGAACACCGTGTCGGGGTTCTGGCCGCGCAGCTGCTTGACCGCTCCGGACAGGATCGCGGCTCCGGCCTGCTGGTCGACCGAGGTGTTCGGGCCCGGCGGCGTACCGGTTGCGCTGCCCGGGGCGCCCGCGGCGTTGTTGAGCAGACGGCCGTGGAAGTCGTTGATGCCGAGGATCTGGATCTGGCGCGTGGCCGGCTCCTGGACCGTCAGGACCAGGGTGTCGGTCGCGGCGGGGTACGTCGCGTCACCGGCGTAGCTGACCGTGAGGGTGTAGGTGCCCTCGGCCAGCCCGGAGCTGTCGACGGCGACGGTGGCCGTGCCGTTGGCCAGCGTGGCGGTGCCCAGGGTGGTCGCGCCGTTGGTGACCGTGACGGTGCCGGTCGGCGTGGCGCCGGTGCCGGTCACGGTGACCGCCAGGGTCGTGTCGCGTCCGGGGATCACCGTCTTGTCGTCGGCGGTCACCGTGGCCGTCTCCTCGACGACGTCGGGGACGTTGATGCCGACGATCTCGGGGTTGTGGTCGGAGGCCCGGAACGGGCTCTCGGTGTAGAGGTTGGTGACGTTGTAGTTGAACCGGCTGTACTCGTAGTACACCGACTCGTAGGCGTTGGTCGCCCAGATGTCGACACCGGTCACGTCGGGCTCGGCGGCCTCGTTGACCAGGACGTGGTCGAGCGAGCCGATGCCACCGTCGAAGGTGTAGCTCTTCTCTCCCGGCTCGACGGTCGACTCCAGGTTGGTGTAGCCAGCCGCCTCGAGGGCCTGGATCGGGTCCTCCTTGGAGTAGGCGTTGAAGTCACCGGCCAGGTAGATCTTCTCGACGCCGCGCGCGGCGGCGAACTCGTCGGCGAAGTCGACGAGGGCCTCGGCCTGGGCCACCCGGTCGGGGTTGGCGTTGCCCTGGCCGGTGCCATCGTTGGTGCCGGAGCCCTTGGACTTGAAGTGGTTGGCGATCACGGCGAAGCCCTCGGCGTCGTCGGTGCCGGTGGCCTTGAAGACCTGCGCGAAGGGCTCACGAGCGTTGCTGAACGGGGCCGAGCCGACGAGCACCTGCGACGCACCCACGAGGGACACGGTGGCCGGGTTGTAGATGAAGCCCGGACGGATGACGTCTTCCTCGGCGACGGTCGGCAGCACGGCGGGCGAGTCGACGAAGGCCCAACGGGGCGGGCCGCCGGCGTCGGCGTTCAGCGCGTCGACGAGGGCCGAGACGGCCTCGTCACGGTCGACGCCGTCGACCTTGCGGGAGTTCTCGATCTCCTCGAGCGCGACGATGTCGGCGTCGAGGGTGTTGATCGAGTTGACGATCTTGACCTGCTGGCGCGCCAGGTTGGCCGCGTTCCAGGCACCGCGGGGACCGTTGTCGCCCGAGCACGTGCGGGTGCTGATCGGGTTGCCCTGCCGGTCGCTGTAGGCCTGGCAGCCCGCGACGTCGGCGCCCAGGGTGGTGAAGTAGTTGAGCACGTTGAACGTGGCGAGCGTGAGGTCGCCGCCGACGTCGGCGGGCTTGAGGTTCTGCGCGCGCGTCTGCTCGAAGTCGATGGTGCCGCTCGGGTCACCGACGACCTGCTGCTGGGGCAGGAAGCGCCAGACGCCGAAGCCGAAGTTGAGCACGACCGGGTCGGTGAACGTCACCGCGGCGGCGACCCGGACCGAGTGGGTGGCCGTGAGCCAGGGGAAGGGCTGCCCGGTGTTGGCCGTGTAGTCGGTGCTCGACCCGTCGTCGAGGATGATCCGGTGCGCGTCGTTGTAGGCGCGGCGTGCGGCGATGCCGGCGGCGTCCTGGGCGTCGACGGCCTCGGTGAGGTTGACCAGCGGTACGTCGCTGTTGGCCGCGAGGCCGATCTCGCCGTCGAACGTCGAGCGGGTGCTCGGGAACGGGGACCCGTCGTAGACGTCGGTGACGGTGTAGTCGGCGGTGGGCTGGAACAGTTCGCCCTCGTGGACCTCACGGGCGGCGTCGAGCGCGGCGCCGGTCAGGCAGTCGGTGCCCGGCAGGGCGCACGTCGTGCCCGGCACCTGGGCCTGCGCGACGACGGCCGGCAGGGCGGGCGTCACGGGGCTGACGTTGGTCGCCGCGATCTGGGTGGCGCCGGAGAACTCTCCGGCGGCACCGGTCACCCGCACCGAGTCGCCGACGGCCGGGTAGGACGCGAAGCCGCTCGGGCCGCCGTAGACGAAGACGCCGTCGGAGGCGTCGGGCGTGTTGGTGGTGCCGCCGGTCTGGATGAAGAAGCCGTTGAGGCCGCCGGTCGGGAACGACGCGGTCACGACGCCCTGCGTGGTGACGGTCTGGCCGAGCAGCGGCGTGGTGGCGCCGGTGCCCTGGACCTGGGCGATCGAGATCGGGGCGGCGGGCTCGTTGACGGTGATGACGAACTCGGTGGTCGCCGTCGCGCCGCTGCCGTCGGTGACCGTGGCGGTCACCGTGGTGGTGCCGGTGGCGGTGGGCGTGCCCGAGACCGTGCCGTTCCCGGCCAGCGTGAGGCCGGCGGGCAGGGTGCTGGAGGTCCACGTGTACGGCGTGGCGCCGCCCGCGGCGGCGAGCGTGAACGGCGTGATCGCCTGGTTCACGGCGAGGGTCTTGTCGCCCGGGTCGGTGGCCGACAGGGCGGAGGTGCCGCCGCCGGAGGTGATGTTGATGTCGTCGATGCCGACGAGCTCGTCGTTGCCCACGGCGTTGGTGGTCAGCACGCGGACGAAGACGCTGGACTGGTTGTCGACGGCCGCCGGGAGCGGCACCGTCTTCGCGGTCACCTGGGTCGCGGCGCTCGCGGTGGTGGCGTCGGCGATGTAGCCGGCCGGGAGGTTGGTGTAGGCACCGGTGGCACCGACGCGGTACTGCACCGCGACCTGCTGGATCGCGTTGTCCACGGAGACGTCGAGGTCCTTGGCGTTGAACGCGAAGGTGGTCCCGGTCTTGCCGGTCAGGTCGAGGTGGAACACGACGTGCGGCGCACCAGCAGAGCCGCTGCCCTGGATGGCGATCGACTGTCCGTCGACCTCGATGACCCCGCCGTTGTTCGCGGTGGCCGGCTGGTTGGCGACGACGTCAGTCGTGGTGCTTCCGTCGGCGACCAATGTCTGGGGGTCGACACCGGTAGCCCCGGTGAGCTCGGCGCCGAGGTAACCCTGGACGCCGGGGACGCCGGACCAGCTGTCGTTGGCGGTGATCAGACCGGCGTTGGACCAGTCCTGGACGTACGGGAACGTCGAGATCTTGGTGGAGACGTCGGCTTGGGCGGGAGCGAACCCGAGAGCGAGAGGAGCGGCCACGAGGCCGGCGACGACGGAGCCGATCAGGCTCCGGCGCGCTGAGACGTGCTTGAACACAGACAGAAGACCCTTCGAGGGACGAAAAAGAGCACAGCAGGATGGCACAGCGCGTGGGGGAAGAACTGAACGGTAACCGCGACCGCCGACAGATTGTGAAGACTCTGGGCTAACAACTTCAAAACACCCGGCCGGGTGCCTCAGGTGGCGGCAGACGTCCGGTCGTGGCGCGCGCGCCAGAAGTCCCGGAAGAACTCGTAGCCCGACCACAGGGTCATCGCGACGGCGCCGGCCAGCAGGACCTGGGCGGCGTAGAACACCACGTCACCGGGCACGTCGGCCCAGCCGTCGAGCTGGCGCAGCGGCAGGGTGAGGAACCCGAGAGCGCCGGCCTGCAGGGTGGTCTTGATCTTGCCGTTCTGGGAGGCCGCCATCACGACGTCCTTGGCCACCGAGAGGCGCAGCAGGGTCACCGTCCACTCGCGGGTGAGCACCACGATCGTCACCGCCCACCAGATGTCACCGGTGATCGAGAGCGCGACGAACGCCATCCCGGTCAGCGCCTTGTCGGCGATCGGGTCGGCGATCTTGCCGAAGTCGGTGACCAGGCCGCGGGCGCGGGCGATGTCGCCGTCGACCTTGTCGGTGATCATCGCGATCGCGAAGACCACCCAGGCCAGGGTGCGCCACAGCACGGAGTCGTGGTCGTGGCCGAGCAGGAACCAGCCGTAGACCGGCACCAGCGCGATCCGCAGCACGGTGAGCGCGTTGGGCAGGTTCCAGTTGCTGACCTGCCGGTCCGGCGCGGGCTGCGCCGGCTGCTCGGTCACCGCGCGGACCCGGTCGGCCGGGCGACCAGGTCGACCCCGTCGGTGCCGACGACGAGCGCCGGCACGAGGTCGCCGACGGCGTACGACGCGTCGGTGAGAGCGGTGGTGCCATCGACCTCGGGGCCCTGGTGGGCGGCACGGCCCTCGGCCACGCCGTCCTCGACGGACTCGACCAGCACCAGCACCTCCTCGCCGAGACGCTCCTCGGCCCGCTGGGCGGTGAGCTCCTCGACGAGTGCGGTGACGTGCTGGGCGCGGGCCCACACCTCGTCGGGGTCGAGCTTGTCGTCGTAGGAGGCCGCCTCGGTGCCGTCCTCGTCGGAGTAGCCGAAGACCCCGGTGACGTCGAGACGGGCGGCCTCGAGGAAGTCGCACAGCGTCTGCAGGTCGTCCTCGGTCTCGCCGGGGAACCCGACGATGACGTTGGAGCGGACGCCGGCCAGCGGGGCGTGCGAGCGCACCTGCTCGAGCAGCCCGAGGAAGCTCTCGGGGTCGCCGAAGCGGCGCATCCGGCGCAGCACGGTGGCACTGGCGTGCTGGAAGGACAGGTCGAAGTACGCCGCCACGCCGGGCGTGGTGGCGATCGCCTCGACCAGGCCCGGGCGGGTCTCGGCCGGCTGCAGGTAGGACACGCGGACCCGCTCGACGCCGTCGATCGCGCTCAGCTCGGGCAGCAGGGTCTCGAGGAGCCGCAGGTCGCCGAGGTCCTTGCCGTAGGAGGTGGAGTTCTCCGAGACCAGGAACAGCTCGCGGGCGCCCTGGGTCGCCAGCCACTGCCCCTCGGCCAGCACGTCGGAGGGACGGCGGCTCACGAACGAGCCGCGGAAGCTGGGGATCGCGCAGAAGGTGCAGCGCCGGTCGCAGCCGCTGGCCAGCTTCAGCGGCGCCAGCGGACCCGACTCGAGCCGGGCACGGGGCGCGACCTCGGGGGCCTGCCGCTCGGCGGGGCTGATCGGGAGCAGCAACCGGCGGTCGGACGGCGTGTGCGGGTGGTGGGTCTCCCCCGCCACGATCGAGCGCAACCGCCCGGCGATGTCGGGGTAGTCGTCGAACCCGAGCACCGCGTCGGCCTCGGGCAGCGACGCGGCGAGGTCCTTGCCGTAGCGCTCGGCCAGGCACCCGACCGCGACGACCGCCTGGGGGCGACCGGACTCCTTGAGGTCGGCCGCCTCCAGGAGCGCGTCGACGGAGTCCTTCTTGGCCTGCTCGACGAAGCCGCAGGTGTTGACCACGACCGTGTCGGCGTCGCTGGGGTTGCTCACCAGCCGGAACCCGTCGGCGGCCAGCCGACCCGCGAGCTCCTCGGAGTCGACCTCGTTGCGTGCGCACCCGAGGGTGAGCATCGCGACGGTGAGCTCGGGGTTCGCGGGCGCGGTGTGGGTCGTCATGGCTACCTCCCAGTATGACGGCCGCGGCCGGGGGTGCCCGAATCCCCGGTCGCGGGGCCTGCCGCTCACCGTGCGGCGGCAGCCGACGCCGTTCGCCGCGGTGCCGTGAGCGACGTTCGCCTTCTCGCGGCCCTCGTCGCACGGGGGACGGCTCGGACGACCGACACCTGGCTCGAGTCGGCGCTGCTCCTGGCGGGGCCCGGGGCGATGAGGATCGGCTGCATCGACGGTCGGAGTGGGCATGGACAGTGGGATGCAGACCGTGACGTCCGCCGATGGCACGCAGATCGCCTACCGGAGAGGCGGACAAGGGCCGCCGGTCGTGCTGGTCGGGGGCGGGCTCGACGACGGCTCGGAGAACGCCGTGCTCATCCCCGGGCTGGCGGACGACTTCACCGTCTACAGCCACGCACGCCGCGGACGCGGCGACAGCGGGGACACGCCGCCTTATGCCGTCCAGCGTGAGCTCGAGGACCTGGCGGCGCTGCTCGACGCAGCCGGCGGCTCGGCGCACGTGTTCGGCGCGTCGAGCGGTGGGGCGCTCGCGCTGGAGGCGGCCGCAGCCGGCCTGCCGGTGGGTCGCCTCGTGGTCTACGACGTGCCGTACAGCGTCGGCCCTGAGGCGGCCGCGCGCTGGCGCGCCTACCGCGAGGACCTCGACGAGGCGCTGGCGCACGGGCGGGCCGACGAGGCGCTCGCGGCGTTCATGCGGCTGGGTGGCGCCAGCGAGGACGACCTCAGGGGCGCGCGCGAAGCGCCGTTCTGGGACGGGTTGCTCCCGCTCGCACCGACGCTCGCCCACGACGCCGCGGTCCTCGGTGACGGTGGACCACTCCCGGACCACTTCGCCCGCATCGGGCAGGAGACCCTCGTCCTCACGCGGACGACCTCCGATCCCTTCATGCCTGCGCTTCCCCTCGAGTTCTTCGAGGCAGCAGCCGAGGCCGTGGCCACGGCCCTGCCGCACGCCAGCAGGCGCCGCATCGACGCACCCGGACACGCAGTCGACGCGGCGGCCGTCGCCCCGCCGGTACGGGCGTTCCTCGCCGGCTGACGGCGCCGCACGGGACAGGACGGGCGCGACGGCCTCTCCTGACCGGCGGCCTCAACCGCCGTGGTCCTCGATGTCGACGATCAGGCTGGAGAAGCCATGGTCACCGTGGCCGCTGGCCACCCGCCTCCGCATCCGCTCGCGCACCTCGCGCATCCTGACCGTGTCGACGCCCCACGACTCGCGGTGGTCCACCAGGTCGTCCATCAGGGCCAGCTGCACCGAGAGAGGTCCGAGGTCGGGCGGGTACTCCCCGTCGCGGACCGCCTGCCCGATCATCTTCAACAGCGCGGGATAGGCCTCGATCGAGTCGGCGACCCGGGCAGCGAACGCGAGAGGGTCGACCCCTTCCCTGCGCACCAGGTCCAGGGCGTGGAGGAACCCGACGAGCAGCTCGTAGGCCACCGCGACCTGTGCCATGAACTCGACCGAGGCCAGGCCCGCGTCCTCTCCGTGGTACGCCGGCGTGCCGAGCTCGCGGAGCACCGGTTCGTACGTCTCGTACGCCTCCCGGGAGCCGCTGAAGAAGAGCATGACGTGTCCGGTACCGAGGTCCGGAGGATCGCCCATCACGCCGCCGTCCAGGTAGCGCGCGCCGTGCTCGGTCGCCCACTGCTGGACAGCGCGCGCACGCTCGGGTGAGCCGCTGGTGACGTTGACCAGCGTCGTCCCCTCGACCGCCGCGCCCACGGCTGCGAGCACCGCCTCGACTGCCTCGTGGTCGAGGACGCACAGCACCGTGAGGGGGCTCGCAGCGACTGCCTCGGCCGCGTCTCCGGCGACCGAGGCTCCCAGGTCGGCCAGGGGCTCGGTCTTGCTCACCGTGCGGTTCCAGACGGTGACGGCGTGCCCGTTCTCGACGAGGACTCGGGCCATCGCCGAGCCCATGGCCCCCAGTCCGAGCACCGTGACGGGCAGCGCCCGGTCCTTCTCCGCCCTCGCTCCTGTTGTCGTCATGCCACCAGTCTTGAACTTCAAGCGCACTTGAGGGCAAGCGCAGCACGTGTGCGGCTACGGAGCGGTCCCGTTCTCCTCCGCCACGGCGGGCGAGCCCGCACGCTGCCGGTCGGGGATCGCGAGCAGCAGGAGCACGACGGCCAGGGCGAACGTGAACGGCAGCACGTAGCGACCGCTGGCACTGAGCGGAGAGGCGCCGGCGATCGCGAGCTGCAGGGCGAACGGCAGCGCCCAGAGCCAGGCGAAGCGGCGACGCGCGGCGATGCCGGCGACGAGCAGCACCACGACGGCGATGGTCTTCACCGTGTGCGACATCGTCGGACGGCACAGCGGCGAGCCGAAGCAGTCGTGGCCGACGGTCTGCACGCGCGAACGCATCGCAGCGTTGAGGTCGATCGGGGAGACCTGCTGGTCGCCGATCGTCCGCTCGTAGTACGGGGACCACGGCGGGTAGAAGTTGGTCCCCTCGCCGAGCGGGTCGAGGTAGCGGTAGGACTTCAGGAACAGCGAGTCGACCACGGTGTCGGGGTGTCTCGCGGCCACCCGGGCCACGAGGCCGTCGAAGCCGTCCCAGTCGGACGGCCGCACCGTGCGCCACCGGAACGTCCCACCCTTGTACCCGTTGACCGGCCCGGTGGACTTCATCGGGTCGAAGGTCTGGGGGTTGAAGTCGGCGACCATCTCCTCGAGGTCGAACAGCGGCGCCAGCTGGTCGCGTTCCTCGGCGGTCAGCGCGTCGGGGTGCTCACGGATGACGAGGGCGAGCGTCTGCATCTGCACCGCCCGGGTCTCGACGGGGTCGGACGGGATGAGGGTGCCGGTGGCGGTGAGCGCCGCGACGCTGCCCTGCACCAGCAGGGCCGGCACCGCGAGGGCGACGAGCGGCGCCCACCGACGCCGTCCGACGAGCAGCAGCGCCGCAGCCTGGGCGACGAGCACGATCCAGCCGAACTGCACGCTGGCCGCCATCAGCAACGAGACCAGGGACGTCTCGGCGACCCAGCGGCGGCCCACCGGTTCGGTCCCGTGCAGGTGCTGGGCCAGCAGCGCCAGCCACCACACGAACGCCGCGGCGAAGAGCTGGTTCTTGTGCAGCGACATGCTCCACAGCGGGATGAGCGGCGTCGCGCCGAGGAGTCCCAGCGCCAGGGCCCGGTGGCGCCAGTCGGTGACGAGACGGCCCAGGACGGACAACGCGCGGGTGAACCCCGCCAGCGCCACCAGCGCGGAGAGAGCCGAGAGAGCGACGACGCCGGCCACGACGCCGCCGGTCAGCTCGATGCTCAGCCACGCGAAGGAGCCGAAGAGGAGCATCACGAAGAACGGGTGGTGGTTGGACCACAGGCGCTCCCCCTCGGGCACCAGGTACGCCGAGGTCGGGTAGTCCTCGAACGGCGCCGTCGTCTCCGGCGTCCCGAGCGCAGGACCGGCGAAGTCGGACCGGACCTGCAGGAACTCGGTCATCATGTTGGCGGCGTCGGGGCTCGGCTGACCCGGGAACGACGTGACGTACCAGGGCAGCCACATCAGGGCCAGGAGCGCCAGGACTCGGTACCACCTGGCGAAGACGTGGTCGAGGAAGACCGGCAGCCGCGCCAGCACGCGTGGGGCGGGGACCACCGACGCCGCCTCCCGCCAGCCCCCGACCCGACGGACCGCCCACCTGAACGCGGCCGCGTACACCAGCAGGACGGCGGCGAACAGCACCAGCACGACGACAGGCTGGGCGCGGACCTCCCGCGTCACCATCAGGTACGGCGACGTGTCGGACGTCCGTCGGTGCTCGAGCAGGCCGGCGGTGGCGGCCGCGGCGATCGCCGCCACGGTCAGCCACGCCACCGCCCGGGAGGCCCAGGTCGCCGACGCAGCGAGCACGCCGCGGAGCACCGCTCCGCCGCCAGGACCGCCCCTGACCTCCGAGGGTGGCGGCGGCGTACGGGACGACGACGAGGGCGAAGACGCCGCACGGAGCGCTCCCTCCGTCTTGGCGGTCTGGGTCACCGGGACGGGTCAGGGACGGCGGAACCGGGCCACGATCACGTCGTGGTCGGTGTAGGTGGTGGGCTCGATGGTCGCCCGCACCCGGCCGAGGCGGGGGTCGGCGTAGACGTGCTGGATGCCCGGCGCCTGGACGGCCGCCGCGTCGGTCACGGTGCGGAAGGGCCGGTCGAGGCAGGCAGGCAGGCGGTTGACGTCGCCGGAGGCGACGACCGGCTGCAGGCGCGCGAGCCGACGGACGGTGTCGGCGAGCTCGGCGCACTGCCCGTCGTTGGCTGCCTGGGCGGCCGGGGTGCCGCGGGTGGAGAGGTGGGTCCCGCAGACGGTGAGTCCGTCGGTGAGCACGCAGGCGAGCCGTCGCTCCTCCGCGCCCTCCTGGGCCGCGTAGGCCTGGTCGCGCACCGCGAGGGCGGGCTCGTCGGTCAGGACCGCGTTGCCGAACTCGCCTCGCTCCCCCGGCGTGCGGCACGGGAGCGCGGCACCGCGGTAGATGACGGTGGAGAAGTGCACGTGCAGGCCGGTCTCGGCGGCCACGCGCTCGGCGTCCTCACGGCACGACTCGTTGAGCACCACGACGTCGGCGTCGTGCTCGCGCACCAGGTCGATCGTCTCCTCGACGACGGCCGGGTACTCGGTCTTGCCGAAGCAACCGGCCAGCCCGGAGAGGCACTGGTTGACCTGCAGCAGCGTGACCTCGCGATCGCGATCGCGGTCGCGACCGGGTCCGTGACGCTCGGCACCGTCGCTCCCGGCGAGGACCGGCTGCGCCGTGAGGAGCAGGGCGGCGAGGGCGAGCACGACCAGGAACGGCGTGCGGATGGCGAGCAGGCGGGTGCGCATGGAGGGCTCCGTGGGGTCCGAGACGTCTGGGGGCCTCGATCCCACCGAGTGGGGCGCTCGGGCCCGCCACGCAGGGGTGGCCGGGCGCCGAACCCCAGGTGAAACCTCGGCGCGACGGCCGCCCGAGCCACGGGGTCCGGCCGTCCCGGGACAACCAGGAGCGTCGACCGGGCGTCACAGGCCGGTGAGCACGGAAGCGTCCACGACGGCCCGGTCCGGCACCATCGCCGTCGTCGCGCTGCCGGCCGGCGTGGTCGCTGCTCCTGGCGCGTCCGCCCGGGCTGGTCGGAGATTCCCGGTGCGGGCGTGCAACCGGTGGCGGGGTGCAGACGTACCTCTACTGACAGATGACGCGACAGAGGAGGACGGCCGTGGACGAGGCTGAGTTCGACGAGTTCTACACCGCCTCGTTCCGCCGGGTGACCGGCCAGGTGTACGCGATGATCGGTGACCTGGACGAGGCGCAGGAGTGCGTGCAGGAGGCGTTCGCCCGCGCCTGGTCACACCGTCGCAAGCTGGAGCGCGCCGAGCACCCCGAGGCCTGGGTGCGCACCACCGCGCACCGGATCGCCATCAGTCGTTGGCGTCGCCGCAGCCACGCGCGGCGCCCACCGGATCGGGCGCTGGCCGCGCCCACCAGGGCGGTCGCGCCCGACGAGCAGCACGTCGCGCTGGTGCGGGCGCTGGCGCAGCTGCCCGAGCCGCAGCGGCGCGTCATCGTGCTGCACCACCTCGTCGACCTGCCGGTGGCCGCCGTGGCCGTCGAGGTCGGCGCCCCCGAGGGGACGGTCAAGGCCCGGCTCAGCCGCGGCCGAGCCCTCCTCGCCCATCTGCTCGCCGAGGACCCCCAGGAGGGCATGAGCCATGTCTGACCCCGTGAACGACCGGCTGCGCGATCTCGCTGCCGCCACCGCCACTGCCACCGCCGCGGTGCGCCCGGCCAGCCCCGCCGAGGTGCGGCGCCGGGGCGACCGGCTCCGCCGGCGCCGTACGTCGCTCGCGGCGGCGGGCGCAGCGCTCGCCGTCGCCCTGGTCGTCACCCCCGCGGCGGTGCTCGCCTCCGGGGGCGGCGACGACGCGCGGCCCGCTCCGCCGTACGCGACGACCAGCGACCCGCCGAGCGAGGGGCCGACCAGGACGGCGACTCCCGACGCCGTCGAGTCAGCGATCCCGGACACCTTCCCACTGACCGCGCGCTACCCCGCGACCGACGGCGACGGCACGCCCGTCGTGGCGACGCAGACACCGGGGGTGACCTCGATCGATCCCTGCGAGCAGACGGCGTGGGCACCGCCCTCCGACGCCCTCGACGTCGCCGGGGCGACCTACGGGGGGGCCGAGGACGGCCGGGCCCGGAGCCTGGTGCTCTACCCCACCGCCGAGGCCGCGGCCGCCGCGCTGCAGGCCTTCCGCGACGCCGTGGACGACTGCGCCGAGCAGGGCGAAGCCAGTGGCAGCGCCTGGTCGGAGTCCGAGGCGGCGTTCGGCCAGGACTCGGTCATCGTGACCCGCCGCGACCTCACCCAGGGCCAGCCGGACCCGGCACTGACGGTCCACCAGCTCGTCCGGGTGGCGAATGCGTTGCTCGTCGACGTGAACGGCGGCGACGCAGGCGCTACCGACGCGTCAGGCAGCGCGTTCGTCGGCGTCGTCGTGGAACGCGTCCGCCCTGCCGTCGAGGCGATGGCGGTCTTCGCCGACGGCGAGTCCGCGCCGACGGACACTGACGGCGTTCCCGACCTCTCTCCCACGTTCGCTCCCCACGCACGCCACCTCCCGGCCCGCGACCGGCTCACGCCCTGGGAGGAGGTCGAGACCACCGACGAGCAGCTGGTCGGGTGCCAGCCCGAGGCCAGGCTGCCCGCCGTGGAGGTCCTCCGGCGCACCTTCACCGCGCGCATCCGTGCGACCGACGGCCTGCCCCCCAGCGAGGACGTCGCGGCCCAGGTGCGGATCTCGATCCTGCAGTACGCCAGCGAGGCCGAGGCCGAGGCCGCAGAGGCCACCGTCACCGGCTGGATCCGCGACTGCGACGACCCCGCCGACTCCGGTCTGGCCCGTGCCGAGCGCCAGGGCGACCCGACCGAGATCGAGGCCGGGACCTACGCGACCTGGGTCTACCCAGCCCCCCAGACCTGCACCGGGTGCGACGGCGTGTGGTTCGAGCGGATGAGCGTCCTGGCCGACCTGGGTCGGATGGTCGTGGTGTCCTACCGCGAGCTCGGCGGACCCCTGGAGCCCGAGGGCCTCGACTCCTTCATGCGCGAGGTGATGCTCCAGGCCGCCGGCCGCAGCATGCCCGGCTGACCGACCAGGCTGGCACCACCCGGTCGTGACGAGCTGCGGTCGACGTCGACAGATCCTGGAACGACCGCCGCCCGATCGCGACGATGGCCCTGGTGCTCGTCGGCGGAGGAGACAGGATGCCCACGACCCGGCGCAGGAGGTGCACACCATGGGCGAGCGGTTCTGCTCCGACCCGGGGCGAGCAGGCCGTCGACTTCTACAGGGCCGAGGCTCTCCAGCTCTGTGTCTGCGAACCGGACTGAGCGCCAGCACGTCGATGTACGTCGAGTCACATTCGGCGCTTTCTTGGAACGATCCAAGGCCCGCCGTTGCTGAGGGAGACATGACCACTTCATCCACTCTCCTGGCAGAGGACCTCAACTCTCTGCACACCTCCTACGTGCGGGCGATCAACTCCGCCATCGAGTCCGGCAACGACGACTCGGTCCAGGACCTGGCGGCCGCTCACGACCGTGAGAAGGCCGCACTGGTCGCCGCGCACGAAGGCAGGACCAGCTCGCGTCCTGGCTGGTTCCGCCGCCGCTGATCCTCGCGGCGAGGCTGCTCCGTCGCCGGAGCCGCCTAGTCCGCTCCGGGGGCGACGAGCCGGGCGTAGATCGCGTCAAGGCCGTCGGTGAGCGCCTGGGGCACGCCGGCGTCACGCATGCTCCGGGCGAAGTGCTCGTTGAACCCTCCCGGGGTGGCCACCTCGGCGGCCAGGCCGGCGAGGTCGGGCGTTCCGTCGAGCTGCGCGGCCAGTCCGCGGTGGACGGCGGCGACGTGCCGGACGGCGTCCGCGCTCGGCACGCCCTGGGCGGCGACCCAGGCGGCCAGGGCGGCGAGCTGCTCGAGGTGCGCTGCGATCGTCGCGGCAGGTACCCCGAGTGCGTCGAACGAGCGCTCGTCGGCGGTGACGATCACGTCCCCCAGCCGCGACCAGAACGCCACGGCGTCGGGTTCGTCCGGGTGCACGGGGATCGAGCCCTGACGCGTGGCGACCGACGGCAACGGGTCGGCCACGGCAACCCGGGCCGGCACCTCGACGAGCCGCCGCACCTCGGCCAACCGGACGCCGGCCATCACGCTGAGCACGAGCTGGTCGGCACGGAGCTCGAGAGGCGCGAGGACCTCCTTCGCCCGGTCCGGGTGGACACTCACCAGCACGACGTCCGCTGCGTCCACCACGGCCTGGTTGTCGGCTGCCACCGCCACGGTGGGGTGACGGGCAGCCAGCTCTGCTGACCTGGCAGCCGAGCGCGGTGAGAGGACCACGGGCGGCGGGTCGTGCAGGCACAGACCTGTCACCACGGCCGCACCCATCGCGCCTACCCCGATGACGCCGAACGTCGCTGACCGGTTCGCCACGAGCAGCAGTGTGCCACCGGGATCGGGGTGCCAGCGGTGAAGCGAGCGCGGCTGACCGGGTTGGCCCACCGGTTCCCGTCCGGCACCACCGAGGTCCAGGCCCGACCCGACGGCACCGTGCGGGTGCTTCGAGCACAGGTCACCCAGATGCCCGTCGCCGGCCCGTTCTTCGGCGCGGTGGTGCGGCTGCAACCGCCGGCCTCCACGCCACCGGCGCTCGCGGCACGCAGCGGCCGGGCGGCCGACAACGACCTGACCGTCATCCGCGAGTTGCTCACCGCTCGCGAGCACACCAGCGGGTTCACCACGAGGAGATCGCCGCCGCCCAATGCCGTCGGGGCATCCCGTTCCCCGAGGAGCTGACGCTGTTGTTCTCGTTGGTCCGCGAGGGGGTCCTCGTCGACGCCGAGCGGTCGGGCCGTGGCGGGGCGTGGCGGCGATGGCGGGACCAGCGACAGGGACGCGTGCCGTACGCCGAGGCAGTGGTCGACCTGGACACGGGGGCCACCGGCCTCGAGAGCCTCGTCGACCCGCACGACCGGTGGGGCCAGCCCGACCGTCCCCTACCGGCCCTCCGGACGGTCCGGTCGGACGACGTCGTGCAGCCGGCGATCGCCGATGCCGGCTGGGTGGCCCGCCGACGACGGCGGCGGGAACCGCTTCGCGCTGGACCTGGTGCCGGGACCGGCGGGGCGGGTGGGTCAGGTCGTCCAGTTCGACCACGAACGCTCCGACGAGCCACCGGTGCTGGTCGCGCACTCGCTGCAGGCGTTCCTGGAGGGCGACTGGGTCCCAGACCGCTGGGCCTCTGGCGGCCACGCCCCGGAGGCGCACGGCACTCCCGAGGAAGCACCGAGAGGCGAGGACCTCGACCTGACCAGGGGCGCCGACGCCGCCGCCGACCCCGACTCCGCGGTAGCAGCCATCCGGGCCCGCCCGCAGCTCCAGCGGCTCGTCGCGACAGCGACGACCTGGAACGCCGCGTTGCGGGCAGACGTCGTGCCGAGCACCCTCGAGGTGGCGACCGTGGCGGACGCCGACGACCTCACCTTTGCCGAGCACCTCGACGTCGTCGACGGTCTACGCGCCCGCTTCGGCGGCGCCCCGGTGCACCGCGAGGAGCGCGTGCTCGACGTGTGAGCCTGGAGCCGGACGAGGGTCGAGGTGTGCCTGCTCCGGCTCCGGGCGGTCGATCGACCTCAGGCGTGCAGGGAGTTGTCGTAGCCCAGACCGAGGTCGATGACCGGCAGGGCGGCGAGCCGCTGCGATGCGCCGACCATGCCGCTGAACCCCACCGAGATCGACTGGATCGTGATCGTGGCCCAGGCGACGAGGTCGGTCAGCCACTTCACGACCTTCGGGATGAACGTGAGGATCAGCGCCGGGACGTACACGGACACCGCGAGGGTGATGAGGGCCGAGATGGTCTCGGAGACGAAGGTCTTGGCCGAGAACATCTGGCCCGCGACCCACTCGCTGGCTGCCGCCATCTCGCGCAGGAGGTCGGGGACCTCTTCGAGGTGCGTCTGGGCGTCGAAGAACTGGGCCCGAGCGGCGAGTGCGGCGTTGCCGTCCCACGACTCCGTCACCGCCCAGGCATGCTCACCGGCGTTGTGGCGGGTGGCGTCGAGCCAGTCGGCGAACTTCAGGAACATGTTGCTCGCGCTGCTGACCGCGGCCCAGTCCCCACCGAACTGCAGCTCCACCCACTCGACGGGGTCGGTGCCGAGCGCCGCCTCGAAGAGGGCGGACAACCACGCCGGCACGGTCAGCGAACCGAGCACGTCGCCGGCCTGGTCGCTGAAGTAGATCCAGTCGTTGGGGTGGGGAGGGCTCACGTGGTCGAGCGGGTTCCTCAGGACCATTACCAGCGGTCCTCTTCGGGAACGGGCACCATCTGGTCGTAGACGGCGTCGGCAGCCTGGGCCTCGGCCTCGTCGGTCTCGCGGTAGTAGGTCGCCGTCTCGCCGAGCTCGTCGGCCGACCAGGTCCAGAACGCGTCGAGCGAGACGAACAGACGCTGCAGCACGTCGCCGGCATCGCGGACCTCACGGACGGCGTCACGGAACATGCCGGACCCGCCGTCGGACGGCAGGCACATGATGTGCCGTTCGGTCCACGTCACCCCCGCCCGCGCGTAGGAGACCTCGTCGCGCAGCAGCGCTGCTTGCTGGTCCAAGGCGTCCGGGTCCACGGTGAAGGACATGGGGGCGCTCTGCCCTCGATACCGGCCCGCCAAACCCTGGCCCGCCATCCCGCCATCCCGCCATCCCGCCATCCCGCCGTCCCACCGACGGCGTCAGCGGCGGTCGGTCGACACGGGACCGCGCGGCTTCTCGGGCTCGGGGCAGCGGGCCGGCGCACCCGGGAACTGCCGGCGACCGCTCGTGGGAGACGTGCATGCTGCCCTGATGACCGACACAGACCCGGTGCAGTCGCACCCTCCAGCAGGACCGCCCGCGCCTGGCCCCGACACCACCGTCATCCGAGCGGCTCGCCCCGAGGACGTCGCGGTCGTCGCGGGCTTCGTGCGCGACCTGGCCATCGCTGAGTCCTACCCCGGCGAGGTCTCGGCGCGCGTTGCCGACGTCCACGACGTGCTCTTCGGCCCGGAGGCGTTCGCGCACGCGCTGATCGTCGAGGTCGACGGCCGTCCTGTCGGCTTCGCCCTCCACTACCCCACCTACAGCACCGTCACGGGAAGGCGCGGCGTTCATCTCGAGGATCTCTTCATCGCAGAGTCCTATCGCGGTCACGGGCTGGGTGAACGCCTGATGCACCGGCTCGCAGACGAGGCTCGGAAGACGCGCGGGCGGCTCGAGTGGTGGGTGCTCGACGACAACACCGCAGCGCACCGCTTCTACCAGCGACTGGGCGCACGGATGGTCGACGAGGTCAGCGTCTGGCGACTCGACGGTGAGGCGCCGTGACTCCCGCCGCACGGCGCCCACCGGCCCACGCGGTTTCCGACACCCCGGCCCCGGGAAGGCGCTCGTGCCGTGTCCCGGAACGGGCCAGGAAGGCCAGGACGGAGGAGTGATGAGGACGCAGACCAGCCCCGGACCAGCGGTGCGGGCACGGTGACGGCCAGTGGATGGTCGCAGGCCGGTCCGCTCGCCGACCGCCTGCGAGCAGTGGCCCGGCAGCTCAGCACCACCGCGGTGGGCGAGCAACGGGTCTGGCAGTGGTCCCTGCTGGTCCGCGACGGCGCGACGTCCGTCCGGGCGGCACCTCTCGCCGAGCCGACCGAACGTGCTCCTGCGGCCCTGGGCTCGCTCGCCAACGACCTCCTCCGGCGCGACGACCTGCCGCCGGGCGTGGTCCAGCTCGTCGCCACGACCGACGGACGGGTGCGGGCCCTGCACGCCGACGTCCAGGACCCGCGGGACTGGGGCAACCTGTACGTCGGCGCCGCGCGGCTCCGCGACGACCAGGACGCGGGACCACCGCCGCTGCGCCCGCTCACGTCCGCCGTCGCGGACAACGACCTCGACGAGATCCGTCGGCTGCTCGTCGACCGCGGCCACGGGTCGGGTCACCACCCCGAGGAGATCGACGCCGCCGAACGCGCCCGCGGCGTGCGCTTCCCCGAGGAGCTGCGGCTGCTCTTCTCGACGGCCCGCGAGGGTGTCCTGGTCGGCACCGCCGACGAGGACGGGGACGACGGGGCAGACGAGGACTGGGACGAGGACTGGGACGAGGACGAGGACGACCTCCAGCCCTACGCGGTGCTCGCCGAGGGCCTCCTCGCCGGCACGAGCGGCCCCGGCACCGTCGTGGACCCCGCGGCGCGGTGGACGGACCTCGGCCGCCCGGTCCCGACGCCGCCGGCGGCCGGGGACGCCGACGTGGTCCAGTCGGCCGTGGCCGACCCGGGATGGGTCGCGTTCGCACACGACGGCGGTGGCAACACCTACGCCGTCGACCTGGTGCCGGGTCCGGCCGGGGCTTCCGGGCAGGTCGTCCTGTACCACCACGAGGACAACGGCGGGCCCTCCCTGGTGGCGCCGTCGCTGACGGCGTTCCTGCGCGGCGACTGGGTGTCGACGTCGTTCGAGGTGTGGAGTCCGGTCGTCCCTCCGCACTCCGGGGTCGCCGACCCGGCCACCGCCACCGAGGTCGCGTTCGGACCTGACGACGACCTCGCACCGTGGCGCGGTGCGACCCGGCTCGCCTACGTCGAGATCACGGCGGCCGCGCTCGACGAGGCAGGTCTCGAGACGCTGGCGTCCTGGCCCCGGCTCCGGGCGATGAGGGCGAGGGCGCACCTGTGGGCCCAGCTCGTCGAGCGAGACGCCGTCCCGCGCTCGCTCACGGTGGCCACGGTCGACGACGACCACGACCTCGATCTCGCCTCCCACCTCGACGTCCTCGATGCGCTGCGGGCGGGCGCCGGGCTCGGTCCGGTACCCCGCGACGCCTTCGACGTCCCGGTCGACGGCGGTCTGTTCGGCGGTGACCCCTTCGGCGGCTGAGCCTGCCGCGGGAGGCGCCTCCCTCGCCCGGCACGGCGCCGACACGCCTGCCGACCTCACCCACGCGACCGCCCTGGCCCTGCTGGCCGGCTACTCCGTCGTCCACTGCCTGCCGTGCCTGGTGCTGCTGGTCGTCGGCCTGCGCGGAGGCAGGATCACCCGACACCTACGACGTCTCCACGACCGGTTCGGCACCGAGGCCGACCTCTCGGCGAGCCCCCTGCGCGCCGCCGCCCTCGTGGCTCTCGCCGTCGGCCTCGCCAGCATCGCCGCCATGGCCTGATGGCCGGGGTGGAGGACGGTGGCCCGCCCGGCCCTCGTCGGGGGGTACGACGTGCACGTGGACGCCTTCGTCGGTGAACCACCGCAGCAGGTCCGGGGGTGCGTCGGTGTTGGTGACCAGGTCGGTGACGTCGCCGATGGCGCCGAACCGGAAGGTGGAGGTCTGCTTGAGCTTCTCCCCGGTGGTGACCAGCACCCGCCGGGTGGAGGACCCGATGGCGGCCCGCTTGATCCGGGCGTCCTCGTAGGTCGTGCTCGACAAGCCGTGGGCCGGCGACGCCGAGCACGCTCCGAGGATGAACACGTCGGCCAGCGTCTCGGTGACCGACTCGACCGCCGCCGACCCCACCAGGGCCAGCGAGTCCACCTCGACCGGCCCCCCGGGCACCAGGACGGTCGCGCCGGGGCGGGCGGCCAGGACCGCTGCGGCGTGCAACGACAGGGCCAGCACCGTCACCGGACGCCCCACCAGCTCCTGGGCCACGGCGAAGCACGTCGTCCCGTTGTCGAGGATGACCGAGTCGTCGTCCCCCACGAGGGTCGCCGCGTGCACCGCCAGCGCCTGCTTGGCGGCCCTCCCGATCTCGTAGCGCGCGGTGAACGGGGTGCGGACCCCGCGCCGCGGGGCTCGGACGGCACCGCCGCGCTTGCGCTGCACGAGTCCGCGCGACTCGAGGTCGGTCAGGTCACGCCGGATCGTGACGGCGGACGCGCCGGTCAGTGCGACGAGCGCCTCGACCGAGGTGAGACCCGGCTGGGCGACCGCCTTGATGATCGCGGAGTGCCGAAGTGATCGTTGCACGTGATCATCCTGGCACCTAGCGTCCCGACGTCGCGTCCACCGATGAAGGGCCCCGGACCGTGAGTCACCCCCGCACCCGCGCCGCCTCGGCCGCGGGCCGCGCTCGTCAGGGCGTGTCCATGATGTTCTTCACCAACGGCGTGCTGCTGGCTGCGCTGCTCCCCCGCTACCCCGAGATCAAGGACCAGCTCGGGCTGGACAACAGCGCGTTCGGCCTCGTCCTGGTCGCGTTCCCGGCAGGTGCGCTCGTGGCCGCCGCCTACGCGGCACGGGTCACCCGGGCCCTGGGGGTCCTCCTGGTGGCGTCCGTCGGGTCCGTGCTCCTCGCGATCGCGTTCGCCCTCGCGGCGGCCTCGACGTCCGCTGCGCTGTTCGCTGCAGCGCTGTTCGCCGCCGGCGCGATCGATGCCGTCGTCGACGCCGCCCAGAACATCCACGGCGTGCTGGTCGAGGACCGCGTCGGACGCTCGATCATCAACTCGTTGCACGCGCTGTGGAGCCTGGGTGCTGCGTCCGGCGGCCTGATCGGCGCCTGGTGCGCCGCGAACGACGTGGGCCTCACCGTGCAGATGGTCGTCAACGGCACCGTGTGGGCGACCGTCGCCGTCGTCGCCACCCTCGTCACGCGGCTGCCCCCCGCACCCGACCCGGCGGCCGGGGCGCGGGACGCGGACCAGGTGGGGCACCCCGTCCCGGGGACGCCGTCGCCGCCGTCGACGCCGCCGCCGTCACGGCGGAGCGCCTGGACGCTGCTGGCGCCCATCGTGCTGCTCGCGATCTGCGGGACCCTCGTCGAGGACGTCGCCAACAACTGGTCCGTGCTGTACCTGCAGACCGAGACCGACGCGCCGCTCGCCGTCGCCGGGCTGGGGGTGAGCGTCATGCTGGCCGCCCAGTTCGTCGGCCGACTCTGCGGCGACCCGATGACCGACCGGTGGGGCCGCGATCGGGTCGCGCGCGGCGGCGGGCTGCTGATCGCGCTGGGCGCACTCGTGGCCGTCGTCGCGCCGAGCTACCCGGTGACGGTGGCCGGCCTCGCGCTGTCGGGCTTCGGGAGCGCCACCCTCGTCCCCGCGGCGTTCGCAGCCGCGGGCCGGGTGCCCGGACTGCCCGAGGGCACCGGTATCGCCATCCTGGGCTGGCTCATGCGCATCGGGTTCCTCATCACCTCACCCCTCGTCGGGGTCGTCTCCGACGCCAGCACCCTGCGGGTGGCCTGGGTCGTGCCACTCCTCGCCGGCCTCGTGGCGGCAGGCCTGGCCGAGCGTGGTCGGCGCACCCTGGCGTCGGCAGGGGCCGCTCCCCGAGAGGTGCCGTCCCCGAACCCGTGACACCCACCGCGTGGCTAGACCGAGGGGCCGAGCCGCGCGTGGTCCGAGCGCAACGCGTCCAGGTCGGCGCGAATCCGGGACTGCGCCGTCCGGTCGAGCCGGCGGAACTGCATGTCGAGCGCCGACAGGGCCTGCGCCTCGGTGAACCCGAAGACGTCCCGGAGGGCCTCGACCGTGCCCGGGAGGTCCGAGCTGGCCAGGACGGTGTCGACGAACTCGTGGGGCGAGTCCAGGACCCGCACCAGGCCCTCCACGATGTGGAGCCGGGACTCCAGCGCTCGCAGCAGCTCGGCCGGCGTCTCCTCGTCCGTCATGGTGGCGAACCCCCGAAGCCGGCGTCGAGCGGACCGCCAGGCCCTACGCAACCCGGCACCCGTCCCGCGCCCGTCCCGCCGGACCGACTCCCGCCATCGCGCCGTCCAGCACTACGGCACGTAGATCCGCTGGGCGTCCTTGCCGGAGGCACCGAGGGCGCCCTGCTCCTCGCCGTCGACGGTGACGACGAGGCCGCCGTCGGTGGAGCTGACCCGCACCGGGGGCACGACGTCGAGCTCGGCGGTGCCGTTGAACGGCACCTCCTGGTCGAAGACCACGCGCTGGCGACCGTCGCGCACGATCACGCGGGCGCCGCCGGTGACGGCGGTGAACGACACCGGGACGCGGGCCGACTCGGCGCCGCTCGGCTGCGCCCGGCCACCGGGCGAGCCGTTGAGGACGACCTGCTCGGAGACGGGCGCGGGGGCGTCCATCACCAGCCGGGTGATCGACCACAGGAGCACCACGGCCATCACGGCCGCGACCAGCACCGACCAGTTCAGCCGGCCCCGGGTGCCGCGGATGGCGCCGCCCGCGCCGGTGGCGAGCTCGGCCTCGAAGACGCGACGCGCGTCGATCGGGGCGCCGGCGTAGCGCTCGTCGTACGACGCCAGCAGGGGCTCGACGTCGACGCCGAGGATGCGGGCGAGGGTGCGCAGGTGGCCGCGGGCGTAGAAGTCGCCGCCGCAGGGCCCGAAGTCGTCGAGCTCGATGGACTCGATCACGTGGGGTCGGATCCGGGTCCGCTCGGCGAGCTGGTCGATGCTCAGCCCGACCCGGGTGCGGGCGGTCTGCAGCACCGGGCCGACGACCGGGTCGACGGGTGCCGTGGGCACGTCGTCGGCGTCGATGACGATGGTGGAGGTGGCCGACGGGTCCGAGGGGGCGGTCGGCGCGGCCACGGCGGGGACCGTGGTGAGCACGACGGCGGTGTCGTCGTCGAGGGCGGCACCAGCCGGCTCGGGGGCCGGCCGCTTGTCGAGCAGCACGTCGTGGCGGCGTCCGGTGGCGAGGTCGCGGGCCGGCTCGGGGGCCTCGGCGAGCGGGGGCGTCACGTCGGGCCCGGGCTGGACGACCGTGGTGCGACCCTCGCTCAGGTCGAGCAGGGCGTCGCCCAGCTCGTGCCAGTCGGAGCCGGTCAGCCGCGTCGACATCGACAGCCGCACCGACAGCGCCCGGCCGTCGAGCGAGACCACGCCCAGCGAGCCGTCGCGCAGCAGCGACGCCCGTGGGCGGTGCTCGACGCGGTCGACCTCGGGCCAGGAGATGCCCTGCCAGACGCGGCCGCGGCGTACCCGCACGCCGTGGCGGTCGATGACCATCAGCGGCGCCCGGGAGTCGACGGCCGCGGCGAGGTGCAGGACGCCGACGACACCGCTGACCAGGCACAGCACCCAGTCGAGGGCCGAGCCGGAGCCGAGCGCGCGCAGCAGGTAGGCCACCGCGACGGCGGCGCCGGCGCCGCCGACGACCAGCGACAGCGGCCCGTCGCGGCGGACCTCGACGGCGTCGTCGTCGGTGCCGTACGCCGTGGCGCCGCTCGCGCCGCTCACGTCGGTGGCGGTCGGGTTCGAGAGGTCGGTGCTCACTGCTCCCCCTGGATGGTCATGATCACGGCGTCCACCTCGTCGGGCTTGACCAGCACGTCGCGGGCCTTGGAGCCCTCGCTGGGTCCGACCACTCCTCGGCTCTCGAGGATGTCCATCAGCCGGCCCGCCTTGGCGAAGCCGACCCGCAGCTTGCGCTGCAGCATCGAGGTCGACCCGAACTGGGTCGACACGACGAGCTCGATGGCCTGGACGACCAGGTCGAGGTCGTCACCGATGTCGTCGTCGAGCACCCGGTCGCTCTTGGCGGGCGCGGTGACGTCGTCGCGGTAGGTGGGCTCGAGCTGCTCCTTGCAGTGCTTGACCACCTGGGCGATCTCGGCCTCGGTCACCCACGACCCCTGCACGCGCACGGGCTTGGAGGCGCCCATGGGCAGGAACAGGCCGTCGCCCTGGCCGACGAGCTTCTCGGCGCCGGGCTGGTCGAGGATGACGCGGCTGTCGGCCAGCGACGACGTCGCGAACGCCAGTCGCGACGGCACGTTGGCCTTGATCAGGCCGGTGACGACGTCGACCGAGGGACGCTGGGTGGCGAGCACCAGGTGGATGCCGGCCGCGCGGGCGAGCTGGGTGATCCGGACGACCGCGTCCTCGACGTCGCGCGGCGCGACCATCATCAGGTCGGCGAGCTCGTCGACGATCACCAGCAGGTAGGGGTACGGCGTCAGCACCCGCTCGCTGCCCGCCGGCACCTCGACCTTGCCGGCGCGGACCGACCTGTTGAAGTCGTCGATGTGGCGGAACCCGAAGTTGGCCAGGTCGTCGTAGCGCAGGTCCATCTCGCGCACGACCCAAGCGAGCGCCTCGGAGGCCTTCTTGGGGTTGGTGATGATCGGGGTGATCAGGTGCGGCACGCCCTCGTAGGCGTTCAGCTCGACCCGCTTGGGGTCGATCATGATCATCCGCACCTCGTCGGGCGTCGCCCGCATCAGCACCGAGCTGATCATCGAGTTGATGAAGCTCGACTTGCCGGAGCCGGTGGCGCCGGCGACCAGCAGGTGCGGCATCTTGGCGAGGTTGGCGACCACGAAGCCTCCCTCGACGTCCTTGCCGAGGCCGGCGACCATCGGGTGGTGGTCGCCGCGGGCGGTGCCCGAGCGGAGCACGTCGCCGAGGGTGACGACCTCCTTGTCGAGGTTGGGGATCTCGATGCCGATCGCCGACTTGCCGGGGATCGGGCTGAGGATCCGCACGTCGGCCGACGCCACGGCGTAGGAGATGTTCTTCGACAGCGCGGTGACCTTCTCGACCTTGACCGCGGGGCCGAGCTCGACCTCGTAGCGGGTGACGGTCGGGCCCCGGGTGTAGCCGGTGACCTGGGCGTCGATGTTGAACTGCTCGAGCACCTGGGTGAGGCGGTCGACGACGGCGTCGCTGGCCTTGGAGCGCGCCTTGTGGGGCGAGCCCTCCTTGAGGACGGCGTTGCCGGGCAGCGAGTAGACGATGTCGCCCGAGAGCGCGAGCTGCTCCATCCGGGGCTCGATCGGCGTGTGCGGCGGTGGCTCGAGCGGGCCGTCGGCGTCGGGCCGCGCCGGGGCGGCGGGCCGGGCCGGCGGCGGCACGACGTCCTCGGGGTCGTCGTGGGCCAGGGCGACGTCGAGGGCGTCGAACGCCTCGGTCTCGGGCCCCAGGTCGAGGTCGGCCGGCGGCTCGACGACCGCCTCGACCGGCACCTCGGGCTTCCTGCGCCGGCGCTTCTTGACCTCGCGGTCCTCCAGCACCGGGGTGTCGTAGGCCGGGTCGCCCATCGCGGGGTCGATCGTGTCCTCGACGGGGCGGTCGAAGGGGCGGTCGACGGGGCGGTCGTCCTGGTCGTGGTGGTCGCCGTGGTCGTCGTCGAGCGGCGGGCGGCCGAGCGCGAAGTCGTAGAGGTCGCGCAGCCGGTCGGGCACGCGGTAGAGCGGGGTGGCGGTGATGACGAGCAGGCCGAAGAGGGCGACCAGCACGAGCAGCGGGACCACGACCGCGGAGGACTGCAGCAGGTCGAGGAGCAGCGAGGAGACGACGTAGCCGACCGCGCCGCCGCCCTCGCGCAGCGGGGAGGTGTCGCCCTCGACGGGCTGCGGGTTGCCGGAGGCGACGTGCACCACGCCGAGGACGCCGATGCCGAGCGCCGCCCAGCCGACGGCCTGGCGCCCGGCGGGACCCTGCTCGACGGGGTGCCGCATCAGCCGCCACCCGGCCCAGACCAGGGCGAGCGGCACCAGCCACCCGACCTTGCCGACGGTGCCGACGACCGCGGTGCGGCACAGGTCCATCACGCCGCCCGGTGCGGCGAACCACACCGACGCGCCGACCACGACGGCCAGGCCGATCAGGGCGAGCCCGGCGCCGTCGCGGCGCTGCTCGGGGTCGAGGTCGCGGGCGCTGCGCCCGAAGCCCCGGGCGGCGGCCCCGACGCCGTGGGCGATCGCCACCCAGACGGCGGCGAGCCCGCGCAGGGCGGTGAGGAAGACCCGGGCGACCGGGCCCGTGCCGGTGCGGACCGCCCGCGGTGCCGGGCGCGCGGCCGGACGCCGCGAGGACGTCGTCCGCCCGCGGCTCGCGGAGCTCTTGCCCGTGCGGGCCTTGGTGCTGCCGGTCCGCGCGGGGCCGCTCTTCTTGGGGGGCGTCTTCCGTGCGGTCCGGGACGAGCTGCTCGTCGTACCCCGGGCCTTGGCGGTCCGGGACGTGCCTGAGCTGCGCGACCCCGGCGGGGAAGACGTACGGGTCGCCATGTCATCAACCTAGGCGATCGCCACATCCGTCCCAGGGATCACTCGGATGCGTGTCGTCCCCACCGACCACTCGTGTCACGCGAGCGATCCAGCCTTTACCTGGTTGTGACTACCGGGACGTAGACCTTCCGGTGTCGTGGTGCCTAGATTGCCTCTTCGGTGGGCTGGATCACAGATCCGCCGCAACTTCACTGTCTCGGAGGGAACAACTAGTGAAATTTTTCAAGACCGGGCTGAGCCTGGCAGTCGCGGTGACGGGCCTGTCCCTCGTCCCGGGCTCGCCGTCAGCCGCTGTCGGCGCGCCTCGCACCGCCGACGACCCCTCGGCGGTGACGCAGATGCGCTCGACGGCCGACGGCAACGTGCGGGTCCGCACCGAGCGCTCCACCGGAGCGCTGGGCTTCGCGGCCGCCCGCGGCTCGGCGGACGCCGACCTCCTTCCCGGAGTGGCCGCCACCGACCGCGCCGGCGCGTCGGCCAAGGCCACCGCCTACCTCGAGCGGTTCGGCTCGGCCTTCGGCCTGGCCGAGGGCCAGCTGGTGCAGACCGACGTCGTCCAGGACCGCTACGGCTGGGTCGTCACCTTCGAGCAGACCCACCGCGGCGTCCCCGTCTTCGGCGGCACGATCAAGGCCAGCCTCGACGACGACGGCGACCTCAACGCGGTGAGCGCCCTCGCGGCCCCTGACCTCGACCTCCCGGTCACCCCCTCCGTCGCGGCCGCCGAGGCCGGCGCCCGTGCCGTGTCGATCGTCCGAGCCGTCCCGCCGACCGCCGAGGGTGGCGCCGAGGCCGATACCACCGGCATCCGGGCCGCCTCCACCGAACTCGTCGTCTACCGCACCGGCGCGCTGCGCGGAGTGGCGGGCAAGCCCGTGCTCGCCTACGTCGTCGAGGTGTCCAACGCCAAGAACATCCGCGACGTCGTGGTCGTCGACGCCACCACCAACAAGGCCGTCAACCGGTGGACCACGATCGCCAACGCGCTCGACCGCGAGCTCTACGAGGGCAGCCCCGCTGCCGAGGACCTGGTCTGGCAGGAGGGTGACCCCACCGCCGGCCTCAACCAGGACCAGCTCAACCTGGTCAACTCCGCCGGCGAGTCCTACTGGATGTTCGCCAACAGCTTCGGCCGCGACTCCTACGACGGCGAGGGCGCCACGATGAGGACGGTCAACAACGACCCGCGCATCGAGTGCCCCAACGCCAACTGGAACGGCGTCACCACCAACTACTGCGACGGCGTCACCTCCGACGACATCGTCAGCCACGAGTGGGGCCACGCCTACACCGAGTACACCTCCGGCCTGATCTACCAGTACCAGCCCGGCGCGCTCAACGAGTCCTACTCCGACGTCTGGGGCGAGACCCTCGACATGGTCAACGGCCGCGAGGACGAGGGCGAGAACTTCACCACCAAGCGTGCCGACGGTGACTGCGGCGCCGCCGCTCCCCCGGGCCTCGAGCTCGTGATCACCGCTCCGGCGACCGTCGCCGGACCCTGCTTCGCCGTGGCCGCCACGGGCGCCAAGCCGTTCACCACGACGCCCATCAACGCCCAGGTCGTCGTCGCCACCGACGCGGCCAACGACGCCGGGCCGAGCACGACCGACGGCTGCACGACGTTCGACAACGCCCCCGCCGTCAGCGGCAAGTGGGCCTACGTAGACCGCGGCTCGTGCAACTTCTCTGTGAAGGTCGCCAACGCCGAGGCCGCCGGCGCCACCGGCATCGTGATCGGCAACAACAACACCGACATCCCGGCCGGCTTCAGCGGCGACCCCGACCTGTACGGCGTCATGGTCGGCCAGTCCGACGGCGCGCGCATCAAGTCCGCCGGCCAGGTCGACGTCACGGTCACGGCCGAGGACATCTCCGAGCGGCCCGACACCACGCGCTGGCTGATCGGTGAGAAGTCCGAGGCCTTCGGCGGCGCGATCCGCGACATGTGGAACCCGACCTGCTACGGCGACCCGGGCAAGGTCTCGGACGCCGAGTACAAGTGCGACCCGCTCCTGACCGATAGCGGCGGCGTGCACAGCAACTCCGGGGTGCCCAACAAGGCCTACGCCCTCGTCGTCGACGGTGGCACGTCCAACGGACAGGTCGTCCTCGGCCTGGGCATCGACAAGGCCGCCGCGATCTGGTGGCGCGCCCAGAGCACCTACCTGACGCCCGCGTCCAACTTCGCCAACGCCGCCGACGCCTGGGAGCAGTCGTGCGTCGACCTCGTGGGCGAGGAGATCAACGTCGTCACCACCGAGGAGGACGCCCCCGCCGAGCCCGCCGCGCCGATCGCGGCGACCGACTGCGCCTCGGTCACCGCGGCCATCGCGGCCACCGAGATGCGCTCCGGTGCGCCCGAGCGGTGCAACTTCCGCCCGCTGCTCGCCAAGAACGCCCCGGGCGCCTGCGGCCAGGGCTTCAAGACCTCCACCGTGTGGAGCGAGGGCTTCGAGGACGGCCTGGCCGGGTGGGAGCGCGACCAGGAGATCGCCGACCTCGGCGAGTACCAGGGCGGCTTCGGCGCGCCGTGGCGGGCCGACTCGTCCGCCCCGGGCGGTCGTGACGGCGGCGTGGCCTACGGTCCCGCACCCGACCGGGGCAGCTGCAGTGGTGACGGCGTCACCGACTTCAGCAGCCGCGACACGATCATCAGCCCGGTCGTGACGATGCCGGGGAACCTGCCCCGGGCCAAGTTCTCCTTCGACCACTACGTGGCGACCGAGGCCGGCTTCGACGGCGGGAACCTGAAGATCAGCGTCAACCAGGGTCCCTTCGACGTGGTCGACCCGTCGGACTACGTCTTCAACAAGACCAACACGACGCTGACGACCGTCGGCGAGGGCAACAGCAACCCGCTCGCCGGCGAGGCCGGGTTCTCCGGCACCGACGGCGGCGAGGTCCGGGGCAGCTGGGGCACCTCGATCGTCGACCTGGCCGGGGTCGGCGTGCAGGCCGGCGACCAGGTCCGGTTCCGCTTCGACATCGGTCGCGACGGCTGCGGCGGCATCGACGGCTGGTACCTCGACAACCTCAAGGTCACCGTCTGCGACAAGGCTCAGGCGGCCCGCACGGGCAGCACCACCACGGCCAAGACCGCCAAGCGCAAGCTGCTCGGCAAGAACTTCGACGTCCGGACGAGGGTGGTCAAGAACTCCGGCGGCCCCGCCACCGGCAACGTGAAGATCACGTGGAAGGGCCAGCGCGTCGGCTTCGGCAACCTCTCCGAGGGACGTGTGGCGATCACGATCCGCAAGCAGGTCGGTCCTGGTCGGGTGGCGCTCAAGGTCGCCTATCTCGGCAGCAGGACCGTCAAGCCCAGCGCCGACTGGGTCCGGGTCCGCATCATCGGGTAGCACCCGCCGCACCACGCTCGAGGCCCCGCCGGGCTCGTCCCGGCGGGGCCTCGTCGCGTCCGGAGGTCTCGGACGCGCCTGGGGGCGCCGGTCAGAGCCCGGCGAGCCAGGGCGAGACGACGAAGGTCGTGGGCAGCACCAGGACCGCGCCGGCCAGCACGGTCAGCAGCGCCGCCTGACCGGGTCGGGGACGCCGGTCGCCCAGCAGCCGCACCCGGGCCAGCAGGTCGTCGCCGCGGCTACCGCTGCCCAGGGTGGCGCCGCCCGCCGGGCCGCCGGCCCGGGAGCCGGCGAGCTCGACCAGGGCCCGGCCGAGGGCCTGCGACCCGGCCGCGCGGGCGGCGGCCCGGTCGGCGAGCACCTCGACGAGCAGCCGCACCTCCGCCAGGGCGGCTCGGCTGGACACCCACCGGGGGAACGCCTCGTGCAGCACGCTGAACGCCTCGAGCACCAGGTCGTGGCGGGCGCGCAGGTGGGCCCGCTCGTGCGCCAGCACCGCGTCGACCTCGCCGTCCGCGAGCCGCGCCAGGGCCCCGCGGGAGACGACCACCCGGGCGCCCGGCATCCCGGGCAGGCAGTAGGCCACCGGCACGTCGTGGTCGAGGACCAGCACCGACGTGCCGCGCGACCGGGCGTCGTCGCGGCGCGCGACCGCGTCGACCTGGGCCCGGTGGCGTCGTCGCAGCCCGCGCAACCGGGTGCCGACCCGGTGACCGCTGAGCAGCAGGCGGCCGAGCACCAGCGCGGTGAGCACCATCGCCACCGCGGCCACGGCGTACGCCACGGGGTCGGGCTCGCGCCGCCAGGCCCGGTCGGTGGCCAGCGACACCCCGGCGCCCAGCGCCGCCAGGACGGCGGCGAGCGCCACCGCCTGCCACAGCAGCATCGCCGTCCGCGGCGTGCGCCGGGTGCGCGGCACGCGGGCCAGGACGGCCGGTGCCGGACCGGCGAGCAGCACCGCGAGCGCGCCGAGCAGCACCGGGGTCATCGCACCGGTCCGCTCAGGAGCCGTCGAGGTCGGCCAGGGCGCGGCGCAGGGCGGCGAGGTCGTCGGCGCTGGCCTCCTCGACGAAGGCGACCAGGGCCGTGCCCCGGTCGTGCTCGGCGAAGTCGTCGAGGGTGTCGCGCATCAACCCGGCGGTGAGCGCGGCGCGACTGGCCCGCGCCCGGTAGCGGTAGGCCCGGCCGTCGCGCTCCTGGACGACGAGGTCCTTGCGTGCCAGGCGGTCCATCACGGTCATCACCGTGGTGTAGGCGATGTCGCGGCCGGCGGCGAGGTCGGCGTGCACCTCGCGCACGGTGACGGCCGCGCCCTCGGGAACGGCCCACAGGCGCTCCATCACCGCGCGCTCGAGGTCGCCGAGCTGGGAGCGGGAGGGCCGCGAGGGCTGCGGGACGGGCACCCCCAGATGGTACTACGGATGAGTACGTACTACGCTTTGTCGTAGTTACTACGCATCGTCGTAGACCATTCGGGAGGACACCTTGGACGTCGTCGACATCGCCCGCTGGCAGTTCGGCATCGTGACCGTCTACCACTTCCTCTTCGTCCCGCTGACGATCGGGCTGACCGCCCTGGTCGCGGTGCTGGAGACCCGGTGGCTGCGCACCCGCGACCCCGACTACCTGCGGCTGACGAAGTTCTTCGCCAAGCTGCTCCTGATCAACTTCGCCATCGGCGTGGTGACCGGCATCGTGCAGGAGTTCCAGTTCGGGATGAACTGGTCCGACTACTCCCGCTTCGTCGGTGACGTCTTCGGGGCGCCGCTGGCCATCGAGGGCCTGCTCGCGTTCTTCCTCGAGTCGACCTTCCTCGGGCTCTGGATCTTCGGCTGGGACCGCCTGCCCGGCCCGGTGCACGCCGCCTGCATGTGGATCGTCCACCTCGGCACGCTGGCGTCCGCGTGGTTCATCCTGGCGGCCAACTCCTGGATGCAGCACCCGGTCGGCTACCACTACGACGCCGCCACCGGCCGCGCAGAGCTCACCGACTTCGCCGCGGTGATGTTCAACGAGGTGCAGCTGGTCACGTTCCCGCACGTGATCGCGGCGTCGTACCTGACGGCCGGGGTGTTCATGGTGGCCGTCGCCGGCTGGCTGAACGCGCGCCGCGCCTCGGGCGAGGACCGGGCGCTCTACCGCAAGGGCGTGCGGCTCGGGGCGGCCGTGGCGCTGGTCGCCGGCCTGGGCGTGGCCGTCACCGGCGACCAGCAGGGCAAGGTGATGACCGAGGTGCAGCCGATGAAGATGGCCGCGGCCGAGGGGCTCTACGAGACCCGCGAGTCGTGCGCGCCGTTCTCGCTGCTCACCGTCGGCACCCCCGACGGTCGCGAGGAGAAGTACGCCGTCACCGTCCCCTGCCTGCTGTCGTTCCTCGGCACCGGCTCGTTCGACGGCCGGGTGGAGGGCATCGACGACCTGCGCGAGGCCTACCGCGCGGAGTACGGCGAGGACCCGGGCACGACCTACTACCAGGCCGACGACTACGTGCCGGTGGTCCCGGTGACCTACTGGTCATTCCGGCTGATGATCGGGCTGGGCACCTTTGCCGCGGCGGGCGCCGGCCTCGTGCTCTGGCTGACCCGGCGCGGACGAGCACCCGGCGGACGCTGGTACCGCGCGCTGCTGGTGGCGCTGCCGCTGGGAGCCCTGGGCGCCAGCTCGTTCGGCTGGATCTTCACCGAGATGGGGCGTCAGCCCTGGGTGGTGTTCGGGCTGATGACCACCGACCACGCCGTCTCCCCCGGCGTCAGCGCCGCGGAGGCGATGACCTCGCTGGTCGCGCTGACCTCGGTCTACGCCGTCCTCGCGGTGATCGAGGTGCGGCTGCTGCTCGGCGCCATCCGCGCCGGGGCCCCGGCGCAGGAGGAACCCCGGCCCGCCGACAGCGACGACGAGTCGCTCGCGTTCGCCTACTGAGCCACCCGACTGCTGAGGAGACACGGAGACATGGAGCTCACCACCGTCTGGTTCGCGCTCATCGCGATGCTGTGGATCGGCTACTTCGCGCTCGAGGGGTTCGACTTCGGCGTCGGGATGCTGCTGCCGGTCCTGGGCCGCGACGACACCGAGCGCCGGGTGCTCATCAACACCATCGGTCCCGTCTGGGACGGCAACGAGGTGTGGGTGCTGGTCGCCGGCGGGGCGACGTTCGCGGCGTTCCCGGAGTGGTACGCCTCGCTGTTCAGCGGCTTCTACCTTCCGCTGCTGCTGATCCTGCTCGCGCTGATCGTGCGCGGCGTGGCGTTCGAGTACCGCCACCAGCGGCCCGAGGCCACCTGGAAGGCCCGCTGGGACCTCGCGATCATCGTCGGGTCGTTCGTGCCGGCGCTGCTGTGGGGCGTCGCCTTCGCCAACCTGGCGCGCGGCGTGCCGCTCGACGCCGACCACGAGCTGCGAGGATCGGTGCTCACGCTGCTCCATCCCTTCGCCCTGCTCGGCGGGCTCACCACGCTGCTGCTGTTCCTCACCCACGGCGCCATGTTCATCGCGCTCAAGACCGACGGCGAGGTGCGGCACCGGGCGCGGGCCCTCGCCGTACGCCTCGGCGCGGTGACCGCGCTGGTCGCGGTCGCGTTCCTCGCCTGGACCCAGGTCCTCACCGGCACCGGCGTCTCGGCGGTCGTCCTCACCGTTGCGGCCCTCGCGCTGGTGTCGGCGGTCGCGGCGGCCCGGGCCGGGCGGGAGGGCTGGGCGTTCATCGGTACCTTCGCCACGATCGCCCTGACGGTGGCCGGGCTGTTCGTCGCGATGTTCCCCGACGTGATGCCCTCCACCCTCGACCCGGCCTGGTCGCTGACCACCACCAACGCCGCCGCGACGCCGTACACGCTCGAGATCATGACCTGGGTGGCGGTGGTCTTCGCACCCCTGGTCGTCGGCTACCAGGCCTGGTCCTACTGGGTCTTCCGCAAGCGGATCTCGGTGCACCACATCCCGACCGCCGACCTCGCCCACCCGTGAGGCCCCTCGACCCGCGGGTCCTCCCGCACCTCCGCCCGGCGCGGGGCCCGCTGCTCGCCGTCGTCGGCTGCGGGGTGCTCGGCGCCGCGCTGCTGGTGGCCCAGGCGTTCGCCCTCGCCGCGCTCCTCGTGGCGCTGGTCGGCGGCGGGCCCTGGACGGGGCCGGCGGTGGCGGTCGGCGCCGTGGTCGCCGCCCGCGCCGCGACGTCGTACGCCGGCGACCTGGCCGCCGCGGCGGCCGCGGCCCGTGTCGGGCGCCACCTGCGGGCCCAGGTGCTCGACGACGCCCTGCGCCTCGAGGCCACCGACCTCGCCCGGCACCGCGTCGGTGAGCTGACCGTGCTGGCCACGCGGGGCGTGGCCGCGGTCGAGCCCTACCTGACGCGCTACGTGCCGGCCCTGGTGCTGGCCGCGGTGCTGCCCCTGGTCACGCTCGGCGCGATCGCCACCCAGGACCGGTGGGCCGCCCTGGTCGTCGCGCTGACCCTGCCGCTGGTGCCGGTGTTCGCCGCGCTGGTGGGGCTGGCCACCCGGGACCGGGTCGAGCGGCAGTGGCGACTGCTGAGTCGCCTGGCCGGCCACTTCGTCGACGTCGTCCGCGGCCTGCCGACGCTGGTGGCCCACCGGCGCGCGCGGGCCCAGTCCGACCGCATCGCCGAGGTCACCGACCGCTACCGGCGGGCCAACCGCGACGTGCTGCGGCTCGCCTTCGCGTCGTCGGCGGTGCTGGAGCTGGTGGCCACCCTGTCGGTGGCCGTGGTGGCGGTGACGGTCGGACTGCGCCTGGCCGCCGGCGGCCTGGGTCTCGAGACCGCGCTCGTGGTGCTGCTGCTGGCGCCCGAGGCCTACTGGCCGCTGCGCCGGGTGGGCGCGGAGTTCCACGCCGCCGCCGAGGGCACCGCGACCTTCGAGGCGATCCACGCGCTCGGCGAGTCGGCGCCGGCACGGCTCCCCCACCTGGTGCCGGGCGACCACCTCGAGCTGGTGGACGCCACCGTGACCTGGCCGGGCCGCGCGATGCCGGCCCTGGACCCCGTCTCGGTCCGGCTGCCGGCGGTCGGCCTGACCGTCGTCACCGGCCCGTCCGGCTGCGGCAAGAGCACGCTGCTCGCCGCCCTCCAGGGCGAGGTCGCGCTCACCGGCGGCGCGCTGCACGTGCCGGCGGCCGACCTCGACGAGTGGCGGACCCTCGTCGCCTCGGTCGGCCAGACGCCGTGGCTCGTCGCCGGTACGCCGGCCGACAACGTGCGTGTCGGTCGACCCACGGCGACCCGCGCCGAGGTGGTCTCCGCGCTGCGGACCGTCGGGCTCGACCTCGACCCCGACCGCCCGCTCGGGGAGGACGGCCGCGGCCTGTCCGCGGGCCAGCGGGCCCGGGTCGCGCTCGCCCGGGTGCTGGTGAGCGAGCGACCCGTCGTCCTGCTCGACGAGCCGACCGCCCACGTCGACGCGGCCACCGAGGAGGTGCTGGTGCGCGCGGTCCGCGACCTCGCGCGCGAGCGGTGCGTGGTGGCGGTCGCGCACCGGCCGGCGCTGGTGGCCGCCGCCGACCGGGTGGTCCGGCTCGCGGCTGCGGAGCGTCCGGTGGCTCCGGCGCCGGACCGGCCCGAGCCCGCCCGGCCCGCCGCGGTGGCGGAGACCGCGACCGACGCCCCGGGCGACCGACCGCCGACGCCCGCGGAAGGACGCCGCCGTCGCCTGGCGGGCGCGGCCGCCGCCGGCGTCCTCGCCTCGACGTCGGGCGTGGCACTGACCGCGACCGCGGGGTGGCTGGTGGTGCGCTCGGCCGAGCACCCGCCCGTGCTGATGCTCCTCACCGCCATCGTCGGCGTGCGCACGTTCGGCCTCGCGCGCCCGGTGCTCCGGTGGGTCGAGCGGGTGGTCGCGCACGACGTCGCGCTGCGCGAGCTCGCCCAGCGCCGCACCGGCGTCTACGACGACCTGGTGCCGTTGGTGCCGGGTCGACTTGGCCGGCGGGGCGACCTGCTCGCCTCGGTGGTCGACGACGTCGACGGCGTGGTCGACGACCTGGTCCGGGTCCGGGTGCCGGGCGCCGTCTGGCTCGGGACGACGTTCCTCATCGCGGCGGTCTCGGCGCTGTTCCTCCCGGCGGCTGCGGTCGTCGTCCTCGCCACCGGTCTGGTGGCCGGCGCCGGTGCCTGGACCGCTGGTCTCCTCGGCAGCCGCCGCCACGGACCCGCACGGGTGGCCGCGCGGGCCGGGCTCTCGGCCCGGCTGCTCGCCGCGCTCCAGGACGCCCGGCACCTGGTGCTGTGGCAGGCCGACGGCCCCGCACGGACCGTCGTGGGATCGGCGGCCGATGCGCTCGCCGACGCGACCCTGCGCACCGCGCGCTGGCACGCCCTGGCCCGCGCCTGGCCCCTCCTCGTGGCCGGCGCCGGGGTGCTCTCGGCGGCCGCGGTCGCCCGCGGCGCGGTCTCGGGCCCGGTCGTCGCGCTCCTCGTCCTGGTGCCGCTGGCCCTCGCCGAGGTCGCCGCGCCGCTGGCCGACGCCGGCGTGCTGCGCCACGAGACCCGCGCCGCCGCCGCCCGTCTCGACGCGCTCCACGCGCTGCACCCGGCCGTCGTCGACCCCGCGGCACCCGCCGACGCCGCCACCGCCGGCGACGTCCGGCTCGACCGGGTCGACGCCGCGTGGGACGACGACGTCGTCCTGCACGACGTCTCCCTGGCGGTCCACCCCGGCCGCGCCCTCGGCGTCGTCGGGCCCTCCGGCAGCGGCAAGTCGACGCTGGCCGCGGTGCTGGTGCGCTTCCTCTCCCCCGCCGCGGGCGGGCACACGCTCGGCGGCGTCGACGTCACGACGCTGCGCGCCGACGACGTACGCCGCCGCGTCGGTCTGCTCGACGACGACCCCTACCTGTTCGCGACGTCGGTGGTGGAGAACGTGCGGCTCGCCCGGCCGGGGGCCACCGACGACGAGGTGCGCGCGGCCCTGCGGGCGGCCCGGCTGGACCCCTGGCTGGACACGCTGCCCGCCGGCCTCGACACCCTGGTCGGCGACGGCGGCGACGCCGTCTCCGGGGGCGAGCGCGCCCGGATCGGGCTGGCACGCCTGCTCCTCGCCGACCACGACGTGCTGGTGCTCGACGAGCCGACCGCCCACCTCGACGGCGCCACCGCCGACGCGGTCGCCGAGGACCTGCTGGCGCTGCGGGACACCGGCCGCGCCCTGGTGTGGGTCACCCACACCGCCCACGGGCTCGACCGGGTCGACGAGGTGCTCGACCTCGCCGGCACCCGGGGCTGACCCGACGCACGCGCTGGCCTCGCCTGGCACGGCAGGAACCGACGGTGGTCGAGCCGGGCGAGGGACAAGCCCGGGTCGAGACCCCTCGACCTACGCACCCACTGCAGGCACGCACCCAACGGGGGCCTCGACTCGTCCACCGTCAAGGACGAGGCGCCTCACGACCCGGGACGGCCCCCGCCCGCGACCACAGGAACCACCGACGGTGGTCGAGCCGGGCGAGGAACGAGCCCGGGTCGAGACCCCTCGACCTACGCACCCACCGCAGGCACGCACCCGACGGGGACCTCGACTCGTCCTCGCCGGCGCTCGGACGGCTCGACCACCGTCAGGCCTCGACGACCACCGGGATGATCATCGGCCGGCGGCGGTGGGTGTTGGACACCCAGCGGCCGACGACGCGGCGCACGGTCTGCTGGAGCTGGTAGGAGTCGACGTTGCCCTCGGCCAGGGCGGCGTTGACCGCGTCGATGACGGACTTCTGCACCGCGCTGAAGTCGTCGTTCTCGAGCGCGTTGCCGCGGGCGTGGATCTCGGGGCCGGCGGAGACCTTGCCGGTCACGGAGTCGACCACGATGATCACCGAGATGAAGCCCTCCTCGCCGAGGATGCGGCGGTCCTTGAGGTCGGCCTCGGTGATGTCGCCGACCGAGGTGCCGTCGACGAAGACCAGTCCGACGTCCACCTTGCCGACGATGGATGCCACGCCGGCGACGAGGTCGACGACGACGCCGTCCTCGGCGACCACGACGTTCTCGACGCCGACCGAGCGGGCGAGCGCCGCGTTGGCGAGCATGTGGCGGATCTCGCCGTGCACCGGCAGGACGTTGCGCGGCTGGACGATGTTGTAGCAGTAGAGGAGCTCGCCGGCGCTGGCGTGGCCGCTGACGTGCACGTGGGCGTTGCCCTTGTGGACCACGCGCGCGCCCCAGCGGGCCAGGCCGTTGATGACGCGGTAGATGGCGTTCTCGTTGCCGGGGATCAGGCTCGAGGCGAGCAGGACGGTGTCGTTCTCCTCGATGTGGACGAAGTGGTGGCTGCGCTGGGCGATCCGGCTGAGCGCGCTCATCGGCTCGCCCTGGCTGCCGGTGGAGACCAGCACCTGGCGCTCGGGCGGCAGGTCGGCGAGGTCCTTGGCCTCGACCAGGGTGCCGCCGGGGACCGTGAGGTAGCCGAGGTCGCGGGCGATGCCCATGTTGCGCACCATCGAGCGGCCCACGTAGGCGACCTTGCGGTTGTTGGCGACCGCGGCGTCGAGCACCTGCTGCACGCGGTGGATGTGGGAGGCGAAGCAAGCCACGATGATCCGCTGCTTCGAGTCGCGGAAGACCTGGTCGATGACCGGGGTGATCGACTTCTCGGTGGGCGTGAAGCCGGGGGTCTCGGCGTTGGTCGAGTCGGTGAGGAAGAGGTCGACCCCCTCCTCGCCGAGGCGCGCGAAGGACCGCAGGTCGGTGATCCGGCCGTCGAGCGGGAGCTGGTCCATCTTGAAGTCACCGGTGTGGAGCACCAGGGCCGTGCCGGTGCGGATGGCGATGGCGAGCGCGTCGGGGATCGAGTGGTTGACGGCGATGAACTCGAGCTCGAAGGGCCCGAGGATCATCCGGTCGCCGGCCTTGACCTTGTGGTGCACGGTCTGGCGCAGGCGGTGCTCGCGCAGCTTGCTGTCGAGCAGCGCGAGGGTGAGCTCGGAGCCGACCAGCGGGATGTCCTGGCGCTCGCGCAGCAGGTAGGGCGTCGCGCCGATGTGGTCCTCGTGACCGTGCGTGAGCACCAGCGCCTCGACGTCGTCGAGCCGGTCACGGATCGGGCCGAAGTCGGGGAGGATCAGGTCGACGCCGGGCTGGTGGTCCTCGGGGAAGAGCACGCCGCAGTCGACGATCAGGAGGCGGCCGTCGTACTCGAAGACCGTCATGTTGCGGCCGACCTCGCCGAGCCCGCCGAGCGGGATGACGCGCAGCCCGCCCTTCGGCAGCTCGGGGGGCGCGGACAGCTCGGGGTGCGGGTGGCTCACAGGGGTCCTTACGGAGCAGGGTCAGAGGAGTCCCGACGCCGCGAGGCCGACGCGGAGCGCGGCGACCTCGTCGTCGTCGAGGGCCACGAGCGGGGAGCGCACGTGGCGGTTGTCGATCACGCCGAGCAGCTCGAGGGCCGCCTTGGCGGTGGTGGCGCCGTAGTTGGGGGTGCCCATGATCGCGTCGATCGCCGGCAGCAGGCCGGTGAAGACCTCGCGGGCGCGGGCCGGGTCGTGCGGGAAGACGTCGACCATCTCGCGCAGCTGGTCGCCGCAGGCGTGCCCGGCCACGGAGACGACCCCGACGGCGCCGTGGGCGAGCCAGGCGAGGTTGTGGGCGTCGTCGCCGGAGTAGATCGCGAGCCCCAACTGCTGGAGGCGCAGGCCGCGGACGACGTCGCCGACGGCGTCCTTGACCGCGACGACCTCGTCCCAGCGGGCGAGCTCGTCGTAGGACTCCATCGCGATCTGGCTGCCGGTGCGGCTCGGGATGTCGTAGAGCATCACGGGCAGCTCGGCGGCGTCGACGACCTGGCGGAAGTGGTGCACGATGCCGCGCTGGCCGGGCTTGCTGTAGTAGGGCGTCACGAGCAGCACGCCGTCGGCGCCCTGCTTACGGGCCTGCTGGGCGAGCCAGATCGAGGTGCTGGTGTCGTTGGTGCCGACCCCGGCGACCAGCGTGACGTCGGGCCCGACCGCGTCGCGGACGGCGGCGAGCGTCTCGCCGTCCTCCTCCTTGGTGGTCGTGGCGGACTCACCGGTGGTGCCGGAGACGACGAGGCCGTCGTGGCCGTGGTCGACGAGGTGGCGTGCGATGCGCTGGGTGGCGTCGAGGTCGAGCGAGCCGTCAGGGCGGAAGGCCGTGGCCATCGCGGTGAGCACGGTGCCGAACGGCGCGGTCGGTCGCGTCATGGGTCCAGGCTATCGGTCCACACCTGCTCCCGGGACGCCGCACGGCCGACTCAGACGTGTGGCGCGATCTCGGCGGCGATCAGGTCGAGGTGGTCGAGGTCGGCGAGGTCGAGCACCTGGAGGTAGACGCGCTGCGAGCCGGCCCCGGCGAACCGGGCCAGCGTCTCGACCGCCTCGGCCGGGGTGCCGGCCACGCCGTTGGCGCGCAGGTCGTCGAGGTCGCGGCCGGCGGCCTCGGCGCGGCGGCGTACCTCGGACTCGTCGGCGCCGACGCAGACCGTGAGCGCGTTGGACCACCGCATCGTCGCCGGGTCGCGGTCGATCGCCTCGCAGGCGGCGCTGACGCGGGCGACCTGGGCGCGGGTGGTGTCGGTGTCGCTGAACGGCAGGTTGAACTCGTCTGCGTACGCCGCCGCGAGGGCCGGGGTGCGCCGCTTGCCGACGCCGCCGACGATGACCGGCAGCCGGTCCTGCCGGGGCTTGGGCAGGCCGGGGCTGTCGGCGACCGGGTAGTGCGGGCCGTCGTGGGAGAACGTGCCGTCGCTCCCCCACAGGCCGGTGATCACCGCGAGCTGCTCCTCGAGGCGGTCGAACCGCTCGCCGGTCGGCGGGAACGGGATGCCGTAGGCGGTGTGCTCGGCGGCGTACCAGCCGGCGCCGATGCCGAGCTCGACCCGGCCCCCGCTCATCTGGTCGACACCGGCCACGGTGACCGCCAGCGGGCCGGGGTGGCGGAACGTGGCGCTGGTCATCAGGGTGCCGAGGCGGATCGTGCTGGTGTCGCGGGCGAGCCCGGCCAGCGTGGTCCACGCGTCGCTCGGGCCGGGCAGTCCGTCGCCGCCCATGGCGAGGTAGTGGTCGGAGCGGAAGAAGGCGTCGAAGCCGAGGTCCTCGGCCCGCCGGGCGACGGCGAGGAGGTCGTCGTACGTCGCCCCCTGCTGGGGTTCGGTGAAGATGCGCAGGTCCATGGCGTCACTGTGCCAGCCGGTCGCCAACCGGTCGGGAGCGTTACCGTTCGGGCCGTGAGGGCATCGTGATCGCCGCCGCGCGCGCCGGCTTCTGCTTCCTGGCGATGACCAAGACCGGCTCGACCTCGGTGGAACGGGCGTTCAGCCGGCACGCCGAGCTCGTCGTACGCCGCCCGCCGCAGATGAAGCACGCCACCGCCCGGACGTTCGACAAGGTCTTCGTGCCGGTGCTCGAGCACTACGGCCACCCCCGCGAGAGCTACGAGCTGGTGTGCGTCGTGCGCGAGCCGGTCGACTGGGTGCAGTCGTGGTGGCGCTACCGCGCCCGGCCCGGCTCGGAGGGCAGCCCGCAACACACCGGAGGGACGTCGTTCGAGGAGTTCGCCGAGCGGGTCGTGGCGGGCGAGGTCGACCTCGGCTCGGCCACCAACTTCGTGCGCACCCGCCCGGGCCGGCCTCCGGTCGACCGCGTCTACCGCTACGAGCACCTCGGTGACGCCGTCGCGTGGATGGCGGACCGGCTCGGGATCGAGACGCCGGCCATGCCGCGCGCCAACGCCTCACCGCGGGCGGCCGCACCCGTGCCGGAGGCGACGCGGCGGCTGCTGGAGGAGCACTACGCCACGGACGTCGCGCTGCACGCGTCGGCGCTGTAGGGGTCCCCCGCTGGTCGGTCAGCCTCGCTGCAGGTTGCGCACCTCGGGTGCCAGGTCGGACTCCTCGCCCTGCCCGACCGCGACCTGGACGAACAGCCTCGGACGGCGGTGGCCCTCGGTGAGGCACTGCCGCGGGACGACGAGGCTGACCGACCGGTCCCGCCAGGTGCCCCTGAGGCCGGCGCACGGCCGGGGTTCGAGGTCGAAGTGGTCGAAGTAGTACAGGCGTGCCACGGCGGGACGCCCGGCGCGCTTGACCAGACGCGCGACGAAGCCCGCCTCGAAGACGTCGAAGCGGCTGATCGCCAGCTCGGCGCGACCACGAGCAGCCAGGTGCGGCACCACGGCGGTCGCCGCGACGACCTCCGCGCCGTGTCGGTAGCGGGCGCGGGCGATGTCGAGCCGGGCCGGTGCGTCGTCCCGCTCGTCGACCCGGACGGCGTCGGCGGCGTCGGCACGACCCGGCGCGAGCAGCAGTGCGCCGAGGAGCGCGGCGAGGACCGTCCAGACGAGCAGGCTGCGTCTCATGCTCGGAGGATAGGTCTCCCGGCCCGTGGCGTCAGGTGTTCCGGGCGTACCAGACCCGCTCGTAGCCCTCGAACCGCTCGCGGTCGGTGACCTGCCAGACCGCGGGGTCGATCGGCGGGAAGAACACGTCGCCCTCGGGCTCGAGCGGGATCTCGCTGATGACCAGCTCGCTCGCCGAGCGGATCGCCTCGGCGTACACCTGGGCGCCGCCGGCGACGATCACCTCGCCCTCGTGGACCGCTGCCTTGGCCAGCGCGTCGAGCAGGCCGTGGGCGACGAGCACGTCGTCGTGCCCCGGGGACCACGACCGGTCGCGGGTGAGCACCACGGTGGTGCGGCCCGGCAGCGGCCGGCCGATCGACTCGTACGTCGTGCGGCCCATCACCAGCACGTGGCCCGTCGTGAGGGTCTTGAACTCCGCCTGCTCCCCCGGGACCCGCCACGGGATGTCGGGGCCGTGGCCGATGACGCCGTTGCGGGCGACCGCCGCGACCAGGATGACCCGCTTCATGCGACGCGAGCGTAGTGGGGGCTGTGGGCGGAGCGTGGGGGGCGGGGAGGCAGGGACCGAATCACGCCGGCGAACGGTCCCCCGCTCACCGCGGCCCGAGCAGCGCGGCGAGCGACGCCCAGCAGGCCTCGGCCTCGCGCCCGCGCTCCTCGGCCGAGAGCTCGCCCACCGGCGACACGTGCCGTCGCTCGACGTGGCCGGCGCCGACGTACGGGAGCACGCAGCGGGTCCAGATCGCCTGCAGCGGGTCACCGAACTCGGTCACCTCCCGGTCGGCGGCCGTGTCGCCGAAGGTGACGACGAGCGCGTCGAGGCGCAGCAGCGCCTCGGGCTCACCCGCAGCCCCACCGGAGAGCTTGTAGGCGACGCCCGGGGCGAGCACGCGGTCCAGCCAGCCGCTCATCGCCGCGGGCGGCTTGCCCCACCAGTTCGGGTGCAGGGCGAGCAGGACGTCGGCACGGGCCAGGTCGTCGCGGTAGCGGCCGGTCAGCGCGTCGCCCGCGGGGCCGGACGTGCCCTGCTGCACGTGGCGCGACTCCTCGGCGGTGAGCAGCGGGTCGAACCCGTCGGCGTAGAGGTCGTGCAGGACCACCTCGGCACCGCCCGACCGCGCCCGGCTGACCAGCAGGTCGGCCACGGCCCAGGTGAAGCTGTCGCGACGCGGGTGGGCCACCACCGCCAGCACCGTGCTCACGCCCCGACGCTATCCGGTCCGCGAGCGCCTAGCCGGGCTCGACCGGCAGCCAGAGCTCGCAGGTGGCGGTGCCGGCGTCCGGGTCGAACGCGAGGGTCGCGACGATCTCGGGTCCGGGTCGCAACCGCCACGGCTGCGAGGGGAACCACTCCGTCGCCGTCGCGGCCCACGCCTCCTGCAGGGCGGCCGGGTGCGGGCCCTCGGTGCGGAACACGGCCCAGGTGCCGGCCGGGACCTCGATCGTGTCCAGCCCCTCGGGCCTGGCGGTGGTGGCGACGCCGTGCAGGTAGGTCAGCTCGCTGCCCTCGGCGCGGTCGGGGTCCAGGTCGTCACAGACGGCGAGGACACCCGACGGCTCGGTGTCGTTGAGGGTCTTGAGCCGGGCGGTCTCGGCGGCCGGGACCGCCGCGACGTGCTCGGCGATGTGCGGGTTCACGCCGTCGTGCACCAGCGGCACGCGCGTGGCGCGGCCGACGAGTCGGACGGCGGGCAGGTCGGTGACCCGGGTGTCCATCGGGTTGCCTCCTTGCACGGTCAGGTGGAACCTGATCCGCGGTTGTGTGCGTAGCGGGCCCCCGTCGCGGCGCACCTCGCCGGGGCCGGCGCCGTGGACGGCGCGGAACGCGCGACCGAACGCCTCGGTCGAGCCGTAGCCGTGCCGGACCGCGACGGTGAGCAGGTCGTCGTCCCCGGCCACGAGCTCGGCGGCGGCCGACGACATCCGGCGCCGCCGGACGTACTCCGAGAGCGGCATCGCGGCCAGCGACGAGAACATCCGGCGCAGGTGGTGCTCGGTCGTGCCGAGGCGACGTGCCAGCGCGGACACGTCGAGCGGCGCCGACGGGTCGGACGCCAGGTGGGTCTCCACCTCGTCGACGACCGCGTTGAGAGCAGTGATCATGCGGGGGTCCTCCTTCCCCGCCAGTCTGCGCGGCGAGCCCGTCCCCGCACCCGACCATCCGGGTCCGATCCGGTCGGGGACGGCGGCGCCCGGCAGGCTCAGGCTGGCTCAGGCAGGCTCAGGCAGGCTCAGGCAGGCTCAGGCAGGCAGGGCGCGGTACCAGTCCCGGTACTCCGCGAGCGCCTCGCCGGCCTCGGCGAGGGCGGTGGCGAGGTCGCCGACCAGGCCCATGACCCCCTCGGTCACGCCGTTGCGGCCGCAGGTCTCGAGCTCGTGGGCGATGGCCGTGACGACCGGCAGGCCGAGGTTGCCGGCGCTGCCCTTGAGGGCGTGGGTGACGAAGGACAGCGAGGCGGCGTCGGAGTCGGCCACCGCACGGGTGACCGAGGAGATCACGCCCGGCCGACGCTCGAGGAAGTTGCCGATGGCCCGGTCCAGGTAGGCCTGCGCACCGGGACCGATGTCGAGGAGCTCGCCCAGCCGCTCCAGGTCGAGGTGGGGGTTGGCCGGTCCGCGCGAGCCGGACCCACCGGCCGCGCGCAGCGCCGGCGAGCGCGCCACCCAGCGGTCGAGGGCGTCCTGCAGCGCCGGCGGCGAGACGGGCTTGGTGAGGAAGTCGTCCATCCCCGCGGCCAGGCACCGCTCGCGCTCACCGGCGATCGCGGCCGCCGTCATCGCCAGGATCGGCAGCCGCGCGCGGCCGGCGACGACCTCGCGGCGGCGCATCCGCCGGGTGGTCGTGTAGCCGTCGATCCCGGGCATCTGCACGTCCATCAGGACGGCGTCGAAGGTCTGCCGCTCCACGAGGTCGAGGGCCGTCATGCCGTCGTCGGCGACGGTGACGGCGAAGCCCTGGGCCTCGAGCAGGCCACGCGCCACCAGCTGGTTGATCTCGTTGTCCTCGACGACCAGGACGTGCCCGCGCTCCCCCGACACCGCGGTGGCCCGGGGCCCGGTCGTCCGCACGATGGCGTCGGTGGCGACGCCGGCCGGCGCGAGGGTGCTCAGCAGGGTGTCGCGCAGCCCGGACGACGACACCGGCCTGACCAGGCCGGCGTGCACGCCCTCGGCCCGGAGTGCCTCGTCGACCGGGACGTAGGTCGGCGTGACGAGCACCAGCGGCAGGTCGCGCGGCCAGCCCTGTCGACGTACGGCCGCCGCCAGGGTGGTGCCGTCGACCCCCGTCAGGGGCGAGCCGACCACCGCGGCGTCGTACGCCGCACCCGCCGCGACCGCTGCGGCCAGCCGCGCCGACGCCTCGTCGGCGTCGGCCACGGCATCGGCGTCGACCGCCCACCACCGCAGCTGCTCGAGGAGGACGGCGCGGTCCTGCGGGTGCGCGTCGACCACGAGCACCCGCCTCCCACCGAGCGCCTCCCGGGCTCGCGCGAGCGGGTCGGCCGCCGCCGGGTCGCTCGCGGGGCCGAGCGGGACCGTGAACCAGAAGGTGCTGCCCGCCCCGGGCTCGCTCTCCACCCCGATCTCACCGCCGAAGGCGGCCACGATCTCGGCGCAGATCGCCAACCCCAGCCCGGTGCCACCGAACCGGCGGTTGGTCGAGCTGTCGGCCTGGGCGAACGGCGCGAAGACGCGTTCCTGCTGGACGCCGGTCATGCCCATCCCCGTGTCGCGGACGTCCAGCCGCAGGAGGTGGCCGGGGCCGTCGGACGCCGCCGTCGCACCGGGTGCCACGGAGGCGCGGACGTCGACCGAGCCGGCGGTCGTGAACTTCAGCGCGTTCGACCCCAGGTTGAGCAGGACCTGCCGGAGTCGCGTGGGGTCGCCGTGGAGGACGTCGGGGACGTCGGCGCTGCAGGAGATGCGCAGCTCGATGCCGCGCGCCCGTGCCGCGTCGGCGAGCACCTCGCCGGCCTCGGCGAGCACCTCGCGGACCTCGAAGTCGAGCGCCTCGACCTCGAGGTGGCCGGCCTCGATCTTGGAGAAGTCGAGGATGTTGTTGAGCAGGTCGAGCAGGGTCCGGCTCGAGACCGAGATCCCCGAGACGAAGTGGCGCTGGCGCTCCGAGAGCGTCGTCTCGCCGAGCAGCTCGTTGAGACCGATGATGCCGTTGAGCGGCGTCCGGATCTCGTGGCTCATCGTCGAGAGGAAGTCCGTCTTGTGCTGCGAGGCCTGGAGCGCGCGGTCCCGCGCGTCGGCCAGCTCGCGCGCCGACGCCTCGCGCTCGGCGACCCGCGAGATGAGCAGGGCGGCCTGGTCGGCCATCTGCTGGATCATGTCGTGCCGGTACAGCGGGGGCAGCGAGGTGATCGTCACCACCGCCAGGATCTCCTCGCCCAGGCGGATCGGGAAGGCGATGGTGAGACGACGCTCGTCGTCCCACACGGTCCGACCGAGCCGGTAGCACTCCTCGGCGGTGGCCCGCTCGATGGCGTCGGTCGCCGCCGTGTCGCTGTCGCCGGACGCGTCGTCGTCGGGACCGAGGTGCGGGACGAGCCCCGTCCCGACCGGGGACGGGACGAAGGCCCGGGCCCGGTCCCAGTCGTCGTGCAGGACCACCAGCGACCCGGCCTGCTCCAGCACCTCGGCGAGCGTGGTCGCCTCGTTGGCCGCCGTGGCCACGGCGTGCATCAGGGAGTTCTGGGTGACCAGGTCCTGCAGCTGGTCCTCGGTGTCGCGGAGCCGGGTGATGTCCTGGTAGGTGCCGGAGACCTCCGCGAGCGCACCCTCCGCGTCGTAGGTGCCCACCGCGCGCAGCCGGACCCACATCCAGCCGGCGCGCCCCCGCTGGCGCAGCTCCAGGTCGATGCGCGGCCCGGCGCCGCTGACGAGACGGTCGAGGGCGTCGGTCAGCCGGTGGTGGTCCTCGGGGTGGGTCACCGCCTTCAGCCGGTCGCGGTCGCGGGTCAGCAGGTCGTCGAGGTGCGGGCCGTAGAGCTCCTCGAGACCCTCGGAGTACGACGCGCTCGCGGTCGCGACGTCCCAGGTCCAGTTGCCGCTGCGCGAGATCCGCTCGGCACGCAGCAGGTGGCGCTGGCTCTCGTAGACCGCCTCGAGCAGCTGCTTGGTCTCGTGGTTGTCCGTGAGGCGCAGGATGACGCCGGTGCACGTGTCGCCCTCCCGGAGCCCGGTCTGCCGCAGGCGCACCCACAACGAAGAGCCGTCGGCCCGCACCAGCATCGTGTCGACCTCGTCGTCGAGGAACGTGCCCTCGGCCGCCAGGTGCAGGTGCTGGCGCGAGTGCCGGCGCCCGACCTCGTCGAGGAAGTCGTCGATGTGCCGGCGCTCGAGGGGACTGGCGCGCAGCAGCTGCTCGGCGCTGGCGTTGGCGTACCGGATGGTGCCGTCGAGCTCGAGGGCGACGATGCCGTCGGTCGACGAGGAGACGATCTGCCGGTAGAGATCGCCGTGCTTCACCGGTGGCCCCCCTCCTCGACACGACGCCCGGCCAGGGCGGACCGATTATCCCCATCGCGACGCCCGCGGGCCACCGGCGCGCCGCCCGGCCCCTGCGGCTCAGGAGGCGGCCGGCTCCTCCGTACCCGCTCGCCGCGGCATCAGCAGCCCCGACAGCAGGAGGGCGAGCGCGAGGACGGCGGAGCACGCGAACACCGCGTGGATCGCGGGCGCCAGCACCCCGGCGGACAAGTGCTCGAGGTCGAGCGTGCCGCCGGACGGGGCCTGGTCGGCCACCCGGCTGTTGACGATCGCGCCGAACACGGCGACGCCGACGGCGCTGCCCATCGACCTGGCGAACATGTTGGTGCCGGTGGCCACGCCCCGGTGCTGCCAGCCCACGGACGACTGGGCGACGATCACGCCGGGGCTGGCGACGTAGCCGAACCCGACCCCCATCACGAAGCACGGCAGGGCCAGCTGCCACAGGGCGCTGTCGGCGCTCACCGGCAGCAGCAGCGCCGCGCCGGCGATCACGAACAGCGCCCCCATCAGCACCGTCCTGCGGAAGCCGATCGACAGGTAGAAGCGACCGCTCGTCGCGGCGGCGATCGGCCACCCGATGGTCATCGAGGCCAGCGTCAGCCCGGCGACCAGCGCACCGTGGCCGAGCACGCCCTGGGCGTAGAGCGGCACGTACGACGTCAGCCCGAGCATCAGCACCCCGACGACGAAGGCGCCCGAGTTGGCGGCGTTCAGCACCCGGCGCCGGAAGATCCACAGCGGCAGCACCGGGTCGGGTGTGCGCGCCTCGACCACGACGAAGGCGGCGAGCAGCGCGGCCGCGGCGACGAAGATCCCGACGCCGGGGGCGGAGTCCCACGCCCAGCGCGTCCCGCCCTCGAGCAGGCCGAGCAGCAGCAGCGAGCCGCCGGCGGCGAGGAGCACCGCCCCGGCGTAGTCGATCGAGTGACTGCGCCGCTCCACGCTCTCGTCGAAGCGACGCCACATCACCCATCCGGCCGCGATGCCCAGGGGCAGGTTGACGAAGAAGATCCAGCGCCACGACAGGTAGTCGGCGAAGATCCCGCCCAGCGTGGGCCCGAGGACCGAGGCCCCGGCCCAGACGCTGGCGATGTAGCCCTGCACCTTGGCGCGCTCGGCCAGGGAGTAGATGTCGCCGACGATCGTCATGCCCATCGGCTGCACCGCACCGGCGCCGAGACCCTGCACCAGCCGGAAGACGATGAGCGCCGGCATGCTCCACGCGACGCCGCACAGCAGCGAGCCGAGCACGAACAACCCGATGCCGAGCAGCATCACCGGCTTGCGCCCGTAGAGGTCGGCGACCTTGCCGTAGATCGGCACCGACACCGCCTGGGCCAGCAGGTAGATCGAGAACAGCCACGGGAACGACGTGAACCCGCCGAGGTCGTCGACCACCGCCGGGACCGCGGTCGCCAGGATCGTCGCGTCGATCGCCACCAGCCCGATGCTGAGCATCACCGCGAGGAGGACCGGTCCGCGCTCGCTGCGCAGTCCGACGCTGGCGCGGGTGATCTCGGGGGCCGTCACGAGAGACGCCAACCCGGGTCGGCGCCCCGGTGTTCCCGGTGTCTCGCGGTGTCTCGGGGTTCGCGGGTCCGTGGGCCGGGCGCCGGCCGGGTCGTCGTCGTGGCCACCGATGAGTCGGTGGCGCGGACGGCGTCCTACCTCGGGACGGCACGTCGAGCACGAGGAGGGACGACCATGGCGGTCGCGGAGGACGCCGACGCAGGCACGGCGACCCAGGAGGCGCGCCGGGTGATCGCCGCGAACGCCTACCTCACGCTCGCCACCGCCGACGCGGCCGGGCGGCCGTGGGCCACCCCGGTCTGGTTCGCGACGGGCGAGCCCCACGACTTCGTGTGGGTGTCGCGGCCCGGAGCCCGGCACTCCCGCAACATCGCGGCCAACCCCGCGGTCGGCATCGTCGTCTTCGACTCCGGGGTCCCGGTCGGTGGCGCCTCGGCGGTCTACGTCGACGCCGTGGCCGCCGAGGTCGCACCCGACCACCGCGCCGACGCCCTCGCGGCATTCAACGCCCGCGCGGGCGAGCAGGGCCTCGACCCGTGGACCGCGGAGCAGGTGACCGGGACGGCACCCTTCCGCCTCTACCGGGCGACCGCCTCGCACGCGTACGTCCTCGACGAGCGCGACGGTCGGGTCGAGGTGGACCCGTGACCGGGCGCGGGTCACTCGTGGTCAGCGGAGGGGGTCGTGCGGGGGCTTCGACGCCGGCTCCTCGGGCTCGACGAGCGAGGGCGGCCCGACGGCGATCCCCTCCTCGGGGTCGGGGGTGGAGCGCCGGGCCTCGGCCAGCACGTCGGCGGGGACGTGCTGCTCCAGGAACCGCTGCGCCAGCCTCGTCGACGGGTGGATGCCGATGGTGGCGACCACGATGATGCCGGCGATCACCAGCCACCCCGCGGCCCCCCAGTTCATCGCCAGGAACGTGTACACGGCGGGCGCCCACACCCGCCCCAGGGTGCTGCTCAGCTCGTCGGCCCCCTGGTAGGCGCCCCGCTGGCGCGGGTCCATCAGCTCGGCCTCGAAGGACCAGCTGGCGGCCGAGAGGTACAGCTCGGCCCCGGTCACGGTGACGTGACCGAGCCAGACCAGCGCGATCGTGGTCCAGCCGACGGTGTCGTGGGTGGCCAGCGTGATCAGGCAGGAGATCACGAAGAAGGTCGACGAGATCCGCACCGCCCTCAGCGCCGTGGGCACGTCCTCGACCCCGCGCGCGGCCGCCATCGGGAGGAAGATGCACATCACCGTGTTGGTGCCGAACAGGAACGCGAGCAGCACCCGCGGGGCGTCGGTCTCCTCCACCAGCCACAGCGGGATCACGATGTTGAGCAGGACCTGGTTGGTCCAGAAGACCCCGCCGAAGAAGGTGGTGAGGAGCCAGCCGGGGTTGCGCAGCGGACCCGGACCCGGCACCTTCGCCCGGCGTTCCTCCGGGGTGCGGTCGTCGTGGGAGGCCCGGGGCAGCCGGGTGATCGCGGCGGCGTTGACCAGGAACACCACGGCGGTGAACCACGGCAGCGCGTGGAGCAGGTCGTTGGAGTCGAACGCGAGCGCGATGCCGCCGACCAAGGACCCGAGGGTGAAGCCGACGTTGAGCGCCGAGTACATGTAGGCGCGCGACCGCACCCGCTCCTCCGGCGGCAGGACGTCGATCGTGTACGCGCCGTGGGCGGCCCCACCGAGGGCGCCGATCACCTCCATCCCGACGGCCATCACGACGTACCCCCGGAAGTCGGTGATGAAGGGCCACAGCGCGAACATCGAGGCCTGCCCGGTCGCGCTGACCGCCCACATCTTCTTCGGACCGAACCGGTCGACCAGCTTGCCCATCGGGAGGGCGGCGACGAAGGCGGCCAGGCCGGCCAGGGTCAGCCCGAGCCCGACCTCGGCCGCGGACAGCCCCACGACCTGGGTGAAGAAGACCGCCGACCCGGTCATGAAGGTGCCCTCGCCGAGCGCGAAGAGCAGCGACTGCCGGGCGAGCCGACCGGCGAGCGGCGACGGCGGACGCGCCTGACGCAGGACGGCGGCGAGCATCACCGGTGAATCCTCGTGGACCACGCGCCCGCGTGTCGCGTCGATATCGCCCGGCGCCGCCTACCGCCCGACCGGCACGTGGCGCGGTGCGTTGACCGCGACCGACGGTGGCCCGGGCATCGGCGTCCGACCCGGCGTCAGCGTGCGTCCTGCCCGCTGGGCACGACGAACTCGCCGGCCTCGACGGGGCCCATCCCCACCACGTCGTCGACCAGCACCACACAGCTGCCGGAGGTCACGTCGCACTCGAGGAGGTCGAGCGCCTGCTCGCCCGGCGCGATCGCACCGACCAGGAGCGCGTCGTCGCTGAGCCACTGAAAGCCGGTGGAGAACTCGGGGACCCCGAGCTCGACAGCGTCGCCAGTGGCGGTCTCGACGACCGTCGCCACATCGGCGTCGAGGGTCAGGTAGGTCCCGTCCGGGGAGAAGAGACCGGCGCTGGAGTAGTCGGCCTCGAGCGCGACCCGCGGCTCGTCCACTCTCGGCCCCAGCGCCAGGGAGGACGATTCGGACTCGCCGACCGAGAAGACCACCTGACCCTCACGAGCGGCTACGACGTCGACGCTGTCCTCGTCCGGACCGAGGTCGCGGCGCCGGCCACTGTCGACGTCGACAGCCGCGAGACCGGCCTGGTCGCGGACGTACGCCGTGCCGCCGTCCAGCGCCCACAGCCGGACCGGGTCACGCTCGTCGGAGAGCCTGCCCATGCCCTCGGTGTCGAGGTCGAGCCTCCAGGTGCTGCCGGAGGCCGGGTCGGACACCACGACCGCCGGGTCGTCCCCGGTGGGATCGATCCAGCCGACCAAGGACGAGCGGGGGTCGGCGACCAACCGGGCGTCGCGCCGGTCGGTGTTCCCGACCTGCTCCACCCGGTCGTCGAGCACGGAGTAGACCCGGCCCTGCGGGTCGGCGGTGACGAACCCGTCGGGGGTGCGCACGAAGGACACCACGCGGTGCCCGACCTCGACGATCGCCGAGCCGTCGAGGCTCCTGATCACCGACCCCGTCGCGTACGACGGGTCGTGAGGCACCGCGTCGTCGGTCACCTCGGTGGTGCGGCCGGTCGGGTCACCGAGGTCGCGGGCCGTGCCACCCGGAGCCTGGACGGCGTACCCGGCGATCGCTGCGACCCCGGCGAGCGAGAGCGTCCCGGCTGCTGCGATCGCGGCGCGACGGCCGTGCCGGCGGCGCCGGCCGGCCCGGCGCAGGGCCGCGATGTCGGGAACGGGGAAGTCGGGCGCGCTCGCCCGGGTGTCCATCAGGGCCTTGAGCTTCTCGGTCATCGGGTCACACCGATCGTCGTCAGGGGAAGGAGGTCGGGGTCGTCATCGCCCAGCACCTCGCGGAGTCGCGCGATACCGGTCGAGACCTGGGACTTCACCGTGCCGGTCGCGCAACCCATGGCGTCCGCGGTCTGCGCCTCGGTGAGGTCCTCGTAGTAGCGCAGCACGATGCTCACGCGTTGGCGCACCGGGAGGGTCTGCAGCGCCGTCCACAGCCACTGGCTCTGCACCACACCGCCCGCCAGTCCGGCGCCGGCGTCCAGTGGGGGCTCGGGCACCGCCTCCACCGATCGTTCGTGCGTCCACCGCCGCCGGCGGAACCACGAGATCGCGGTCGTCGTGATCGCCCTGCGGCAGTAGGCCTCGGCGTTCTCCTTCGCCCGGAGGCGGGGCCACGCCGCGTAGGTCTTGACCAGCGCCTCCTGCACGAGGTCCTGGGCTAGCGACTGCTCCCCCACCATGAGGTAGGCCGCCCGGTGCAACGCCGCTGAACGCGCGTGCACGAAGTCAGCGAAGTCGTCGTCTGCGTCGCTCATGACCACCCAGACGACACCACGGCGGCAAAAGGTTCGGACCCCGGTCCCGGGACCGACGAGCAGCCCACCCCTCGGTCCACCCGACGTTCCGGCCACGGACACCGTGCGCACACGACGCGTTGGGGCGTCGTCGGCAGGGTGGCGACGACCGGTCGGCCCGGCCGGTCGACCAGCCCGTTCCAAGGAGAGCAGTGGACCTCGATTCCCGCCGGCCGCGACAGCGCGGCCGTCTCACCCTCCCGGTGGCCCTCACGGTGGCCCTGGGGATCGGCGCCGTCGTGCCGGCCGTCTCCTCGGCCCCCGCGAGCGCCCGCGCCGACCAGCCCGCCCCCGCCGTGCAGGCCGCAGCCGCGGGCACGACCGCCGACACCATCGTCGACGCGGACGACGCCGCGCCGGCGTCCCGGTTCACCTTGGCGGTGCTGCCGGACACCCAGTTCTACGCGCGCTACTCCGCCGACCAGTTCGTCCCGCGCTACGGCAAGGACCCGTTCGAGGTCCAGACCGCCTGGCTCGCCGAGCACGCCGACGAGCTCAACATCCCGTTCGTCACCCACGTCGGCGACGTGGTCGACCGGGCCACCGTCGCGCGCGAGTGGGAGGCCGCCGACCGCGCCATGCGGATCCTCGACGACGCCGACACGCCGTACTCGATCCTCGCCGGCAACCACGACGTGCTCAACAGCAACGACGCGCTGAACGACACCGACTACGACCTCGCCGCGGAGCCGTTCCTGAAGTGGTTCAGCCCCAGCCGCGCGGCCGGGCAGTCGACGTACGGCGGCAGCGACCCGACCGGGATGAGCCAGTGGCACGTCTTCGAGGCCCAGGGCCAGGAGTTCCTGTCGATGGCGCTCCCCTGGCGCGCCTCCGACGCCACCCTGGCGTGGGCGAAGGCGGTGATCGCGGAGCAGGACCTGCCGACGATCCTCACCTCCCACGACCTGATCAACATCGGTGCCGACGCCGTCACGCCCAAGGACTCGGCGTACGGCGAGCGGGTCTGGGACCGGCTCATCAACGACAGCGACCAGGTCTTCCTCACCTTCAACGGGCACTACCACGGCTCGACGCACCGCAACCGCCTCAACGCCGCCGGCCACCATGTCACCCAGGTGCTGATCGACCACCAGATGGCCTACGAGGGTGGCAACGGCTACCTCGGCCTGGTCGAGATGGACCTCACCAACGGCACGATGACCATGCAGACCGGGTCGCCGTGGGTGGTCGCCAAGCCGCGCGAGGCGCTGACGGCGTACGACCAGGCCTTCCTGGAGGAGCCGCACCAGACCTACCAGGTCGAGCTCGACTTCACCGAGCGGTTCGAGGGCTTCCAGACCGGCCCCGCCGACCAGCCGTCGCTCACGCAGGCGGCGCGCGACATCCTGCTCGACGGCTTCGAGGCCCCCGACGGCAACGACCTCGTCCAGGCCGGCTCGGCCGACGACTACGTCGAGGTCCCCGGCACCCTCGCGCACTGGCGCTTCGGCGACGCCGACCCCGGCATCGTCCGTCCCGGCCAGGTCTTCCGTGACGTCGCCGGCGACACCGACCTGCACCGCGTGGGACTCGCCGCCTCCGGCTCCACCACGGCCGAGGTGGGCGACGTCGTCGTCACCGACGACGTCAACCCGTACTCCGCCGACCCCGGTGCCGTCTGCTTCACCGGCGCCGACCAGCGCACCGGCCGCTTCAGCTTCCTGCAGTCGACCAGCGGCACCCCGGCGACCGAGACGACGTTCCCGAACGGCTACACCATCGAGACCTTCGTCAAGATGGACGCCGACTGGACCGCCGAGGCCAACCAGTGGAGCAAGGCCGTCGTCCGCTCGGGCAACCGGTCCAAGCTGCCCGGCATGCCGCAGACCCGCTGGGACTACACCGCCTCCCCCACCGCGCTCGGCATCTCCAACCTGCGTGAGTTCCAGTTCACCGAGGTGCCCGCGGTCACGACCAAGGGCGACCGGACGGCGTGGTCCGGCGAGATCATGGTCGACCAGTGGCAGCACGTCGCCGTCGTCAACGACACCGCGACCCAGACCACCACGATGTACGTCGACGGCGCCCCGGTGCTGCGCAACACCACCGACACCGGCGGCGCCTCGGCCAACGCCGGCATGCCGTGGATCATCGGCGCCGACTTCGTCGACGACACCGCCCGCAACGGCTGGCACGGCTGCGTCGGCGAGACCCGGATCGTCGACCACCCCACCGGCCCCGAGCAGTGGCTGACCGCACGCCCGTCCGTCGCCGACCTCACCGTCACCCGCCGCCCGGCGGCGACGGTGCCCGCCGGCACCGACGTCGTCGTGCTCGCCGGCACCGGTACGCCGCGGGCTGAGATCACCGTCACCGGTGCGCTCGACGCCGAGACCACCGTCGCCGACGACGGGACGTGGCGCCTCGTCGCCGACCTCGACGGCGCCACCGGCGTGCAGGAGTACGCCGTCGCCCAGGGCTTCGGCGAGCGCGTGGCCGAGCCGGTGACGGGCAGCTTCACCGTCGCCGGACCGAGCCTGCGCACCACGTCGACGGCCGCCGCGGTGGCCGGTGACACCGTCCACTACGGCGACCAGCACCGCGTGACGGTGCGGGTCACCGGCCAGGACGGCCGCCCCGCCGGGTCGGTCACCGTCTCCGCAGGTGACCGGGCCCTGGCCACCGCCCCGCTCAGCGACGGCCGCGCCGTGGTGACCCTGCCGGGCACCGCGCTCTGGCCCGGCACGCACGACCTCACGGTGGGCTACGCCGGCGACGACACCCACGCGGCGTCCTCCGACGTCCTGCGCCTGCAGGTCGCCAGGGCGACGTCGACGCTCACCGCCACCCCGGCCACCGTCCGGGTCGCCGCCGGCCGCCGCGCCCGTCTCGTGGCCGGGCTCTCCTCGGCGGTCGCCCCGCGCGGTGACCTCCTCGTCACCGAGGACGGCCGGACGGTCCTGCGCCGCGCGGCCCGCGCGGGTCGCACCGAGCTCGTCCTGCCGGTGCTGCGCCCCGGCCGCCACGTGCTGTCGGTGCGGTACGCCGGCAGCGACGTGGTCGCGCCGAGCAGCCCCCGCCGCGTGGTCGTGGTGGTCCGCGGCCGCTGACCGCCGTACGACGACGCCCGGTCCGGCCACCTGACGGTGGTCGGGCCGGGCGTCGGTCGTCGGTGTCGGGTGGTCTCGAGACGGTTGCCAGCGCAACCTCCTCGACCACCGTCAGTGACGCTGGTCGAGCCGGGCGAGCGCCAGCGAGCCCGAGTCGAGACCCGGCGAGGTGCGCACCGTCGGGTGGTTTCGAGACGGTTGCCAGCGCAACCTCCTCAACCACCGTCAGCGACGCTGGTCGAGCCGGGCGAGCGCCAGCGAGCCCGAGTCGAGACCCGGCGAGGTGCGCATCCCCCGGTGGTTTCGAGACCGTTGCCAGCAACCTCCTCAACCACCGTCAGTAACGCTGGTCGAGCCGGGCGAGCGCCAGCGAGCCCGAGTCGAGACCCGGCGAGGGAAGGCACCCTGCGGGGGTCTCGACTCGCGGAGACTTCGTCCCCGCGGCTCGACCACCGTCGGTGACCCCCGCCGTACGACGGCCACTCACGCTGGTCGAGCCGGGCGAGCGCCAGCGAGCCCGAGTCGAGACCCGGCGAGGGAAGGCACCCTGCGGGGGTCTCGACTCGCGGAGACTTCGTCCCCGCGGCTCGACCACCGTCGGTGATCGACCGTCGTACGACGGCCACTCACGCTGGTCGAGCCGGGCGAGCGCCAGCGAGCCCGAGTCGAGACCCGGGGGTAGGCACCCTGCGGGGGTCTCGACTCGCGGAGACTTCGTCCCCGCGGCTCGACCACCGTCGGTGACGCTGGTCGAGCCGGGCGAGCGCCAGCGAGCCCGAGTCGAGACCCGGCGAGGGAAGGCACCCTGCGGGGGTCTCGACTCGCGGAGACTTCGTCCCCGCGGCTCGACCACCGTCGGTGAGCCCCGCCGTACGACGGCCACTCACGCTGGTCGAGCCGGGCGAGCGCCAGTGAGCCCGAGTCGAGACCCGGCGAGGTGCCCGCCCTGCGGGGGTCTCGACTCGCGGAGACTTCGTCCCCGCGGCTCGACCACCGTCGGTGACGCTGGTCGAGCCGGGCGAGCGCCAGCGAGCCCGAGTCGAAACCCGGCGAGGTGCGCATCGTCGGGTGGATTCGAGACGGTTGCCAGCGCAACCTCCTCAACCACCGTCGGTGACTCGCGGAGACCTCGTCCCCGCGGCTCGACCACCGTCGGTGACCCCCGCCGTACGACGACCAGAGACCCCGGTCGAGCCGACCTCAGACGGCGATGGGGGCCTTGATGCCCGGGTGGGGGTCGTAGCCCTCGACGGCGATGTGCTCGAGGTCGAAGGCCGCCAGGTCGGTGACCGAGGGGTCGAGGACGAGCCGCGGGAGCGGGCGCGGGTCGCGGGTGAGCTGGAGGCGCGCCTGGTCGAGGTGGTTGGTGTAGAGGTGGGCGTCGCCGAGGGTGTGCACGAAGTCGCCGACCTCGAGGCCGGTCACCTGGGCGACCATGTGGGTCAGCAGCGCGTAGGAGGCGATATTGAACGGCACGCCGAGGAAGACGTCGGCCGAGCGCTGGTAGAGCTGGCAGCTCAGCCGTCCGCCGGCGACGTAGAACTGGAAGAGCGTGTGGCACGGCGCGAGCGCCATGTCGGGGATGTCGGCGACGTTCCAGGCCGAGACGACGTGGCGGCGGGAGTCGGGGTCGCGGCGCAGCTGCTCGACGACCTGGGCGACCTGGTCGACGTGGCGGCCGTCGGGGGTGGGCCAGGAGCGCCACTGGTAGCCGTAGACGGGGCCGAGCTCGCCGTCGGCGTCGGCCCACTCGTCCCAGATCGTGACGCCGCGGTCCTGCAGCCACTTCACGTTGGTGTCGCCACGCAGGAACCACAGCAGCTCGGCGAAGACCGACCGCGTGTGGACCTTCTTGGTGGTCACCAGCGGGAACCCCTCAGTGAGGTCGAAGCGCAGCTGGTGGCCGAAGACCGACAGCGTGCCGGTGCCGGTGCGATCACCCTTCTCGACCCCCTCGTCGAGGATCCGCTGGACGAGGTCGAGGTAGGCGCGCACGCCCCCAATCTAGATCAGAGGTCGACCGTGCCGGTGATGGTCGTGCGGGTGTCGCCGCCGACGTGCACGACCCCGTCGACCACGTCGACGTGCACGCGTCCGCGCCGCTGGAGCACGGTGCCCTGGGCGGCGACGTACGACGTGGGCAGGCGGGTGCCGGCGAGCCACTGGGCGATCCCGGCGTTGAGGCTGCCGGTGACGGGGTCCTCGAAGCCGTCGTAGACCGCCCGCACCTCGACGGCGCACTCGGCGCCGGGCGGGTGCGGCCCGACGACGCCGACCTTGAGGCGCTCGAAGCCGACGCCGGGTCGGCACGCCAGGACGGCGTCGGCGTCGTGGAGCAGCATCGCCAGCCACCCGGGACCGTTGTCGACCCAGGCCGCGTCGACGACGTCGTCGCGGTGCAGCCGCAGGCCGGCGAGGGCCGAGTCGAGGTCGGCGTCGTCGACCGGCCCCGAGCGCACGAGCGGCGGTGCCTCGAAGGCCAGCCGGTCGCCGCGGCGTACGTCGACCAGCCCGGCGGCGCACTCCTGCACGACCGTGTCGGACGAGGCCGGCACTCCCCCGGCCTCGAGCCACGCGTGGGCCGAGCCGAGGGTCGGGTGCCCGGCGAACGGCAGCTCGCCGCCGGTGGTCCAGATCCGCAGCCGGTAGTCGGCGTCCGGGGTGGTCGGCGCGAGCAGGAACGTCGTCTCGGACAGGTTGGTCCAGCGCGCGAACGCCGCCATCTGCTCGTCGGTGAGGTCGTCGGCGTCGTGCACCACGGCGACCGGGTTGCCGCGCAGCGGCTCGGCGGAGAAGACGTCGACCTGGCGGAACGGCAGCACACGGCGACGGTAGGGCATGTCCGGCCGCCGGTCGGTCACCTGGCCAGCACGGGCACCAGGTCGGGGTCGGAGGACCGCACCGTGGTGCGGCAGACCCTGGTCTCCAGGTCGCACACCGTCAGGTCGAAGCCGGCCGGACGCACCCGCGCCACGTCGGGTCGGGCCACCACGAACGTGACCTGCCCCTCCGCGCCGAAGGCGGCGTCGCGGGCCACCGAGCCGTCGGGGAGCGGCAGCCCCACCGTCGTGCCGGTGTCCGTCTCGACCACGGCGAAGCCGGGGCTGGAGCCGGGTGTGCCCGTGACCAGGTGCAGGGCGTCCGGGGACAGGACCCCGCCCGTACCGCCCAGGTCGAGCACCGAGGCGTCGGGCCGGGTGACCCGCAGCCGGCCGAGCGCCTCCTCGACGACCACCGTGCCGGCCGAGGCGTCGACCAGGCCCGGCACCCCGTCGGTGACGGTCCCGTCGCTGCCGACCACCAGCGCGCGACCGGGCGCGTCGACGTAGGCCCGCCGGCCGTCGAGCGCCGTCACCCGTGACCCCGCGGGCAGCGGCCTGCGCACCTCCTGGCCGAGCAGCGCGCGCAGCACCAGGTCGCCGGTGGGCCGGTCGACCCAGGCGGCCACCAGCCCGTCGGCCCGCGCGGGCGTCGTCGGGTCGGTCCGGCCGAGCACCTCCACGGCGCCGGTGCCCCGCACGTGCAGCACCCGGCCCCTCTCGTCGGTGGCGACGACGCCGTCGCCGGACCGCGCCAGCCCGGCGAGCCGCGGGACGCGGACGGTGCGGTCGGGCAGGTACACCCGCCGGTCGTCGTACCACGGGACCGTGAAGAGGTCGCGGCGCTGGGACGCGTCGCCGCCCTGCCCGGGCGGCGGGTCGACGATCCGCGACGACGGACCGGAGGCCGACGAGGTCGACGAGGTCGAGCCCGGGGGCGACGACGTCCCGTCGGTCAACCGGGACACCACGGGCACGAGCGCCACGACGACCGCGAGCCCGGCCACGAGGGCAGCCACCGCCAGGCCCGAGCCGCGACGGGACCGGGTCTGCGACCAGGCGCGGGCGGCCTCCACCCGGGGCTCGCTCGGCGGGATCTCCTCGGCGACCCGCGCGAGCCCGGCCAACCGAGCGGCGCCCTGCGCGGGCCGCCACGCGCCGACCGGACCCAGGGCGTCGTCGACCTGGTCCGGTGTCAGCCCGACGACAGCGCCGACGACCAGGCGCGCCCGCTCGTCCGCGGGCAGCGCGTCGAGCTCGAGGCACGCCGCCGGGACCCCGGTGTCCGCGAGGTCGTGGTCGTCGCGCTGCTCGGCGCGGTTCCACCAGGCGGTGCGGTCGGTGGTCCAGGCGTCGACGACCTCGGCGGCGAGGACGACGTCGAGGTCGACCCACTCGTCCTCGGCGCACCGCTCGAGGAGTCCCGCCACCGCCTGGACGGCCAGCACCTGGGCGTGCCGGGGGGGCGCGCCGAGGAGCACCAGCGTGCGCACCACGACCGGCCACCGGCCGGCGGCGTACGCCGTGAGCTCATCGTGGTCCGGCACGCTCACCACCTCACCCCGTCTCGGTCACCCCATCGTGGGGGATTCGAGGCGGCGGCGGCTACGGATGGAGCGACATCGGGCCGTAGACGCGCCGGTCGTGCTCGAAGAGGGTCACCTGGTCGACGCCGGACGCTGCGAGGTCGGGGAAGGCCTCGCCGACCCAGGACTCGGCGTCGGCCTGGCTGGCGAACCGCTGCCCGGTCAGCTCGGGGGCCAGGTCGCCGGTGGGCGCGACCTCGACGCCCGAGGCGTCCTCGAGCCGCCACGTCCAGGGGCGCTCGGCGGGGGTGGGGCGGCGGAAGGTCGGGGGCTGGTCGGGGAGCACGGACACGCCTCTCAGGACTCGCGGACGGAGGTGTCGACGAACGGCAGGGGTCGGATCTGGAACATCTCGCGCCGGCCGCGGACGTCGACGCCGACCTGGGCGTCGGGCGCGACGACCGTGGAGAGCAGCGCCAGCGCGATGCCCTTGCGCAGCGTCGGGGAGAAGGTGCCGGAGGTGACCTCGCCCAGCAGGATGTCGGGGGTCAGGCTCACGCTCATGTGGGGCCGCGGGATGGCGCGGCCGGTCGACTCGAGCCCGACCAGCCGGCGTCGCGGTCCGGCCTCCTTCTCGGCGACGAGCGCGTCGCGGCCCCAGAACTCGTCCTTCTTCCAGCCGACCGCCCAGCCGAGGCGCGCCTCGTTGGGGGTGACGTCGAGCGAGATGTCCTGGCCGTGGAGCGGGTAGCCCATCTCGGTGCGGAGCGTGTCGCGGGCGCCGAGACCGCACGGCGCCAGGCCGTGCGGCTCCCCCGCCACGACCAGCGCGTCCCAGAGCGCCTCGGCGGCGGCGTGGGGCGCGACCAGCTCGTAGCCGCGCTCGCCGGTGTAGCCGGTGCGGCAGACGGTGACGGTGTGGTCGCCGTACGGCGCCTCGACGAAGCTCATGTAGTCGTGCCCCGTCGGCAGCCCGACGGCGGCGAGCACCTCGTCGGACCTCGGGCCCTGGACGGCGAGGACGACGTGGTCGTGGTGCTGGTCGGTGACCTCGACGCCCTCGGGCGCGGCCGCCTGCAGCCGGCGCACGACCTCGGCGGTGTTGGCGGCGTTGGGGATGAGGAAGACGTGCTCGTCGTCGCGGTAGTAGGCGATCAGGTCGTCGACGATGCCGCCGGTGGCGTCGTCGCAGCACAGCGTGTACTGCGCCTTCCCGGGCGCGATCTTGCGCAGGTCGTTGCTCAGCGTCGCGTTGACGAGCGCGGCGGCGCCGGGTCCGGCGACCTCGGCCTTGCCGAGGTGGCTGACGTCGAAGAGGCCGGCCGCGGTGCGCACGGCGGTGTGTTCCTCGACGACGCCGGCGTACTGCAGCGGCATCGACCAGCCGCCGAAGTCGGCGAACTTGGCACCCAGCGCCACGTGGCGGTCGTGCAGGGGAGAGCGCAACGGCTCCGCGGGACCAGACGCCTCGGACATGCTCAGGAACCTACCCGGCGCGGGTGCGGGCGGTCGGGCGGCCGGGCGTCTGCGGCCCGGTGCTCCGCGCGTAGGCTGCCGCGGTGACGACGTGGACCCTGCGCAGCGCCAGCCCCGCCAAGACCCGGTGCGACACCGTGGTGGTGGGTGTGCTGTCCGGTGACTCCGGTCCGCGGCTGGCGCCCGGAGCCGACGACGTCGGCGAGGCCTACGGCCGCCGGCTCGCGCCGCTGCTGGCATCCCTCGGTGTGACCGGCAAGGCCGGCGAGGTCGTCAAGGTGCCCACCGCCCGGTCGATCGCCTCGCCCGTGCTGGTGCTGGCCGGGCTCGGCGCCGACGTCTCCACCGACGCCGTACGCCGCGGGGCCGGCGCCGCGGCCCGCGCCGTGTCCAACGCGACGTCGGTCGCGCTCGCGCTCCCCGCCGACTCCCCCGAGCTGGTCCGCGCGACCGTAGAGGGCTACGCGCTCGGCGGCTACACGTTCACCGGGTACAAGTCGGCGCCACGCAGGTCCGGCGACGACACCGACGCGGCCCCCGGCGAGGTCGTGGTCCTGAGCCCCGCCGCACGCAGGAAGGACGTCGTCGCGGCCTTCGAGGAGGCACAGGTGGTCTCCGCCGCCGTCGCGACCGCGCGCGACTGGGTCAACACGCCGCCCAACGACCTGCGACCGCCCGGCTTCGCCGACCGGATCGTGGCGGCCGTCGGCGACCGCCCCCGCGGCGCCGCCAAGGTCAAGGTCGAGGTCCTCGACGAGCAGCAGCTCGCCGAGCTCGGCTGCGGCGGCATCCTCTCGGTCGGCCAGGGCTCCGACGCCCCGCCGCGGCTGGTCCGGCTGACCTACGCCCCCAAGGGCGCCACCCAGCACCTCGCCCTGGTCGGCAAGGGCATCACCTTCGACACCGGCGGCCTGTCGATCAAGCCCGCCGCCAACATGCACCACATGAAGTCCGACATGGCCGGCGCGGCCGCCGTGGTGACGGCGACCCTCGCCATCGCCGACCTCGGGCTGCCGCTGCGCGTCACGACGTACGCCGCGCTGGCGGAGAACATGGTCGGCGACGCCGCCACCCGCCCCGGCGACGTGGTGACCATGTACGGCGGCACCACCGTGGAGATCCTCAACACCGACGCCGAGGGTCGGATGGTGCTCGGCGACGCGCTCGTGCTGGCCACCGAGCAGGAGCCCGACGTCGTCCTCGACGTGGCGACGCTCACCGGTCACATGGTCGTCGCGCTCGGCGACCGGCTCGGCGGCGTGCTCGGCGACCAGGCCGTCGTCGCGGCGGTGCTCGCGGCGGCCGAGGTCGCCGGCGAGGACCACTGGCCGATGCCCATACCGGAGTTCATGGACGAGCGCATCCGCTCCAGCACCGTCGCCGACCTCGCCCAGCACGACTGGATCCGCTGGGGCGGCGGCCTGTACGCGGCGGCGTTCCTGCGCGAGTTCACCGCCGGCCTCCCCTGGGCCCACCTCGACATCGCCGGCCCGGCGTTCAACGCCGGCGGCCCCTTCGGCCACGTCACCAGCGGCGGCACCGGCGTCGCCGTCACCACCCTCGTCGAGTACGCCCGCACCCTCAGCACCCCACCCGTCTGAGACCCCACCCACGCTGACCCGTCGCCACGTTGCGACGGGTCACCGCGAGAAGGACGCTGACCCGTCGCCACGTTGCGACGGGTCACCGCCAGAACGACGCTGACCCGTCGCACATGTACGACGGGTCAGCGTGGGTGGGGCTGGAGCCGAGCGTTACGGGCGGCCGTGCCTGAGCGTGAACGAGCCGGAGCCGGTGTAGGCGTAGACGGTCCAGCGGTACTCGCCGGACGCCGCGGTGTAGGTGACGTTCTCGGTGGAGGTGGAGCCCTCACCGGAGGCGACCTCGACCCAGCTCGAGCCGTTCCAGCGGTCGAGGAAGAGGTCGAAGTCGGTGCCCGACGGACCGGTCAGGCAGCCGGTGAGCCGGCCGCCGGTGGTGGTGAAGCTGGTCGCGACCCGCTCGGTGCGGGAGCTGACCGAGCCGGTGACGGTCTCGTCGCAGTCGGCGCCGGTGGGCGGCGGGTCGGTCGGCGTCGTGCCGCCGCCGGTGAGCAGGCTGTAGAGCAGCCGGTTGGGCGAGCCGGTGCCGGCGCCGGTGACCTTGCCGGTGGTCGCGGTGCTGACCAGGGCGTTGGCCACCGCCGCCGGGGAGGCCGACGGGTTGGTCTGCAGGTACAGCGCCGCGACGCCGGCCGCGTGCGGGGAGGCCATCGACGTACCGCTGATGGTGTTGGTCGCCGAGGTGGAGGTGTACCAGGCCGAGGTGATGTTGCTGCCCGGCGCGAACAGGTCGACGCAGGGGCCGAAGTTGCTGAACGACGACCGCGCGTCGGTGTTGGTGGTCGAGCCGGTCGTGATCGCGTTGGCGGCGCGGGCCGGGGAGACGTTGCAGGCGTTCTGGTTCTCGTTGCCCGCGGCCACGACGACCGAGACACCGCGCGCGACCATCCGGTTGACGGCGTCGTCGGTGGCCTGGGAGGCGCCGCCGCCGAGGCTCATGTTGGCCACCGAGGGGCCGCTGGCGTTGTTGGCGACCCAGTCCATGCCGGCGATGACGCCGGAGTTGGTGCCCGACCCGTTGCAGCCCAGCACCCGGACCGGGACCAGCGTCACGCGCTTGGCCACGCCGTACGTCGTGCCGCCGACGGTGCCGGCCACGTGGGTGCCGTGACCGTTGCAGTCGGTGGTGCCGCGTCCGTCGTTGATGGCGGTGTAGCCGGGCGCGGTGCGGCCGGCGAACTCGGAGTGGGAGGTCAGGATGCCGGTGTCGATCACGTAGGCGTCGACGCCGGTGCCCGTGGCGTTGTAGGTGTAGCTGCGGTCGAGCGGGAGGTTGCGCTGGTCGATGCGGTCGAGCCCCCACGTCGGGTTGGGCTGGACGTCGGAGGCACGCACCACCTGGTCCTGCTCGACGTAGGCCACGTCGGGGTCCTGGCGGACCTGGCGCAGCTCGGAGTCGGACAGGCGGGCGCTGTAGCCGCGGATGACGGAGAACTGGCGCTGCACCTGGCCGCCGCGTGCGCGGGTCTGCCGGGCCTCCGCGCCGGTGCTCGGCGCGCCGGCCTCGAGCACGACGATGTAGGCGCCGTCGACGGCCGTGGCCGACGACGCGCCTCGGAGGGGCGCGAGCCGGGGGTCGCCCGACGTACCGGCCCCGGACGGCGCCGCTGCCAGGGTGGTGGCCGCGACGACGCCGAGCGCCACGGCGCCCCAGCGGATGCTTCTGGACATTGCTTCTCCCTTGGTCCGCCGGCGGAGTGAGACCACCCGAGGTCTCGCCGGCTGACGGAGAGTAGGACCGCGGCGAGCCGCTCCGACACGCCCGCGGCCGAGGTCAAGGGATACCCCTCACGATCGGCCGGATCGGTCTAGACCGGGACGGGTCCCGCGCTACAGGCCCTGCTGTCGCCGCTGCTGCTTCATCCGGGAGTTGTAGTCGCGCATCCGCTGCGGGATGCCGACCACGGCGGCGTCGTACGACGGCACCTGGTGCTTGTTGCAGAAGTCGTGGGCCCACTTCACCGACGGCACGCGGCGCCGGGTCCACTCCCCGTCGTGGGCGACCAGCAGCAGCGTCACCTCGCTGACCGCGGTGCGCGGCTCGACGAAGCCCTCGACGCCCCGGCGCTCGGCCACCCAGCCGTCGAGGTGCTGCACGTCGACCTTGTCGGAGGCGCGGACGGTGGTCGAACCGGTGCGCATGCCGCCCGTGGGGCGGCTCACGCGCGGACGTGACCCACGGCGGAAGCGGTCGAGGAAACCCATGGGTGCATCCTGCCCCGCCGACTTCGCTGGACGCGGTAGAACGCCCCGCAACGCGCTTGTCGCCCAGATCACGCGTAGTGCAAAGATGGGTGGACCAGACCCCCCGTCACCCGGTGACAGCACGGAAGGACCAGCGTGGCCGAATTCGACGTCCTCGTCCTCGGAGCGGGATCGGGCGGTTATGCCTGCGCCCTCCGCGCGGCACAGCTGGGGCTCAACGTCGGGCTGGTGGAGAAGGGCAAGCTCGGCGGCACCTGCCTGCACGTCGGTTGCATCCCGACCAAGGCGCTGCTGCACGCCGCCGAGGTCGCCGACAGCACCCGCGACTCCGAGCAGTTCGGCGTGCGCGCCACGCTCGAGGGCATCGACATGCCCGGCGTCAACGCCTACAAGGACGGCGTGGTGTCGCGGCTCTACAAGGGCCTCACCGGCCTGATCCACGGCCGTGGCATCACCGTCATCGAGGGCGAGGGCAAGGTCACCGGCGACCGACAGGTGACGGTGACCGGCGCCGACGGCCAGGACGTCCACACCGGCAAGCACCTCGTGCTCGCCTCCGGCTCCTACGCGCGCTCCCTGCCGGGCCTCGAGGTCGACGGCGAGCGCGTGATCACCTCCGAGCACGCGCTGCGCCTCGACCGGGTGCCGGCGTCGGTCGTGGTGCTGGGCGGCGGCGTGATCGGCTGCGAGTTCGCCAGCGTGTGGCGCAGCTTCGGCGCCGAGGTCACCATCGTCGAGGCGCTGCCGCGGCTGGTCGCGGCCGAGGACGAGGCGTCGTCCAAGGCGCTCGAGCGGGCGTTCCGCAAGCGGAAGATCGCGTTCCGCACCGGCACCCGCTTCCACAGCGTGAAGACCACCGACCACGGCGTCGCCGTCACCGTCGAGGACGGCGGCGGCGCGTCGAGCGTGATCGAGGCCGAGCTGCTGCTCGTCGCCGTCGGTCGCGGCCCGGCCACCGACGGCCTCGGCTTCGAGGAGGCCGGGGTCGCGATGGAGCGCGGGTTCGTCCTCGCCGACGCGCGCTGCCGCACCAACGTCGAGGGCGTCCGCGCCGTCGGCGACATCGTGCCCGGCCTGCAGCTCGCCCACCGCGGGTTCGCCCAGGGCATCTTCGTGGCCGAGGACATCGCCGGCCTCGACCCGCAGCCGATCGACGAGACCGCGATCCCGCGCGTGACCTACTCCCACCCCGAGATCGCCTCGGTCGGCCTCGACGAGGCCGCCGCCCGCACGGCGTACGGCGACGACGGGGTCGAGACGCTCACCTACGACCTCGGCGGCAACGGCAAGAGCCAGATCCTCAAGACCCAGGGTTTCGTCAAGCTGGTCCGCCGCGTCGACGGCCCCGTGGTCGGCGTCCACATGGTCGGCGACCGGGTCGGCGAGCTCGTCGGCGAGGCCCAGCTCATCTACGCCTGGGAGGCCCACGCCGAGGACGTCGCTCCTCTCGTGCACGCCCACCCGACCCAGAACGAAGCCCTCGGCGAGGCCCACCTGGCCCTCGCCGGCAAACCGCTCCACGCCCACTCCTGAAGGGGAACCGCTCACCCATGGCCACCGAAGTCAACCTCCCCGCCCTCGGCGAGTCCGTCACCGAAGGCACCGTCACCCGCTGGCTCAAGCAGGTCGGTGACGCCGTCGCGGTCGACGAGCCGTTGCTCGAGGTCTCCACCGACAAGGTCGACACCGAGATCCCCTCCCCCGTCGCCGGCACCCTGCTCGAGATCAAGGCCGAGGAGGACGACACCGTCGAGGTCGGCGCCGCTCTCGCCGTGATCGGCGAGGAGGGCGAGTCGAGCGGCGACGCCGACGAGTCCGCCGCGCCCGAGGCCCAGCCCAAGGACGACGACGAGGCCGAGAAGAAGGCCGAGCAGGAGGAGGAGATCGCCGAGGAGAAGGGCGACCTCCCCGAGGGCGACGAGACCCCCGAGTCCGAGAAGTCCGACGAGCCCGAGCAGCCCGCCGCGTCCTCCGGCGGTGGCGGCGGCGGTGGCGGCAACGCCACCTCGGTCACCCTGCCGGCGCTCGGTGAGTCCGTGACCGAGGGCACCGTGACCCGCTGGCTCAAGCAGGTCGGCGACGACGTCGCCGTCGACGAGCCGCTGCTCGAGGTCTCCACCGACAAGGTCGACACCGAGATCCCCTCGCCCGTGGCCGGCACCCTGCTCGAGATCAAGGTCGAGGAGGACGAGACCGTCGAGGTCGGCGCCGAGCTCGCGATCGTGGGCGACCAGGGCGCCACCGCCGACGACGTCTCCGACTCCGCCGCCCCCGAGGCCCAGCCCAAGGACGAGGAGCAGGCCGAGAAGAAGGCCGAGCAGGAGGAGCAGATCGCCGAGGAGAAGGGCGACCTCCCCGAGGGCGACGAGACCCCGGAGAAGGACAAGGAGCCCGAGCCCGAGGCCCAGCCGGCCGAGGAGTCCGCCCCGGTCGCCGACCCGGTCAAGGAGCCTTCGCACGAGGCCGAGCCCGCGGCCGAGAAGGCCCCGGCCCCCAGCGCGCAGTCGCCGTCCACCGGCGAGCCGGCGGGTGGCTCTGGTGGCTCGGGTGGCTCGGCCACCGACGGCGCCGGCTACGTCACTCCCCTGGTGCGCAAGCTCGCCGCCCAGCACGGCGTCGACCTGGCCTCGCTGAGCGGGTCGGGCGTCGGCGGTCGCATCCGCAAGCAGGACGTGCTCGACGCCGCCGCCAAGGCCAAGGAGCAGGCGGCCGCCCCGGCTGCCGCTGCCCCCGCTGCCCCCGCGGCGTCGTCCGCCGCGCCTGCGGCGTCGGCCGCGCCGGTCGACCCGTCCCCGTTGCGCGGTACGACGGAGAAGATCAGCCGGCTGCGCAAGATCATCGCCGAGCGGATGGTCGACTCGCTGCAGTCGGGCGCCCAGCTCACGCAGGTGATCGAGGTCGACGTCACCAACGTCGCCCGGCTGCGCGAGGCCAAGAAGGCCGAGTTCCTCGCCCGCGAGGGCGTGAAGCTGTCCTACCTGCCCTTCTTCGCCAAGGCCGCGATCGACGCGCTCAAGCAGCACCCCAAGCTCAACGCGACGATCGACACCGACGCGGGCACGATCACCTACTACGACCGCGAGAACCTCGCGTTCGCCGTCGACACCGAGAAGGGCCTGATCACCCCGGTGGTCAAGGACGCCGGCGACCTGTCGATCGCCGGGCTGGCCAAGAAGATCGCCGACGTCGCCCAGCGCACCCGCACCAACAAGATCAGCCCCGACGAGCTCAGCGGCGGCACCTTCACGATCACCAACCTCGGCAGCGTCGGGGCCCTGTGGGACACCCCGATCATCAACAAGCCGCAGGTCGCGATCCTCGGGCCGGGCGCGGTGGTCAAGCGTCCGGTCGTCATCGACGACGCCAACCTCGGCGAGACGATCGCCGTCCGCCACATGGTCTACCTGGCCCTGACCTACGACCACCGCCTGGTCGACGGCGCCGACGCCGGCCGGTTCCTCCAGGAGGTCAAGAAGCGCCTCGAGTCCGGCGCCTTCGAGGTCTGAGTCCAGCACCAAGCGCCCCCGACGAGCTCGCTCGTCGGGGGCGCTGGTGCGTGAGGGCGAAGAGGTTGAGGTCTGAGCACAGCAGGAAGCGCCCGGCGAGCTTGCTCGTCAGGCGCTTCCTGCGTGGGTGCGAAGAGGTTGAGGAGCCGACGGCCAGGCCGGAGCGAAGCGACGGACTGACCGGAGGCGTCTCGAAACCCCCGGGCCGCGGAGTGACCCCAGCAAGAAGGCGCGGTGACCCGTCGCATCGTGGCGACGGGTCACCGCAGATCCCACGCTGACCCGTCGCATCGTGGCGACGGGTCACCGCAGATCCCACGCTGACCCGTCGCATCGTGGCGACGGGTCACCGCAGATCCCACGCTGACCCGTCGTGCATGTACGACGGGTCAGCGTCGGATCAGAGCTCGAACTCGGAGGGGGCGATGCCGACGGCGTGGCAGCACTCGCGGACCACGGCCTTCTCCTGGTCGTCGAAGTCGCCGTCGGCGCCGCCGACGATGATGCCGATCTGGATCACCGCGCGGGCCTCGGCCGGCTTCTTGCTGGTCTTGCCGATCAGCTGGACGAGCTCGACCTTTGCGAGCTGGTAGTCGTCGGTCAGCTTGGCGCAGTAGTTCTCGAAGGTCGTGCGCAGGGTCTCGGGCGGGAAGTTCCCGAGCGCCTGGTTGGTGGTGATCAGACCCGAGACCTTCTGCCGCTCGGCGTCGTCGATGTGGCCGTCGGCCGCGGCCACGAGCGCGCACATTGCCATGCTCGCGTCGCGGAAGGCACCGCTCTGCAGCTCGTTCTTCTTCGACAGCAGCTGTGACTGCATGTCCTGGGTGGCTGCCCGGAGCCGGTTCCAGATGGGCATGGAGGGTGTCCTCGCTGTTCGTCGGGGATGGACACCCCCCAGGGTGTCCGACGGCGCCAACCGGCTCAGAAGTCCTCGTCGAACCCGACCGAGCCCGAGACGCCGACCTGGTACGCCGAGACCTTGCGCTCGAAGAAGTTCGAGAGCTCCTGCACGTCCTGGAGCTCCATGAACGCCAGCGGGTTGGCCGAGCCGTAGATCGCCGGCAGCCCGAGGCGCTGCATGCGCTGGTCGGCGACGTACTCGAGGTAGGAGCGCATGTCGGTGGTCGAGAGCCCGGCGATGCCGCCGCCGAGCAGGTCCTCGGCGAACTGCGCCTCGGCGTCCACACCGTCGACGAGCATCTGCCGCACCTGGGCGGCCATCTCGTCGTCGAACAGGTCGGGCTCCTCGGCGCGCACGGTGTCGACGACGTCGAACGCGAACGCCATGTGCATCGACTCGTCGCGGAAGACCCAGTTGGTGCCCGACGCCAGGCCGTTGAGGAACCCGCGCGAGCGCAGGAAGTAGACGTAGGCGAAGGCGCCGTAGAAGAACAGCCCCTCGATGACTGCCGCGAAGCAGATCAGGTTGAGCAGGAAGGCGCGGCGGTGCTCGCGCGTCTCCAGCTCCTGGAGGTCGAAGACCGAGTCGATCCAGCGGAAGCAGAAGTCGGCCTTGGCCTTGATCGAGGGGATGTTGTCGACCGCCGCGAAGGCCTCGTGCCGCTCCTTGTCGTCGGGCACGTAGGTGTCGAGCAGGGTCAGGTAGAACTGCACGTGCACGGCCTCCTCGAACAGCTGCCGCGACAGGTAGAGCCGGCCCTCGGGTGAGTTGACGTGCTGGTAGAGGTTGAGCACCAGGTTGTTGGCCACGATCGTGTCGCCGGTGGCGAAGAAGGCGACCAGCCGCGAGACGAGGTGCCGCTCGGCGTCGCTGAGGCGCTGCAGGTCCTTCAGGTCGGAGTGCAGGTCGACCTCCTCGACGGTCCAGGTGTTCTTGATGGCGTCGCGGTAGCGGTCGTAGAAGTGCGGGTAGCGCATCGGCCGCAGGGTGAGGTCCATCCCGGGGTCGAGGAGCATCCGGGGCTGGGCGTCCGTGGTCGTGGTGGCGGTGGTCGTGGTGGTCACTGGCAGGCCTCGCAGCTCTCGGGGTTCTCCAGGGAGCACGCGAGCGCCTCCTGGTCGGTGGTGTCGGTGATGTCGGTGAGGGGCAGGGTGGTCTCCTCGACCAGCCTGGGGACGGTGGTCTGGGCGATCCGGGTGGCCGGGCGTGAGCGCAGGTAGTACGTCGTCTTCAGCCCGGCCTTCCAGGCGTGCAGGTACATCGACGAGAGCTTCCCGATCGAGGGCCCGGCGATGAACAGGTTGAGCGACTGGCTCTGGTCGACGAACGCCTGGCGCTCGGCGGCCATGTCGATCAGCGCCCGCTGCGGCAGCTCCCACGCGGTGCGGAAGAGGCGGCGCACGTCGTCGGGCAGCTCCTCGATGCCCTGCACCGAGCCCTCGGCCCGCTTGATCGCGTCGCGGACCTCGGCGGTCCACATGCCCCGCGCCTTGAGCTCGCGCACCAGGGCGGTGTTGACCTGCAGGAACTCCCCCGACAGCGTCTCGCGCTTGAACAGGTTGGAGACCTGCGGCTCGATGCACTCGTAGCAGCCGGCGATGCTGGCGATGGTGGCCGTGGGCGCGATCGCGATGAGCAGGGAGTTGCGCAGGCCGTGCTCCGCGATGTCCGCGCGTACGGCGTCCCACCGCGCGGTCTGCGTGACGGCGACCGGCCAGTGGTCGGGCTGCAGGACCCCGCGCGCCGCGCGCGTCCCGTCGTACGCCGGGTGGGCGCCGTGCTCGCGGGCCAGCGCGCAGGAGACCTCCAGCGCCGTCAGGTAGATCTCCTCCGAGACCCGGGTCGACAGCTCACGCGCCTCGGGTGAGTCGAACGGGAGACCCAGGGCGAAGAGGACGTCCTGCAGGCCCATCAGGCCCAGCCCGACCGGGCGCCAGCGAGGGTTGGACCGCGCGGACTCGGCCGAGGGGTAGTAGTTGACGTCGATCACCCGGTCGAGCAGCGGCACGGCGGTGCGCACGGTCGCGCGCAGCTTGTCCCAGTCGACGCCGTCGGGGCGCAGGTGCTGGGCGAGGTTGATCGAGCCGAGGTTGCACACCGCGGTCTCGGTGTCGGAGGAGACCTCGATGATCTCGGTGCACAGGTTGGACAGGTGCACCACGGGACCGCCGGGCTCGTCGGAGGTCTGGTTGCAGGTGCGGTTGGCGGCGTCCTTGAAGGTCATCCAGCCGTTGCCGGTCTGCGCCAGCGTCCGCATCATCCGGGCGTAGAGGTCGCGCGCGGCGACCTGGCGCACGACGCGCCCCTCCTCCTCGGCCCGCCGGTAGGCCCGGTCGAACGCCTCGCCCCACAGGTCCACCAGCTCGGGCGCCTGGTCGGGGTCGATCAGCGACCACGGCTCGTCGGCCTCGACGCGGCGCATGAACTCGTCGGGCACCCAGTGGGCGAGGTTGAGGTTGTGGGTACGCCGCGCGTCCTCGCCGGTGTTGTCGCGCAGCTCGAGGAACTCCTCCACGTCGGGGTGCCACGGCTCGAGGTAGACGCAGGCCGCGCCCTTGCGGCGGCCGCCCTGGTTGACCGCGGCGACGGAGGAGTCGAGGGTGCGCAGGAACGGCACGATGCCGTTGGACTGGCCGTTGGTGCCCCGGATCAGCGCGCCCCGCGAGCGCACCCGGGAGAACGCGATGCCGATGCCGCCGGCGTACTTCGACAGCTTGGCGACCTGGGCGTAGCGGCTGTAGATCGAGTCGAGGTCGTCGACGGGTGAGTCGATCAGGTAGCACGACGACATCTGCGTGTGCCGGGTGCCGGAGTTGAACAGCGTCGGGCTGCTCGGCAGGTAGGCCAGGCTCGACATCAGCCGGTAGAACTCGATCGCCTCCGACGGCGAGTGCGCCAGCCCGCAGGCCACCCGGAGCAGGAAGTACTGCGGGGTCTCCACCACCTGCCGGGTCGTCGGGTGCCGCAGCAGGTAGCGGTCGTAGACCGTGCGCAGCCCGAAGTACTCGAAGCGGCGGTCGCCGTCGGGGTCGACGGCGAAGTCGAGCTTGCGCGCGTTGTCCTTGACGAACCGCGCGGTGTCGTCGCCGATCAGCCCCTCGGCGTGGCCCAGCGCGACCGACTGGCTGAACGACGCGACGCCCTGGTTGCGCACCTCCTTCTCGACGTAGCCGGCCAATAGCCGGGCGGCGAGCCGGGAGTACTGCGGCTCCTCGCCGATCATCTCGGCGGCCGTCTGGATCGACAACCGGTCGAGCTCGGCGGTGGTGGCGCCGTTGTACAGGCCGCTGATGGTGCGGGTGGCGACCCGCATCGGGTCGACGTCGGCCAGGTCGCCGGCGACGCGGTCGACCGCGCGCACGATCTTGCCGACGTCGACGGGCTCGGCGTCCCCGTTGCGCTTGCGCACCACCATCGTCGTACGGGTGCGGACTTCTGTGACCGTCATGCTCTCTCCTCGCGAGACTCGGTCCTGGGGTCCGGGCACGGGGAGGAGACAGCGGTACGACGGCACCCGCGGGCACGCGTCGGACGAGCCGTCGGCCCTCCCTCGGGGCCTCGGACCACCACGCCCGGCGGGCGTGGTGCGCTGGCAGGTCTTCGGACTCGTGGGCATGACGCACCGACCTACTGACCGTCGCTTCCCAGGCCTCGACCACGGACGGTCTCGACCCAGTGCTGTTGACGGCGTTCGTTCCCACTCACCGCTGCGGGGCAGTCCCGGGGTCTCACCGGGTTCCCTCTTGCCCCGACCCGTCTGGCTGACGGGTCGGACCAGCTGCATCGATCACCATATGTGGGAATCACACGGTTGTCATTACCTACATGTGGGTGTCCCGGGATCTGGGAGGGTGGACCCATGACCCCGCTCTCCGTCGTCCTCGCCGGCGGCTCCGGCTTCCTCGGCTCCCACCTGCGCACTGCCCTGCGCGGGCGTGGCCACGCCGTCACCTCGCTGGTACGCCGTGGCGCGGGCGGCCCCGACGAGTCGACGTGGGACCCCTACGCCGGTGAGGTCGACCGCACCCTGGTGCGCACCGCCGACGTGGTGATCAACCTGGCCGGCTCCCCCACCCTCGGCAACCCGCACTCGGGGAAGTGGGCGGCCGAGCTCAAGGGCAGCCGGGTGGCCACGACGCGACTGCTGGCCGAGACGATCGCCGGGGCCGGCGCGCCGCCGGTCTACCTGGCCGGCAACGGCATCTCCTACTACGGCGACCACGGCCCGGCCGTGCTCACCGAGGCCTCCGACACCCGCGGGCACTCGCTGCTCACCGAGGTGGCCCGGACCTGGCAGGCGGCGGCCGAGCCGGCCGTCGAGGCCGGCGCGCGGGTCTGCGTCCTGCGCACCTCCCCCGTGATGGACCGCCGCGCCGCCCCGCTCAAGCAGCAGCGGCTGCAGTTCCTGGCCGGGCTCGGCGGCCGGATCGGCTCCGGTCGCCAGCACATGCCGATGATCTCGCTGCGCGACTGGGTCGGCGCGGTCGTCCACCTCGCCGAGCACCCCGACGTCTCGGGCCCGGTCAACCTCTGCCTGCCGCAGGCCCCGACCAACGCCGAGTTCACCCGCGCCCTCGCCGCCGCCCTCCGCCGTCCCGCGGTGGTGCCCGCACCCGCGCCGGTGATCAGGGTCGCCGCCGGTCGGATGGCGCCCGAGCTGCTCGGGTCGCTCAACGTGCGCCCGGCCACCCTGCTCGCGTCGGGCTACACCTTCGCCGACCCCGACGTCGAGGCCCTGGTCACGACCGCGCTGGCGGCTCGCGACTGACGGCGGCGACCTGCCACCGCGCGCCGGCCGCCGCGGCGCGGAGCAGCGTGATCCGGCGGGTCGTCGGCCGGTCCTGCGGCAGCGTGACGCCAGCGGCCTGCACACGCGCCACCCGGTCGGTCACCACGAGCACCAGCCGCCGGTCGCGCTCGACCAGCACCTGCAGCCGCAGCACCTGGGTGGTCAGCCGCGTCACCCGGGCCCCGCGCTCGGACCAGGCCCGCAGCATCGCGACGTCGCGCCGCCCGGCCACCGAGCCCGGGACGTAGAGCCGCGCCAGGGCCGCGGTGTCGGCGGTGGTCCACGCCCGGGCCCGTGCCGCGTCCCAGCCTCGGAGCACCTCCCGCGCCCGGCCGGCCCCGACCGCCGCGGGCCCGGCGGCACCGGCCGCGGGCGCCGACCCCGCCTCCGGGGGGCGCCCGGGACGGTCGAGCAGCACGACCAGGCAGGCCACCGTCACCCCGCACAGGGCGCCGGCCAGCACGCTGAGCAGCACGCGCGTGAGCACCCGGGACGACATGGCACCCAGTACACCGGCCCGCGCCGTCGGCCGCCGGCGTCATCCACAGGCGTGCGTCGGTGGCATCCTGGGCGCGTGCTGACCCGACGGACCGCGCTGGCGGGAGCACTCGGGGCGATCGGCACGGGACTCACCGCTTGCGGCACCGACCACGCACCCGGGGCGAGCACACCGCCGTCGCCTCCGCCCCTCCCCGACGTCGCGCCGGGCCCGGTGGTGCTCGGCGAGTTCCGCTCGCGGCGACGCCTCGGCGCCCCCACCCGATGGGCGGTGACCCGGCCGCCCGGCGTCACCGGCCCGCTCCCGCTCGTGGTCGCGCTGCACGGCCACGGGGGCGGCGTCGCCAAGCTCCTCGGTCCCGAGATCGACCTGCCGCGCCACGTCGCCGCCGCGGTGGCCGACGGCGTGGCGCCGTTCGCGGTGGCCGTCGTCAACGGCGGCAACGGCTTCTGGCACGAGCGCCCCACGGGTGAGGACGCCGGCGCGATGGTCGTCGAGGAGCTCCTGCCGCTGCTTGCCCGGCGCCGCGACGTCGACGTCGACGTCGAGCGGATCGGCCTGCTCGGCTGGTCGATGGGTGGCTACGGCGTCCTCCACCTCGCGCCGCTGCTCGGCCGCGAGCGGGTGGCGGCGGTGTGCGCCTCGAGCCCCGGCCTGTACGACGACCCGGCCGCCGCGCACCCCGACGGGTTCGCCGACGCGACGGAGTACGAGCGCTTCTCGGTGCTCGACCGGCAGACCGACCTCGCGGACATCCCGGTACGCATCGCCTGCGGCACCAGCGACTACTTCTACGACGCCACCCGGGCCTACGTCGCCGGCTTCCCCGACGACGCCGACCTCGAGGTCGACTTCGGCGAGGGCGGTCACGAGCTGGCGTTCACCCGGCGGTCCCTGCCCGACGACCTGGCGTTCGTCGCCACCCGGCTGTGAGGCGGTGATCACGCAGTGATGACGCGGTTCGTGACCCGCCGGACCGTCCTGACCGGTGGTGCGGTCGCCGCCGTCGGGGCCGGCGCGGCCGGCGTCGGCGTGCACCAGGGCGTGCTGCCGGGTCGGGTGGCGATCCAGGCGGCGCTCGGCCTCAACGGCGAGGACGGCACCGTCCCCGACGTCGCGGCCGGGCCCGTCGACTCCGGGTCGTTCGTGTCGCGGGCGCGCCAGGGCGCCACCGTGCGCTGGCACCTGCTGCGGCCGCCGGGCAGCGCGTCGTACGACCTGCCCCTGGTGGTGGCGCTGCACGGCCTGGGCTGGGAGATCGACGCCTTCCTGCCCGGCGACCTCGGCGTCGCCGAGCACCTGGCCGCCGCGGTGGCCGACGGCACGACGCCGTTCGCGATCGTGGTGCCCGAGGGCGGCGACACCTACTGGCACGAGCGCCCCTCGGGCGAGGACGCCGGCGCCATGGTCGTCGACGAGCTGCTGCCGCTGATGGCCGAGCGCGGCCTGCAGGCGGCGCCGATCGACCGGATCGGGCTGCTCGGGTGGTCGATGGGCGGGTACGGCGCGCTCCGGCTGGCCGGCCTGCTCGGCCCGGAGCGGGTCGCGGCGGTCGCGGTGGCCGGACCGGCGCTGTGGTCGGACCCCGACGACGCCAGCGCCAGCGGCTTCGAGGACGCCGCGGAGTACCGCGCGTCCACCGTCTTCGGCCGCCAGGACGACCTGTCCGGGATCCGGGTGAGCATCGACTGCGGCACCGGCGACCCCTTCTACCGCTCGGTCGAGGACTACGTCGACGGCTTCCCCGACGACGTCGACCTCCGGGCGTCGTTCGAGCCCGGCGCCCACGACCGCGGCTTCTGGCGCCGGGTGCTGCCCGACCAGCTGCGGCTGCTCGGCGACGCGTGGACGCCGCGTTAGGCTCGACACCGTGAGTGACCTGACCTTCGAGGTCGCCGGCCTCGGTGCCGACGCGGTCGACTACCTGGCCGCCTGGGACCTCCAGCGCGACGTCCACGCCGGCGTCGTCGCGGCGTCCCGGCCGCCGACCGTGCTGCTGCTCGAGCACCCGCCCGTCTACACCGCCGGCAAGCGCACCGACCCGCACGAGCGCCCGCTCGACCCCGGCGGTGCGCAGGTCATCGACGTCGACCGCGGCGGCAAGATCACCTTCCACGGGCCGGGCCAGCTGGTCGGCTACCCGATCGTCGCGCTGCCCGACCACGTCAAGGTCGTCGACTACGTGCGCCGGGTCGAGGAGGCACTGATCGCGGTGTGCCGCGACCTCGGCGTCGAGACCGCGCGCGTCCCGGGCCGCTCGGGCGTGTGGCTGCGCGCCGACCCCGCGACCGGGCGCCCGGAGCGCAAGGTCGCCGCGATCGGGATCCGGGTCAGCCGCGGCGTCACGATGCACGGCTTCTCTCTCAACTGCGACGTCGACCTGGGCTGGTACGACCGGTTCGTGCCGTGCGGCATCGCCGACGCCGGCGTCACCACGCTCTCGGTCGAGACCGGCCGGACGGTCACGGTGACCGACGTGCTGCCCTCGGTCGAGCAGCACCTGCGTCACTACCTCGCCTGGACGCCGTACGACGCCACGCCCGACTACGAGCCCCGGCCCGAGCCCGGCCGGGCGCCCCGCATCGAGCTGGTGCGGCCGGGCGGCTGACCCGGCGCGCCGGTCCCCGGATCGCGGCGGGCGCCGTGGTCTGATGACGCTCCTGTCCCGGGCGGAGGAGCGACACTTGAGCGAGCTGGTCATCGAGGCCTCCGGGCTCCGCAAGGAGTTCCGCAGCCGCGGGGTGCTGCGGGTGGCGGTGCACGACCTCGACCTCGCCGTCCCCGCCGGCGGGGTGCACGGGTTCCTCGGCCCCAACGGTTCGGGCAAGACCACCACCATCCGGATGCTGCTCGGCCTCGCCCGCGCCACCCAGGGACGGATGCGGCTCTTCGGCCAGGAGGTGCCCGCACACCTGCCCGACGTCATCGACCGCGTCGGCGCCGTCGTGGAGTCACCGAAGTTCTCGCCCCACTTCACCGGCCGCCAGAACCTCGTGCTGCTCGCCCGCAGCATCGGGGCCCCCGACAGCCAGGTCGACCAGGCCCTGGAGCGGGTCGGGCTGACCGGCCGCGACCGCGACCGCTACCGGGCCTACTCGCTGGGCATGAAGCAGCGGCTCGCGATCGCCGCGACCCTGATCAAGCTGCCCCGGCTGCTGATCCTCGACGAGCCCACCAACGGCCTCGACCCGGCCGGCATCCGCGAGATCCGGGACACCATCCGCTCGCTGGGCGAGCAGGGCGTCACCGTGCTGCTCAGCTCGCACATCCTCGCCGAGGTCCAGCAGGTGTGCGACTCGGCCACCATCATCGGCAACGGCCGGCTGCTCGCCACCGGCCGCGTGGCCGACCTGCTCGACACGGACGCGTCGGCGTACGCCGTCGAGGTGCCCGACGCGGCGCCGGCGGCCCAGGCGCTCGCGGCGGCCGGGCTGCCGGCGACGGCCACGCCCGACGGCCTGCGCGTCGAGACCGACGACCCCGCCCGGATCACCCGGACCCTCGGCGAGGCCGGGGTGTGGCTCACCGCGCTGACCCCGCTGCGCCGCGACCTCGAGTCGGTGTTCCTCGAGCTCACCGCCGCCGATTCGCTGGGCCAGGGGCCCGAGCGGGACACGAAGGACGGTGCCCGGTGATCCGCCTGGTCCTGGTCGAGCTCACCCGGCTGCGGTGGCGCCGGGCGGTGGTGCTGCTGGTCGGCGCGGCGGTCCTCATCCCGCTCGTGCTGCTGGCGCTGCGGGCCCACGACACCCGGCCCGTCAGCGAGGACGACCGGGTCGCCGCCGAGCAGCAGCTCGAGGCGGAGCGTGGGTCCATCGCCGAGCAGCTCGCCGACTGCCGCGAGAACCCGCAGGCGTTCGGTGCGGCGCGCAAGAACGGCGGCGACCGCTGCGACGAGTACTTCGACTACGAGCCGACCATCGACCAGTTCCTCTACCGCGAGCCGCTCGACGTCGCCGGCGAGCGCGGCACCAGCGGCCTGGGTGTGGTGGCCGTGATGGCGGTGCTGATGCTGCTGGTCGGCACGACGTACGTCGGGCACGACTGGAGCTCGGGCTCGATGAGCAACCAGCTGCTGTTCGAGCCGCGGCGGCTGCGGGTCTGGGCCTCCAAGGCCATCGCGGTCGGCCTCCTGGCAGCCGTGCTCAGCGTGGTGGTGCTCACCCTGTACTGGGGCGGACTCCTGGCGCTGGCGCAGTCCCGCGACCTCGACCCGTCGGGCCAGGTCGTCACCGACGTGGTCCAGCACGCGGTGCGGGGCACGGCCATGGTGGTCGCCGGCGCCCTGGCCGGCTACGCCCTCACCGCCTGGACCCGCAGCACCGTGTTCACGGTCGGCACGCTCGCCGTGGTGGCCGTGGCCGGCGGGCTGCTGTTCGGGCTCCTCGGCAGCGGCGCGCTGCGGTGGGAACCCGCCACCAACGCCGTCGCCGTCGTCAACGGCCGCGCCGAGTACTACGTCGACGTGCCGCCGTCCTGCTACGAGGGACCTAAGTACTCCGAGACGGGCGAGTGCGACGGCACCGAGGAGATCAGCGTCCGCCAGGGCAGCGCCTACTACGGCGTCCTGCTGCTGGTCCTCGGCGGGGCCAGCGCGGCGTCGTACCGGCGCCGCGACGTGCCCTGAGGCGACGTACCATCGGAGGAGTGACGACCACTCCCACACCGTCCAGCACTGCTCCCGAGGGCCGCAAGCTGCTCCGTCTCGAGGTACGCAACGCCGAGACCCCGATCGAGCGCAAACCGGAGTGGATCAAGACCCGCGCCAAGATGGGCCCGGAGTACAAGGCCCTGCAGTCGCTGGTGAAGTCCGAAGGTCTGCACACGGTGTGCCAGGAGGCCGGGTGCCCCAACATCTTCGAGTGCTGGGAGGACCGAGAGGCGACCTTCCTCATCGGCGGTGACCAGTGCACCCGTCGCTGCGACTTCTGCCAGATCGACACCGGCAAGCCGCAGCCCCTCGACCGCGACGAGCCCCGCCGGGTCGCGGAGTCGGTGCAGAAGATGCAGCTGCGCTACGCCACCATCACCGGCGTCGCCCGTGACGACCTGCCCGACGGCGGCGCGTGGCTGTACGCCGAGACCGTGCGCGCCATCCACGAGCTCAACCCCGACACGGGCGTCGAGAACCTGATCCCCGACTTCAACGGCCGCCCCGAGCTGCTCACCGAGGTCTTCGAGTCGCGTCCGGAGGTGCTGGCGCACAACGTCGAGACGGTGCCGCGGATCTTCAAGCGCATCCGGCCCGCGTTCCGCTACGAGCGCTCCCTCGACGTGCTCACCCAGGCCCGCGACTTCGGCCTGGTCACCAAGTCCAACCTGATCCTGGGCATGGGCGAGACCCGCGAGGAGGTCTCGCAGGCGCTGCGCGACCTGCACGCGGCCGGGTGCGAGCTGATCACCATCACCCAGTACCTGCGCCCCTCGGTGCGCCACCACCCGGTCGAGCGGTGGGTCAAGCCCGAGGAGTTCGTCGAGCTGGCCGCCGAGGCCGAGGAGATCGGGTTCTCCGGTGTGCTCTCCGGCCCGCTCGTGCGTTCGTCCTACCGCGCCGGTCGCCTGTACCGTCAGGCGATGGACGCGCGCGCGTCCGTCTGACGGCACCCCGTCACCCCGGACCGCACGAACAGCGAGGCAGCAGCGCAGATGGCCAAGGAGCCCAAGGCCCCCAAGTCCCCGAAGACCCCCGAGGTCGCGGAGACCGACCCGACCAAGATGAGCCGCCGCCGCCAGGTGGTCGAGACCTACCGGATGTCCAAGGAGGTCGACCCCCGGCTCGGCCTGTGGCTGCTCGGCACGTTCGTCCTCTTCGCGCTGGTCGGCTTCGGCCTGTTCTACCTGCTGCCGCCGCGCGACGGCGTCCTGCACTGGATCATGGCCGGCGTCGGCGGGTTCCTGTTCGGCTTCCTGGCGATGATGATCGTCTTCAGCCGCCGCGCCCAGAACGCGGCGTACACCCGCCTCGACGGGCGTCCCGGCGGCGGCGCGCAGGCGCTGACGATGCTGCGCCGCGGCTGGAAGACCGACCAGATGGTCGCCTTCGGCGGCAACCGCACCAGCCCCGACATGGTGCACCGCGTCGTGGGCCCTCCGGGCATCGTGCTGGTCGGTGAGGGCAACGCCAACCGGCTGCGCCAGCTGCTGGCCTCGGAGCGCAAGAAGCACGAGCGGGTCGCGTTCGAGACCCCGATCCACGAGGTCATCGTCGGCAACGGCGAGGGCCAGGTGCCGCTGCCCAAGCTGGTGCGCCACGTCCAGAAGCTCGGCCGCCAGGTGAAGCCGGCCGAGATCACCGACGTGCTCAACCGGCTCAAGGCGCTCGACGCCCAGCGCCCGAAGGTCCCGCTCCCGCGCGGGCCGGTGCCGACGTCGATGAAGGGCATGCGCGGCAACATGCGCGGCCGCTGACCCTCGGCGACCTCTAGCGGGCCGACCGGCCCGACTGCGCGGCGACCAGCGCCCGGAAGGTGTCGGCGGTGACCGTCGACGTGCCGGCGACGACGTCGTGCAGGCCGCGGCCGTCGGGCTTGAAGACCAGCGGCGGGATCACGACCGCGACGAGGACCTGCCGCAGCAGCAGGCGCAGCGGGTTGAGGGGTCCCAGCACGCCGTCGACCGGGACGACGCGCAGCCCGGTCGCGACCTTGCCGAACGAGCCGCCGATCAGCCAGGTGAAGACCGCGGCCTCCACGACGTACACCGCCAGGGTGACGAAGCCGCCCGGGCTGCCGGGCTCGAAGTAGGCGTCTCCCCCGCCGACGAGCACCACCGCGACGAGCGTCGAGGCGATCCAGTCGACGAGGAGCGCGAGGACCCGACGTCCCCACGAGGCGGTCGGGACGGCCTGGTTCACGAGGTCCAGGGTAGGCAGCACGACGAACGTCACGTGCGCCGGACACCTGTTACACGGGCGAAACAAGTCCGATACGGTCGAGAAACTGCTTGCCCGGTACGTTGCGGGTACCGGTCGGCGCAGTGTCGCGCCGGCTCTCACCCGCGTTTGTCGGCTGCCCCTGGGAGGGCTCGCAGCCAAGGAGGACGATTTGTTCAACAACAGCGACGAGCTGCTCGCCTACATCAAGGACGAGGGCGTCGAGATGGTCGACGTCCGCTTCTGCGACCTGCCCGGCATCATGCAGCACTTCACCGTCCCGGTGTCGTCCTTCGACCAGAGCGTGTTCGACGACGGCCTCGGCTTCGACGGCTCGTCGATCCGCGGCTTCCAGGCCATCAACGAGTCCGACATGTCGCTGTTCCCGGACCCGACGACGGCCTACCTCGACCCGTTCCGCACCGCGAAGACGCTGGTCATCAACTTCTTCATCCACGACCCGATCACCGGTGAGCCGTACTCGCGCGACCCGCGCAACATCGCCCGCAAGGCGCTGGCCTACCTCTCGACCACCGGCATCGCCGACACGGCGTTCTTCGCGCCCGAGGCCGAGTTCTACATCTTCGACAAGGTGCGCTACTCCACCGGTGTCAACGAGAGCTACTACCACATCGACTCCGTCGAGGGCTGGTGGAACTCCGGCGCCGAGGGCGACAACCTCGGCTACAAGACGCGCCTCAAGGGCGGCTACTTCCCGGTGGCGCCGTACGACCACTACACCGACCTGCGCGACGAGATGGTCAAGAACCTCGAGGCCTCCGGCCTCACGGTCGAGCGGGCCCACCACGAGGTCGGCACCGCCGGACAGGCGGAGATCAACTACCGCTTCGACACGCTGCTCAAGGCCGCCGACGACGTGATGAAGTTCAAGTACATCATCAAGAACACGGCGTGGGCCAACCAGAAGTCCGTCACGTTCATGCCCAAGCCGATCTTCGGTGACAACGGCTCCGGCATGCACGTGCACCAGTCGCTGTGGAACGACGGCACCCCGCTGTTCTACGACGAGACCGGCTACGGCGGCCTGTCCGACATGGCCCGCTGGTACATCGGCGGCATCCTCAAGCACGCCCCGTCGCTGCTGGCGTTCACCAACCCGACGGTGAACTCCTACCACCGCCTGGTGCCTGGCTTCGAGGCCCCGATCTCGCTGGTCTACTCCTCGCGCAACCGCTCCGCCTCGGTCCGGATCCCGATCACCGGCTCCAACCCCAAGGCCAAGCGCATCGAGACCCGGTTCCCCGACCCGTCGGCCAACCCCTACCTGGCCTTCGCCGCGCTGCTGCTGGCCGGCATCGACGGGATCAAGAACAAGATCGAGCCCGCCGCCCCGATCGACAAGGACATCTACGAGCTCCCGCCGGACGAGATGGCCGAGATCGACCAGGTGCCGACCTCCCTCGGCGCCGTCCTCGACGCCCTCGAGGACGACCACGAGTACCTGACGGCCGGCAACGTCTTCACGCCCGACCTGATCGACACGTGGATCGCCTACAAGCGCGAGCACGAGATCGCCCCGGTCCAGCTGCGCCCGCACCCGCACGAGTTCGAGCTGTACTACGACATCTGATCTGGGGTTCGGAAGGCTCTTCGATGAACGCCGAATGATCGAGGGAAACCGCCTCTGACTGCAGGAACGCCGCCGCGCGACCAGAAGGTCGCTCGGCGGCGTTTCGCGTCTCTGCTCGCCCAGCCCGGGACAGAGGCCATCAGCGGCCTCATCGAGCTGGCCCGACGCGTGGCCCGCGGGTTCCGCAACGACCACCACTAGCGGCTACGCGTGCTCCTCATCGGCGGCGGACGCCGCCACCCCACCTGGAGCAAGAAGGAGCCGACGAGGTACGAGACGCCAAGGCGGCCTTCGCCGACCTGACGGAGGACTGACCGGAGCCCGGTGGCCCTCACCGATCGACGTGCTGCAATCGGCGCCTCACAGCGGCGGGCACTGCTAGCGTGCCCGTGATCTGCTCTCGCAACCCGCGCGAACCCGGCAGGTCGAGACCGAGAGAGCAGTGATCGATGACGTCTGGCTTCCGGGCATGGACCCGAACACCCCTCAGCCTTGCCATGGCGACGGCGATGACGCTGGCCGGTGTGGCCGCCGTGGGCGTCGTAGCGGCACCTGACGCACACAGCGCGGTCGCGCCCACCACGGAGGTGTTCGACACGGCCGGGAAGTCCCTGTTCACGGTCCCCGCCGGGGTCACGGCGATCAAGGTGACTGCAGTCGGCGCCCGCGGTGGCAACTGCTACGGCGGAAGCGGCGGCGCCGGAGCTGTCGTCACCACGAGTCTTCTCGTCACCCCTGGAGCGCAGCTCACCATCGGTGTCGGTGGAGCCGGTCCCGTCGTTTCCTACTGCCCCTACCCCGGCACCGCCGGCGGCACGGGCGGCGGGGGCGCCGGCGGTGCGGGACCGTCCTTGGGCGCCAACGCCGTGGGAGGCGCCGGCGGCGGGGGCGCCTCGTGGGTCATCTCCGGAGACGGGAGCCCGACGGTGGCGAACGCGCTCGTCGTGGCCGGTGGCGGTGGCGGCGCCTCGTACGGCATTGCCGGCGGCGACGCCGACTCCCGGGGCAACGGCGGGGGCGGAGGAGGCGCCGGGACCCAGACAGCCGGCGGTGCCGGCGGAGCCCCTGGTGGCGGGGCCTCAGGCCCCGGCGGCGCCGGTACGGCGTTCACCGGTGGCGCTGGAGGCGTCGGCGTCGGCCAAGGCAGCGGTGGGGGTGGCGGCGGAGGCGGCTACTACGGTGGCGGGGGTGGAGGCGGCTCCAACGGCTCCTATGGCGGCTCCGGCGGCGGAGGCTCCAGCTTCGTGGTCTCCCACGCGTACGGGACCTCGCCGGCGGCCGCGTCGCAGGCCCCGGCGTCCGTCTCGATCACCTACCCAGCCGCACTGCCGCCGTCCGCGGTGATCTCGTCGCCCACGACCGGCGGCAGCTACGCCTTCGGCCAGGTCGTCCCGACGGCGTTCACGTGCGCGGAAGCGGTCGACGGACCCGGCCTGGAGTCGTGCAACGACAACCAGGGCTCGGACACGGCGGCGGGCGGCACCAACACCCTCGACACGTCGGTCGTCGGCACCCACACCTATGCCGTCACCGCGACCTCCGCCAGCGGACTGACGGACGTCGAGACGATCTCTTACACGGTCGAGCCCGGAACGCCGACCGTGGTGATCTCCGCGCCGGCACCCGGTGAGACCTACGTGCTCGGGCAAGTGGTCACGACGGCGTTCTCGTGTGCCGCGGGAGCCGGCACCTGGCTGTCCGCCTGCTTCGACAGCCTTGGCGGGTCTGGCTCGCCGGAAGGCACGAGCACCCTCGACACCTCCACCCTCGGCACCCACGACTACACCGTGAACGCGTGGACCGAATGGGGCGAGAACGCCGACGACCCGAACGCGGGGCAGATGCGAGTCCCGTTGACGATCTCGTACACGGTGGTGGCCCCGCCGCCGCCGACCGCGGAGATCTCCTCGCCGGCGACCGGTGGCACCTATCGGATCGGCCAGGTCGTGCCCACGGCGTTCACGTGCGCCGAAGGAGCCGGCGGGCCGGGCTTGGCGTCGTGCGACGACAGCGCCGGCACGACGTCGACGTCGGGGGGTGCAGGCACCCTCGACACGTCGTCGGTCGGCACCCACGACTACACCGTGACCGCGACCTCCGCCAACGGCCAGACGGGCACCAGGACGATCTCGTACACGGTGGCTGGGGCGCCGACAGCGACGATCTCCGCACCAGCACGCGGCGCCACGTATCAGCTCGGCCAGGTCGTGAAGACGAGGTTCGCGTGCGCCGAAGGAGCCGGCGGGCCGGGTCTCGCGTCGTGCAACGACAGCCGCGGTGCGACCTCGACGTCCGGCGGCACCGGCAGCCTCGACACCTCGCGCGCCGGCGCCCACACCTACACGGTGACCTCCACCTCCGCGAACGGGCTCAGGAGCACGGCCTCGATCTCCTACCGGGTCACCCCGGCGACGGTCGCGATCGGGACAGGGCGGGCAACGGTCTCGGGCGGGAGGACGAAGGTCGACGTGAGCTGCGCCGGCGCGATGGTGTGCCGCGGCACGCTCAAGCTCGTGCAGAAGAAGACCGTCGTCGCCACCGCCAGCTATGCGATCGCCGGGCGTGCCAACGCCACCGTCAAGCTCAAGCTGACCACGGCCGGCAAGAGGCTGTTGAGCAAGGCGAAGAAGGCGGGCCTCACCACCCAGGCGACCGCGACCGTCGCCGGAGGGGCAACGGCTCGACGCACGATCGTCCTGAAGCCCGGTTGAGCCGCGCGACCTCCTGGGGGACGCCGAGGTCGGGACCGCTCCGACGCCGGCGAAGCCGCGGATGAGCGTGTGCGCGACCTCGCCGAGGGGGCGCTGCATCAGCTCTCGCGCACGGCGTCGGCGTCGCGGGCGCGCATCGCGTCCACTCGCGGACGTCGCTGAGCTCGACGGGGCGCACCAGGCAGCCCTTGCGGGGGATCACCACCGCCCACCCGCTACGGCGTGCCGCTGGTCGTCATCCTCGGCCCCGCCAACGATCGCCACGTGTCCCGGACGCACTCCTGTCGACCCGGGGAGAGGCCTCGGTCGAGCAGGCTGCTGAGCGCGGGTCGGGGCGCGTTGACCGCCTTTCACCAGTACTGGTGCAGGCAGGCACCGCGCGTCAGCCCGGCGAGACCGCCCGGTCCACGGCCGTGCTCCCGGGGCGACAGGTCGACCACGGGTCGGTGAGCACCTCGGCGAGCACGAGCTCGGCGGCGCCGTGCAGCTGGGCCGCGCGGCCGAGCGTGCCGGGGACGACGCGCACGACCGCCCGGGGCTGGGCGAGCGCGCGGGAGGCGAGGGCGCTCTCGAGGGCGGGGCGCAGGTGGCGGTGGAACTGCTGCAGGAAGCCGCCGAGCACCACGACCTCGGGGTTGAGCAGGTTGACCAGGTTGCCGATGCCGAGGCCGACCCAGCGCGCGATCTCGGCCGACGCCAGCGCGGCCCGTTGGTCGCCGGCGTCGAGGCGGCCCAGGAGACGGTCGAGCGCCGCATGGCCGTGGGTGCTGTCGAGGCCCGCCGCCCGCAGCAGGGCGACCTCGCCGGCCTCGGTCTCCCAGCAGCCGCGCGCACCGCAGGTGCAGGGTCGTCCGTCCGGGTTGACCAGCATGTGCCCGGCCTCGCCGGCGTACCCGGCGGCCCCGAGCATCGCCCGCCCGCCCACCACCAGGCCGGCACCGATACCGACGTCGCCGGAGACGAAGACCATGGTCTCGGCCCCGCGCCCCGCACCCCGGCGGTGCTCGCCGAGGGCCCCGAGGTCGGCCTCGTTGGCCACCTCGACCCGGGTCGGGCGGCCGAGCGCGGCACCGAGCATCAGGCCCAGCGGTACGTCGCGCCAGCCGAGGTTGGGCGCCACGTGCACAAAGCCGTCGGTGCGACGGACCAGGCCGGGGACGGCGACGCCCACGCCGACCAGCCGTTCCTCGTGCCCGGCCAGCAGCGGCGCGGCGAGCGCGTGCACCCGCGCCACGGCGTCCGGCGCCGTCAGGGTGCCGCGCGGCAGACCGACCCGGTCGGTGGCCAGCACGGCGCCGCCCAGGCCGACCGTCGCCACCGCGACCGACTCCACCGCGAGCTCGACCGCCAGCACGACCGCACCCTCCGGCCGTACCTCGACCACCGACGAGGGGCGCCCCAGCCCGGAGGACAGCACGCGCCCGGAGTCGGTGGCCATCCCGCAGGCCACGAGGTCCTGCGCGAGGTCGGCGATGGTCGAGCGGGTCAGGCCGGTGGCCGCGCCGAGCTGGGACCGCGAGGACGGCCCGTCCAGGTGCAACCGCTCCAGCAGCACGCCGAGGTTGTGGCGGCGTACCTGGGACGGCGTCGTGCCCAGCCTGCTGGGGACCACCGGCTGGTCGTCGGACACCTCGCGCCTCACGGGGCGATGGTGGCAGATCGGCGCGCCCGGGGAGCGGCTCGCGGCCTCGCCGACGTTCCTCCGAGCCCGTTGACGTCCGTGACGGCGGTCACTAGCGTCGTGGACAGCACTTTGTCCTGCACTCCGACAAATGCCGCTCCCGCGGCAGACAGGGGAACCCCCCATGACCCCCCACCACCCGCGCCGGGCTCTCCGGACCGCCGCTGCCGCCCTCGGTGCGGCCGCCCTCGCGCTCACCGTCTCCACCCTCGCGCCCGCTGACGCCGCTCCGCGCGACGACCGTCCCGACGTTGCCGACGCGGCGCCGTACAAGGTGCTCGTGGTCGGCAAGACCCTCGGGTTCCGCCACTCCCACATCGACGAGACCACCAACGCCGTGATCGCGCTGGGCCAGGAGCACGGCTTCACCGTCGACGTGTGGGACCCGCCGGTCGGCCGCTCCCCCGGTCAGCCCGCGCTCAGCATGACGACGACGCCGTTCACCAGCGCCGAGGCGCTCTCGCAGTACGCGACCGTGCTGTTCGCCTCGCCGGTCGACGGCACCAACAACCAGGACCCGGCCCGGCCGCGCACGCTCGACGACACCGAGCTCGCCGCCCTGCAGGGCTACATCCGCGGCGGCGGCGGGTTCGTCGGGCTGCACGCGGCCACCGACGAGATGCACGCCGTGCCGTGGTTCAGCAGGCTGACCGGAGGGTCGGCCCGCTTCCGCAACCACCCCGCGCAGCAGCAGGCCACGATGGTCGTGGAGAGCCCGAACCACCCGTCCACCACGATGCTGCCGAAGGAGTGGTCGCGGTTCGACGAGTGGTACAACTACACGGCCAACCCCCGCGAGGACGTGCACGTGCTGCTCACCCTCGACGAGTCGACGTACACCGGCGGCACGATGGGCGCCGACCACCCGATCGCCTGGTGCCACAACTTCGAGGGCGGCCGCTCGTGGTACGAGGGTGCCGGCCACGTCGACTCCTCCTACAGCGACTCGCTCTTCCTGGCCCACCTCCTGGGTGGCATCGAGTGGACCGCCGGCGTCGTCGAGGGCGGCGGCGACTGCGTCACCTTCCCCGAGGTCGAGCGCCTCGTCGCAGCGGTCGAGGGCCCCGGCCACGGCCACGGTCACGGCAACGGGCCGAAGCACGCCGAGTCCCTCGCCCGCTCCCTCGAGCAGGCCGAGGCCGCCGCCGACGCCGGTGACCACGCGCGTGCAGCCCACCTGATCAAGAAGGCGAAGGGCAAGGCGCACGGCGTCAAGGACCCGGTGCTGGTCGAGAAGCTCGCCGACCTCCAGGAGTGGCAGAGCGGGCTCGTCGGCTACTGACCTCCACGCCGCGGCTCGACCCCGCCGTGAGGCGGGCGGGGCGCGAGAAGATCGATGACGAGGGTCCGCCGACGAGCGTCGGCGGACCTTCGTCATCGGCGGCGGTCCGGGGGACTCGTCGGCGCCTGCTCACCCGGCACGGCGGGCCCCGAGGAATCTGCGCAGAAACGCATCGCGCAGCAGGTCGCCAGCCTAGTGTGGCGCGTGCCACCCCGAGCCGCCTGCGACCGGGTGGCTCCATCGAGAGGCCGTTCCATGAAGTTCTTCCAGAGTCGCGTTGCCGCAGTTGCCGTGGGCGGGTTGGCCATCGCTGCCCTGTCCGGGGTCGGTGGCGCCGTTGCCGCAGGTCAGATCGGGAGCGGAGACATCCGGGACGGCTCCATCCGCAGCGTGGACGTCCGCGACAACGGGATCCAGGGCAAGGACCTGAGTGCACAGCTCCGCTCGCGCGTGAACTCCACGTCGCGCGGTCCCGCCGGTCCCGCTGGTCCTCGGGGCCCCTCCGGCACGACCGACGTCACCACCCACCTCACCCCGCTCACCGACCTCGGCGGCGGGTTCCAGCTGAACGTGGTCCCGGTTCCCGGCAGCCCGGCGAACGGCAACAGCGACACCCCGCTCCTCACCTTCGAGCTGGACTCCGGTCGCTACCTGATCGACGGCACGGCACAGTTCTTCCACTTCGGGGGCACCCCGGCGTCGGTGGACTACGGCGTCATCTCGCTGCTGGTCGAGGGCTCGAACGACCGCGGCACCTCGTTCACCTCCGACATCCCCGAGGACGGGCAGAACGGCGCCCAGACCAACGCCACGACCTACCTCGTGATCCCCGAGGACGACACCACCCTGACCGTGGTCGGCTCCATCCGGGGCGGCAGCGCCGGACATGCCGGTGCCCAGGTCATCGCTTCCCGCATCGGTGACGCGGTCGGCTGACGCCTCCCACACCAGCGCAGGACCGCTCCGGCCCACTCGGACCGGCGCGGTTCTCCGTGTCCGCACTGGTGTCCGTACTGGTGTCCACACTGGTGTCCGACCGCGGCTGACCAGAGCACCGGGACGGCCGCCCGACCAACGCGACGGGCCCGGTCTCAGGACGCGCCGTCGACCAGCACCTGCTTCATCCGGGCGATCTCGACGGCCTGGTCGGACTCGATGTGGCTGGCCAGCTGGAAGACCTGGGACTCCTGGCCGCCGTCGCCGGCCAGCAGGTCGTCGACCATCGCGATCGCACCCTCGTGGTGACGGATCATCAGGCGCAGGAACAACCGGTCGAAGCGCGGCCCGTCGGCGGCGCGCAGCTGCGCCAGCTCGGCCTCGGTGAGCATCCCGGGCATCAGGTCGCCGTCGCCGTGACCCCCGTGGTGGGCGTGCGCGCCCGACGTGGACTCCCCACGCTGGGTGAGCCAGTCCTCGAGCTGCGCGATCTCGTCGGTCTGCGACGCCGCGATCCGCTCGGCGAGCAGCGGCACCTGCGACGAGGCCGACCGCTCCGCGACCATCTCGACCATCTCGAGGGCCTGCTGGTGGTGCGGGACCATGCCCTGCACGAACGCCACGTCGGACTCGGTGTGGCCCGGCTCGTCGAGGTCCTCGAGCTCGTCCGGCGACAGCGTCCGGTTGTCCTCCCCGGGCGCGCCCAGCTGCACGACCGGGGCCTCGGGCGTCTCCGACGCACCGGACGAGCCGGACGACGTGGACGGGGAGTCCTCCCCCTCGGACGAGCAGGCACCGAGCGCCAGGACGGCGCAGACGGCACAGGCGGCGACCGCCAGCAGGCGGCGGGACGTCGTCATGGGGCGGTCTCCCGAGGTGGACGGCAAGCCTGGACCGGCTCCGGACGAGGGTCTGGCGGTGGAGGCGAACCTCACACTAGGTTGATCGTAGTTCAGGGCCGCCCCCCATGTCGCTCGGCAGATCTGGCCCTTCTCGAGGAGGTAGTCCCATGTCACCCCTGCGCAAGCTCAGCGGGAACGGCCGACGCGCGGTCGGCGTGGCGGGGGCGGCACTGCTCGCCCTGACCCTGGCCCCGGTGGCGTCCTCGGCCGAGGACGACCCGCGGGTCGGACTCGCGCCGGGCTACTTCCCCTGGTCGGAGGCCAGCAGCAACATCGAGCTGCTCGACAACGACCCGCGCGTGGGCGCCTTCGACGGAGCCCCCGGCAACTTCGGCTTCGTGAACTCCGACCTCGCCTTCACCGGCGACCACGCGATCGTCGGCAACTTCAACGGGTTCCAGGTCTACGACCTCTCCGACCAGACCGACCCCACGCTGCGCGGGTCCTTCGTCTGCCCCGGCGGCCAGGGTGACCCGTCGGTGTACGGCGACCTCCTCTTCATCTCCGTCGAGGAGACCCGGGCCCGCAAGGACTGCGGCACGCAGGGAGCCACCAGCGCCGCCGACCGGTTCCGCGGCGTCCGCATCTTCGACATCAGCGACATCGACAACCCGGTGCAGCTGCCCGGCGTGCAGACCTGCCGCGGGTCGCACACGCACACGATCGTCACCGACCCCGACGACCCGGCGAACATCTACATCTACAACTCCGGCACGTCCGGCGTCCGGTCGGCGACCGAGCTGCCCGGCTGCGAGAACGCCAACACCAACTCCCAGGTCCCGGTGACCACCGGCAACCCGACCCCGTGGCGCATCGACGTCATCAAGGTCCCGCTGGCCGACCCGGCCAAGGCCGCGATCGTCAGCCAGCCCCGCATCTTCACCGACCCCGCGACCGGTGCCTACAACGGGCTGCAGAACACCCCGAGCGGCACGCAGCACCCGTCCGGGACGTCGTACTCGCCGGTGCCGAACACCAACACCTGCCACGACATGACGTCGTTCGCGGCCCGCGAGCTCGTCGCCGGGGCCTGCCAGGGCAACGGGATCCTGCTCGACGTCGAGGACCCGGTGAACCCGCGGCGCATCGACGCCGTGTCCGACCCGAACTTCTCCTACTGGCACTCGGCGAGCTTCAACAACGACGGCACCAAGGTGATGTTCACCGACGAGTGGGGCGGCGGCACGTCGGCCCGGTGCCGGGTCACCGACCGGCCCGAGTGGGGCGCGGACGCGTGGTTCGACCTCGTCGGCGACCAGATGGAGTTCCGCAGCTACTTCAAGATGCCGGCCGTGCAGACGGCCCAGGAGAACTGCGTCGCCCACAACTCCTCGCTCGTCCCCGTGCCCGGCCGCGACATCCTCGTCCAGGCCTGGTACCAGGGTGGCCTGTCCGTCATCGACTTCAGCGACACCGCCAACCCCGTCGAGATCGCCTACTTCGACCGCGGCCCGGTCAACACCCCGAACCCCGCCGGGATCAACCTCGCCGGGTTCTGGTCGACCTACTGGTACAACGGCCAGGTCTACGGCACCGAGATCGCCCGCGGCTTCGACACGTTCGGCCTGCTGCCCAGCGACCAGCTGTCGGAGAACGAGATCGACGCCGCCCGCGAGGTCGTGCTCGACCAGTTCAACGCCCAGCACCAGCCGAAGATCGAGTGGGAGCCCAGCTTCAACGTCGCCGGCGCCTACTTCGACCAGGCGGTGCGGTCGGGTGCGCTGTCGGGCAAGACGCTCGACAAGGTCGCCAAGCACCTCGAGAAGGCCGAGGAGCTCGAGGGCCGCGGTCGCGCGTCGGTCGCCCAGCTCGAGAACGCTGTTCGTCAGCTCAGCGCCACCGGCGACCAGGGCGAGCTGAAGCAGGCGCTGACCGACCTGGCCCGGACGTTGCGCTGACGCAGCTCGTTGGCGTGCCCCTCCTAGGCTGGGAGCCGTGGACCACGACCCGACGGCGTACGACGCGCTCCTCGAGGATGCCGGCATCGACGGCGAGTCGCTGACGGTGCTGCTGGTCGCGGGACGGTCGCGGGTCGAGGTGCTCCGGCTGCTCGGCGCTGAGCCCGAGAGCGGTGCGGATCCCCACCCCGACCTCGACCGCGGGGGCCACTCCGCCTACGCCGCCACCGAGGTGCCGGGCGGCGCGGTGGCCATCGAGCACACGGGGTACGCCGACCCCAGCCCGCGGGTGCTGGCCGCCCTGTCGACGGGCGGTGGCGCCGCGGCGGTGACCCGCTCCAACGTCGCGGCGCACGAGCGGTTCGGGTGTGCCCGCGACGGCGTGCTGGTCTTCGACGCCGCCGAGTTCATGTTCGTCACGGAGGAGGAGAGGGAGGCCGTCCCCGCCGACCTCCGCCCGCTGTTCGACGCGGCCTGGGTCGACCCCACCGCCGAGGACACCGCCGAGGACGCCGCCACCGGCTTCGTGGGACTGGCGATGGCGGCGGCGTACACCGGCATCGTCGTCACCAGCGACGACCTGAGGCGCGCGGTCGCGCAGGGCTACCACCGCGTGCCGACGCTGACCTACCTCGACTGACCGGGCTGGGCCGGCTCGACCGGCCCGCCCGCGCGGGGACACCCGCACGTCGGGTGGTCCTGTCAGGCGTGACCCGCGGCCTCCAGGGCGACGGTCAGCAGCACCACGGAGTCCTCCACGGCCTCGAGGGAGTGCCGGGCGTCGGGGATGATGATCAGGTCGCCGACGGCGCCGTCGTGGCGCTCGTCGGCGGAGACCAGGGTCACCGCGCCGGCCAGGACCTGGAGCGTGGCCTCGCCGGGGCTCTCGTGCTCGTCGAGCTGGTGGCCCGCGGCCAGCGCGATCAGCGTCTGGCGCAGGCGGTGCTCGTGGCCGCCGTACACGGTGTGGGCGCTGCGGCTGCTCGACCCGCTACGAGCGAGGTCGAGGTGCTCCTGGACCAGGTCGGTCAAGGACTCTGCCTGCATGAGGTGCCTCCTGCTGCTCGCGGCCGGTCGGACCAGCACCATAGCCCGCCGTCAGCGGGGCGCGACGCCGTCGAGCAGGTTGGTCACGAGGGCGACGACGAACTCGTCGGTGCACGGCTCGTCGGGGATCAGGAGCCGGTGGTAGACCGCGCCCCAGAGCTGGTCGACCAGGACCTGGACGTCGACGTCGGAGCGGACCTGCCCGACCTCCTGCGCGCGCGCCAGCCGCTCGCCGGCGAGGCGGCGACGTTCGCTGGAGTACAGGGCGCGGTAGGACCGGGCCAGGTCGGCGTCGGTCTGCGACTGCCCGATCAGCTCGGCCAGGACCCGCCCGCCGGGTGTCTGCGTCATCACCTCGGTGAACGCCCGCAGCTGGCTGACCAGGTCGGCGCGGACGTCGCCGGTGTCGGGGAAGGCCAAGGTGTCCTGGACGGCGTGGAAGTAGCCCTCCAGCGCGAGCGCGCCCCGTGACGGCCACCAGCTGTGCAGCGTCGTCCTGCTGACGCCGGCCAGGCGCGCGACCCGGTCGAAGGTCAGGTGGGCGCTGCCCTCGGTCAGGAGGATCTCCCCGACCGCCTCGAGGACGTCGGCCCGGACCTCGTCGGCCGGGCGCCGGCCCCGACCGCGGCGGGTCGTCGGCGTCGCGCTCTCCTGGGTCACCACCGGCCTCCTCCGTCTCGCCCGACCCGCGGAAGTCTAGGGACCGGCGACCGGGCCGACGCGGCGCGCCGGTGCGTCACGTCGTCACCGTGAGCAGGTCGCCGAGCCCGACCCGGTCCAGGAACTCGCGCCGCGCCCGGTCGGCGACCTCCGAGACCTGCTCGGAGCCGTCGCCGGCAGGATCGATGTGCACGCGGTAGGGCCGCCGGCCGGCCGGCAGGTCCACGACCCGGGCGATCTCGTCGGAGACCATGCTCGCGTCGGCGTCCGGGGGTGCGAGGGCGGCGAGCTTGGACGCGACCTGGTCCATCAGGCCGGCGTACCGCGTCTCGTAGGCGGCCTCCACCGCGCCGTCGTCCGCGCGGCCGGAGCGGGCGAAGTGGTTGGTGCCGGTGGCGAAGGACCCGGGGACCACGATGGTGGTCTCCACGCCCCAGCGGGCCAGCTCAGCGGCGTAGCTGACCGCCAGGGAGTCCATGCCGGCCTTGGCGGCGAAGTACGGCGCGAGGTACGGCGGGGTGCCGCCCTTGACGCTCGAGCTGGAGACCCACACCACCAGGCCGGCGCCCCGCTCGCGCATGCCCGGCAGCACCGCGCGGTTGACCCGCTGGGTCGAGAGCACGTTGACGTCGTACAGCTCGGCGAGCTGGTCGGGCGTGAACGCCTCCGCGGGGCCGACGACCATGTGGCCGGCGTTGTGGATCAGGACGTCGATCCGGCCGTGCTCGCCGAGGACCTGCCGCACCGCGGCGTCGACGGAGTCCTGGTCGCTGACGTCGAGCTCGACGGCGCGCAGGTCGACCCCGTGCTCGGCGGCGTGCTCCTCGACGGCCCGCACCTGGGGGGCGTTGCGGCCGGTCGTGTCCCTCATGCCGGCGTAGACGGTGGTGGTGGCGCCGCCTCGGGTGTCGGACAGGGCCCGGGCCGTGAGGGCACCGAAGCCGCTGGAGGCGCCGGTGATCAGGACGATGTTCTCGGTCTTCTCGGTCTTCTCGGTCTTCTCGGTCATGGCTGTGCTCGCTCTCGCTCTGGCGTGGTGGTCGTGGAGGGGTGCCGGTCAGGCGAGCCCGCCGTTGACGAAGACGGTCTGGCCGTTGACCCACCGGGCCGGGCCGGCGAGGTGGGCCACGGTCTCGACGACGTCGTCCGGCACCCCGATGCGCTCGAGAGGCACGAGCTGGGCGATCCGGTCGATCGTCTCCTCGTCCTTGCCGTCGAGGAACAACGGCGTCGCGACCGGTCCGGGCGCCACGGCGTTGACCGTCACGTCCCGCCCGCGCAGCTCCCGGGCCAGGATCAGGGTGATCCCCTCGACCGCCGCCTTGGTGGCGACGTACGCGCCGTAGGTGGGGTGCTGCGCGCGGGTCTGGGTCGTGGAGAAGTTGATGATCGCCCCACCGTCGCGCACCCGGTTGGCCGCGAGCTGGGAGACCACGACGGCGCCGCGGACGTTGGTGCGGTGCATCCGGTCGAAGTCGGCGAGGTCGAGGGTCGCCAGCGGCGAGAGGATCATGATGCCCGCGGTGTTGACCACGACGTCGATGCCGCCGAAGGCCGCGGCGGTCGCGTCGAACGCCGCCGCCATCGCGGTCTCGTCGGCGACGTCGCCCGAGACGGCGATCGCCCGGCCGCCCCCGTCGACGATCTCCGAGACGAGCTCCTCGGCCCGGTCGGGGTTGCCGGCGTAGTGGACGGCGACCGCGAGGCCGTCGGCGGCCAGGCGGCGCACGACGTTGCTGCCGATGCCGCCGGAACCGCCGGTCACCAGGGCGACGCGGGAGGTGTGGTCGTTCATGGGACGCTCCTTCACTCGTAATGGACTGTGTGTCCATATAAGCACGATGTGGACGGAGTGTCCATAACTTTCGGGCGGCGGGCGCGAGATCTCACCGGTGGACCGGGGAGATCTGAACTTCCCGGGCAATGCAATGCCCGGGAAGTTCAGGTGTTGCCTGGGAAGTCGGGGCTGGTGGGCGACGGACGTGGCGCCGCAGCCACGGCTCAGCGCGCGGTCTTGCCGGCGGCCTCGAGGATGACGTCGGTGACGACGTCGGGCCGCGACACCGTGATGGCGTGGGACCCGTCGACCTCGACGAGGTGGGCGCCGGCGCGCTCGGACATGAACCGCACCAGTTCGGCAGGGACGGCGAGGTCCTGCTCCGCGAGCAGCGCCCAGGACTCGATGGACCGCCAGGCCGCTCGGGTGGCGGGGGCCGTGAACGCCTCCAGCGCGAGGGGACGCTGGGTCACGGCCATCCGCTGCGCCACCTCGGCGTCGACGTCGGCGGCGAACAGCGCGTGGAACTGCTCCGGGTCGATGGAGAGGTCGGAGCCGGTGCCACCGCCCGGGGTCGGGTACGGCGTGGGGCGGGCGGCGCCGCCGAGCTGGGCGCCGGGGAACTTCTCGACGAGCTCGAGGAGGGTCTCCCCCGGCTCGGCCAGGAAGCTGGCGACGTACACGAGGGCCGTCACGTTCGGGTTGCCGTCGGCGCCCTGGCTCATCACGGACCCGCCGTAGGAGTGCCCCACGACGACGATCGGTCCCTCGATGCTCTCCAGGACGCTGCGGAGGTACTCGCCGTCGCTCTCCAGCCCCCGCAGGGGGTTGGCGACGGCGACCACGCGGTGGCCGGCCTGCTGCAGGGCCGCGATCGAGCCGTTCCAGCTCGAGGAGTCGGCGTAGGCGCCGTGGACCAGGACGATGGTCTGCTTCGCGGGGTTCGTGCTCATGGGGCGTTCCTCTCGGGAATTCGGGACACCGGACGGCGTCCTCGAAATGCAATATATTGCGTACTGGGAGGTGACGCAAGGGCGCCGCCGACCACGCGGCGGTTTGACCCGCCCGCCGAGGCGCGCGCAATATATTGCGTGCCCATCCCCCAGAACTCCCCCGCCGTCGACCGCACCCTCCTGCGCGACGACGTCTACCGGCGGCTGCGCGACGCCGTGGTCGACGGGACGTTCGCGCCGGGCGAGCAGCTCAAGGACCTGGCCCTGGCCGAGTGGCTCGGCGTCAGCCGCACGCCCGTCCGCGAGGCGCTGATGCGGCTGGCCGAGGGCGGGCTGGTGGTCGCGCTGCCGGGCCGCTCCACCACCGTGAGCACGCTCGACGTGCGCGCCACCACGGACGCGCGCGACGTCGTCGCGGCGATGCACGAGCTCGCCGTCCGGCAGGCCGTGCCCGCCCTGACGGCCGCCGACCTCGAGGCGATGGTCGAGGCCAACCGCAGGTTCCGCGCCGCCGTCGAGGACGGTGACGTCGACAGCGCACTGCAGGCCGACGACGACCTGCACGCCGTGCCTGTCGCCGTGTGCGGCAACCGCTCGCTCGCCAAGGTGCTCGACCAGTTCACGCCCATGGTGCGGCGCGCCGAGCGGCTCCGCTTCGCCACCGTCGCCGGCCGCGAGTCCGTCGCCCGCCACGACGAGCTGATCCGACTCTGCCGGGACGCCGACGTCGCCGGCGCGGCCGCGGTCGCCTTCGGCACCTGGCACAGCCTGGCCACCGCGGCCGAGCAGCCGGAGGAGACGCCCGGGCACTGACCTCCGGTATGCGATATATTGGTGTGGTCGTCCGGTCACCACCCCGAGGAGAGCCATGTCCCTGCAGGACTTCCCCCGCTACCCGCTGCTCTTCGGCCCGAGCCCGGTGCACCCGCTCGACCGGCTCAGCCAGCACCTCGGCGGCCCCCGGATCTGGGCCAAGCGCGAGGACTGCAACTCCGGGCTGGCCTACGGGGGCAACAAGACCCGCAAGCTGGAGTACCTGGTGCCCGACATCCTGCAGCAGGGCGCGGACACCCTCGTCTCGATCGGCGGCTACCAGTCCAACCACACCCGCCAGGTCGCGGCGCTCGCCGCTCGGCTCGGCCTGAGCGCCGTCCTGGTGCAGGAGCGCTGGGTGGACTGGCCCGACCCCCTCAACGACCGGGTCGGCAACATCATGCTGTCGCGGATCATGGGCGCCGAGGTGCGGCTCGACCCGTCCGGCTTCGGCATCGGGTTCAAGAGCAGCTGGGACGACGCCCTCGAGGACGTACGCCGCCGCGGCGGCACGCCGTACGGCATCCCGGCCGGCGCCTCCGACCACCCGCTCGGCGGCCTCGGCTTCGCGGGCTGGGCCGCCGAGGTGGAGCAGCAGGAGCGCGAGCTCGGGGTCTTCTTCGACACCGTCGTCGTGTGCACGGTGACCGGGTCGACGCACGCCGGGATGATCGCCGGCTTCGCGCTGCAGGACCGGCCGCGTCGCGTCATCGGCATCGACGCCTCGGCCACCATCGACGACACCCGCGACCAGGTCGCCCGCATCGCCCGGCACACCGCAGGCCTGATCGGGCTGGGACGTGACCTCGAGGACGAGGAGATCACCGTCCTCGAGGGCTGGGCGGGCGAGCGCTACGGCGTCCCGGTGCAGTCGACCCTCGACGCGATCCGGCTCAGCGGCTCCCTGGAGGGGATGATCATCGACCCGGTCTACGAGGGGAAGTCGATGGCCGGCCTCGTCGACCTGGTGCGGCAGGGCGACATCGCGCCGGGGTCCAACGTGCTCTACGCCCACCTCGGGGGCCAACCCGCGCTCAACGCCTACAGCGCGCTGTTCACCGACTGACCCGCGCCGGCTCCCGACGGCCGTCCGAGCGGGGCGGGCCCACGGGTTTACCGAGCACCGCCGGCGGGCAGATGTACCGACGGTCTCGGATCGCCTACCGAAGGAGCACGTCATGGGTTACGGAGTCGGAGCCTTCCTGCTGGTCGCCGGACTCGTCCTCGCGCTGGCCGTCCGCGACACCGTCGACGCCGTCGACCTGACGATGGTCGGCTGGATCATGGCCGGGGTGGGGCTGCTCGCCCTCCTCCTCACCGCGGTGACGCTCAACAGCGGCCGCCGTCGGCGCAGCGTGGCGACCACGGTGCACGCGGACGGCACGCAGACGGTGCACGAGAGCCGCACCGACATCTGAACCGGCCCGACGGCCCCGCGCACCCGGCGCGGAGCCGCTCTAGGGACGGCACCGTTGTCACGTGAGTTCAGAAGTGCGAACATGGTTCTCCCCGTCGCACGCTGATCTCGAGGTCCGACCATGCCCGCACCGTCCGGACCACTCCCGGTCCGACCCGTCCTGGCGTGCGTCCTGGTGGCCGTGCTGCTGTCGAGCGCCCTCGTGGGGCTCGTCGGTGCCGGGGAGGCGTCGCCCGGTACAGCACCCACGGCACCCACGGCACCCACGGCAGCCGCGCGGACGTGGGTGGTCGACGCCGTCGACGACGCCCGGGGCAACCGGTGGGAGTCGGTCGACACCGGCACGTCCGAGGTGACGGTCGCCGTCGGCGACACGGTCGAGTGGCAGTTCGACCGCGCGACGCAGAACCACGACCTCACCTCCGAGGACGTCCGCGAGTCGTGGCAGCCAGGCGTCGCCGAGTACCGAGCGCCGGACGGGCCGCCGTTCCGCTACACCTTCACCCGGCCCGGCACCTACTACTACCTCTGCTCGATGCACGGCGTGACGATGCGCGGCAGCGTCACCGTGGTCGAGGACCAGGCGCCGGTCGTGACGGCCCGGGCGACGCCGAGCCGCGGCGTCGCGCCCCTGGACGTCGTCCTCGCGGGCGAGGTCACCGGTGCGTCCGGCGACCTGACCTGGGCCTGGGACCTCGGCGACCCGGGCTCGACCACCGACGTCGCCGACACTGCCGTCGCGGGCTACACCTACGACGCGCCGGGCACGTACGTCGCCACCCTCACCGTCTCCGACGCCGGGGGCGAGGTCGGCTCCGACTCGGTCGAGGTCGTCGTCGACGACCTCGACGACGACGTGGCGCCGCAGACCCGGATCGCCGCCGGACCTTCCGGCACGGTGAGGTCGGGCCGCGCGACCCTGCGGCTCGGCAGCGACGAGCCCGGCAGCACGTTCGCGTGCCGCCTCGACGACCGCCCCTGGTCACCGTGCGCGTCGGAGGTCACCCACGCGGGCCTGACCGACGGCGACCACACAGCCCACGCGCGGGCCACCGACGCCGCCGGCAACACCGATCCCACCCCGGCGGCGCGCGGCTGGACCGTCGACACCGTCGGTCCCACGATCCGGGTGACCGCCCCGACGGGCGCCACCCGCGACCGCACCCCGACCGTGCGGGCCGTCGTCTCCGACCGCCACTCGACCGTGCCCCGGACGGCGCTGGAGGTGCGGGTCGACGGCCGCGCCGTCCCGGTCCGGTACGACGCCCGCCGCGGGCTGCTGACCGCGACGCCGCGACGCGCCCTCTCCCCCGGACGCCACACCGTCAGGCTGCTGGTGGTCGACGCCGTCGGCAACCGCACCACCCGCACCTGGCGGTGGCGCGTCGTCCGGTGAGCCGACGGCCCCGGCGCGGGAGCGGTCGCCCGTAGGCTGACCCACCGCCATGCCTGACACCGACACCCACGACCAGCGGCTCCTCCTCGTCGTCGACGCCCCGTCGCTGCTGCACCGCAACCACCACGCCCGCAAGGGGTCCGACCTGCGCGACCGCGGCGGCCGGCCGGCCTGGGCGCTGCACGGGATGCTGCGCCAGATCCTCGAGGCGGTCGACCGGTTCGCACCCGACCTGCTGGTCTTCGGCTTCGACGACCGGACGTCGTCCGAGCGCGCCGCCCGCTACCCGGCGTACAAGGGTGGGCGGGCGGAGAAGCAGCCCGAGCTCGTCGAGCAGCTCGACCGCGCGGCGCCGATGCTGGCGGCGATGGGGCTGCACACGGTGACCCCGGCGGGGCTGGAGGCCGACGACGTGAGCGCGTCGGCGGCGACCTGGGCCGAGCGCGAGGGCTGGTCGTGCGTCATCGTCACCTCCGACCGCGACACCTTCGCCCACCTCAGCGCGACCACCCGGGTGCTGCGGCTGATCGACGGCGGCATCCACGGCTCGCCGCTGCTCGACCCCGTCCGGCTGCGCACCATGTACGGCGTCGACGCCGCGCACTACCTCGACTACGCCGCCCTGCGGGGCGACGCCAGCGACAACCTGCCGGGCGTCGCCGGCATCGGGGAGAAGACCGCGGCGCAGCTGCTCGAGCTGATGGGCTCGATGCAGGCGGTGTGGGCCGACGTCGACCACGCCGCGGGGGTCAACCTGGTCGCCACGCTCGACTCCCTCGCCGAGGAGACCGGCGTACGCCGCACCGGCGCGGGCGTGCTGCGCAGGCTCACCGCCGAGGGCGCCCGCGAGCAGTTCGAGTTCAACCGCACCATGATGACCAGCCGGACCGACCTCGACCTCGCTCTCGCGACCGACGGCACCGGTCCCGGCCGGCTGCCGGTCGACGCCGCCACCGTCGCCCGGGTGGTCGGCCACCTCGGGGTGCCCGACACCGCCGACCTGGCGGCGCGGGTGCTCGGCCCCGCCTGACCTCCCCGGGCGGTCAGTCGCGCAGCAGCGGCAGCAGGTGACGGCCCTGTCGCTCGATCTCGCGCAGGTAGGGCGTGTCGGAGAGCACGAACGTGGTGATGCCGAGGTCCTGGTACTTGCGCAGCGACTTGGCGACGTCGTCGGCCGAGCCCACCAGCCAGGTGGTGCCGGCGCCACCCCCGCCGTACCGTCCGGGCGCGGTGTAGAGGTTGTCGTCGAGCACGTCGCCGCGCGCGGCCAGGTCGAGCAGCCGCTGCTGCCCCTGCGCCGGGCCGCGGTGGGGTCGCTGGCTCGGCCCGTCCTGGCGTCGGGCCATCTCGGCGACCTTGGCCTCGGCGTCGGCCCAGGCCTGCTCGGTCGTGTCGCGCACGAGGGTGGTGATCCGCAGGCCGAACTCGAGCGGCGCGTGCTCGCGCCCGAGCTCGGCGCTGAGGGTGCGGAGCCGGTCGATGCGCTCGCGGACGCCGTCGAGCGGCTCGCCCCAGAACAGCTGGACGTCCGCCTCGGTGGCCGCCACCCGCTCGGCCGCCTCGGAGGCGCCGCCGAAGTAGAGCCGCGGGTGCGGACGACCGGGGCGCGGCCGCACCCGGGGCAGCACGGTCGACCCGGTGACCCCGAAGTGCTCGCCGTCGAAGGTGACGTCCTCCTCGGTCCACAGCCGGCGGACGAGCTGCATGAACTCCCGGGTGCGGGCGTAGCGGTGGGCCTGGTCGCCCTCGGCGTCGCCGTACGCCGCGAGGTCGTCCTGCCCCGAGACGATGTTGACGCGGACCCGCCCGCCGGTGAGGTGGTCGAGGGTGGCGGCCGCAGAGGCGAAGTGGGCCGGGCGCCAGTAGCCGGGCCGGATCGCGACCAGCGGCTCGAACGTCGTGGTGCGGGCCGCGAGCGCCGTGGCCACCGTGAACGTGTCGGGACGGCCCCAGCTGGTCCCGAGCAGCGCGCCGGTCCAGCCGTGCTCCTCCAGCGCCCGCGCGTGGGTGGTCAGGGTGTCGAGGCTGTTGTGGTCCTCGACGGTGTCGTCGCCGCGGTGGCCCGGCTCGACCTGGTTGGGGATGTACCAGAGGTGCTCGGCGCTCATCGGTCCTCCTGTCGCACGGTCATTAACTACGGTAAGTCTAGCAAGACCATAGATAATGACGGCGTGGAGAGATCGGGCTCGAGCACACGGTGGTCGAGCCGCGGGGACGAAGTCACCGCGAGTCGAGACCCCCGCAGGAAGCGCGCCTCGCCGGGTCTCGACTCGGGCTCGCTGGCGCTCGCCCGGCTCGACCAGCGTGGGTCACCGACGGTGGTCGAGCCGCGGGGACGAAGTCTCCGCGAGTCGAGACCCCCGCAGGATGCGCACCTCGCCGGGTCTCGACTCGGGCTCGCTGGCGCTCGCCCGGCTCGACCAGCGTCATGGGCCGTCGTACGACGACCGGTCACCGACGGTGGTCGAGCCGCGGGGGCGAAGTCTCCGCGAGTCGAGACCCCCGCAGGATGCGCACCTCACCGAGTCTCGACTCGGGCTCGCTGGCGCTCGCCCGGCTCGACCAGCGTGGGTCACCGACGGTGGTCGAGCCGCGGGGACGAAGTCTCTGCGAGTCGAGACCCCCGCAGGAAGCGCACCTCACCGGGTCTCGACTCGGGCTCGCCGGCGCTCGCCCGGCTCGACCAGCGTCATGGGCCGTCGTACGACGCCGACCACTGACGGTGGTCGAGCCGCGGGGACGAAGTCTCCGCGAGTCGAGACCCCCACAGGATGCGCACCTCGCGGGGTCTCGACTCGGGCTCGCCGGCGCTCCCCCGGCTCGACCAGCGTCATGGGCCGTCGTACGACGACCGGTCACCGACGGTGGTCGAGCCGCGGGGACGAAGTCTCCGCGAGTCGAGACCCCCACAGGGTGCCTTGCCTCGCCGGGTCTCGACTCGGGCTCGCTGGCGCTCGCCCGGCTCGACCAGCGTCACTTGCCGTCGTACGACTCTCGACCAGCGACAGGAGGACCCGACCCGGCGGACGGTCAGGTGGTGGGGCCGCCGCCCTTCAGGTCGGGGCCGGTGATCGGGCGGTAGTCCTCGGCCGTGGTGTCGACCCGCGGGTCGGTCTCGTCGGCGCGGCGGACGACGTCCTCCTGGGCGGCCTGCTCCTGGGCCAGGCCCTGGTGGGCGGTGGCGGCCTCGTGCTCGGCGCGCTCGGCGCGGACGCGGGCGCGCTCGGCCTCGACCGCGGCCTGCTGGGCGCGGACGGCGGCGGACTCCACCTCGGTGCTGCGCGACGCGGCCTCGGTGCGCAGGTGCTCGGCGTGCCGGAGCCGCTCCTCGCGCTGCTTCGCGGCGCGTCGGCGCAGCAGCCACATCACCAGCGCGGCCAGCGCCAGCAGGACGAGGACGGCGACGACGATCCAGACGATGTCTTCGGTCTCCATGGTTCAGCTCCCCTCGGGCTCGGGCGCGGGTGTGGTCTGCGGGTCGGCGGTGGGTTGGTCGGGGTCGAGGCTCGGCACGACGTCCGGGTGCTGGTCGGGGGTGGTGGTCATCTGGCCACGGTCCCGCGCGCGGGGGCTCCGATCTCCACCCGCGCAGGTGACCCCCGTCCGGTCCCCCGCTAGGTTGCCCGCGTGGAGACCGACGACGTCCTGGTGCTGTTGCAGGAGGTCGCCGCCGAGGTGGTCGACCCGCGGTTCGGGGCGTTGCAGCGCGGCGAGGTGGAGACCAAGGGCCGGCCGTTCGACCTGGTCACCGTCGCCGACCGCGAGGCCGAGGCCCTGATCACCGCCGCCCTGCTCCGGGCCCATCCCGGCGCCGTGGTGCTCGGCGAGGAGGCCGTCGCCGCCGACCCGTCCCTGCTGCAGGCCTGGACGGCGGCCGAGCACGTCTTCACCGTCGACCCCGTCGACGGCACCCGGAACTTCGTCCACGGCTCGCCCGACCACGCCGTGATGGTGGCCGAGCTGCGCGGCGGCCAGGTGGTGCGCAGCTGGATCTGGCAGCCCCAGCACCGTGCGGCGTACGTCGCCGAGCGCGGCGCGGGCGCGTGGCGTGACGGGGTCCGCCTGAGTGCGGGGGGCACCGGCAGGCGGGTGCCGCGCCTGACCGGCACCTGCTGCGGCATCGACTACCCGCGGCTGGCGAGCGGTGCCGCCGACCGCGCCGTGTGGCCCAAGACCAAGCCGTGGGACCACGCCCCCGGCTCCCTGCTGCTCACCGAGGCCGGCGGCCGGGTGGGGTCGCTGCGCGGGGCGGCGTACCGGCCGAGCTCCCCGCCGCGGGTGCTGGTCGCCAGCGCCCGCGGACGCCGTACCGCGTAGGTCGCCGGCGCCCCGCGGCGCGGAGGTCCCCGACCCGGGCCGGGACTCTGGCAGACTTCCCCCCGTGTCACAGGGTTCTCAGGGCGAACGTCGTGCGGTGGTCGTCGAGGACGACGAGGACATCCGCTCGCTCATCGAGTTCACCCTGACCACCCAGGGCTTCGTGGTCCGCTCGGCCGAGACCGGGTTGGAGGGGGTCGAGCAGGTCCGCGACTTCGACCCCGACCTGGTCACGCTCGACCTGGGGCTGCCGGGCATCGACGGGATCGAGACCTGCCGCCGGATCCGCGAGATCACCGACGCCTACGTCGTGATGATCACCGCCCGCGACGACGAGATCGACCGGCTGCTCGGCCTGGAGACCGGCGCCGACGACTTCCTGTCCAAGCCGTTCAGCGTCCGTGAGCTCAAGGCCCGCGTCAACGCACTGTTCCGGCGGCCGCGCCACGGGGTCGGCACCGCCGGACCCGCGCCGGCGACCGAGCCCGCGCCGGCCCCCGCCGTACCGGACCACGAGGTCCTCGAGCACGGGCCGCTCCGCGTCGACGTCGAGGGACGGCGTGCGTTCAAGGTGGCCGACGAGCTGCCGCTGACCCGCACCGAGTTCGACCTGCTCGCCGAGCTGATGCGCACGCCGGCCCGGGTCTGGACCCGCGAGGCGTTGCTGCGCTCGGTGTGGGGCACCGACTGGGCGAGCGACACCCACCTGGTCGAGGTCCACATCGGCAACCTGCGCCGCAAGCTCGGCGAGGGCCAGGGCAAGCCGAAGTTCATCAAGACCGTGCGGGGCGTCGGCTACCGCATGGAGTCGATCGACTGACGTCGGCCCGTCGGGTCAGGCCGGCAGGCCTGCGACGCGCGCGAGGTAGTCGTCGATCGCCTGGCCGGCGCGCTCGGACGCCGCCGGCAGGTGCGTCACCTGCGACCGGCACGCCGGCAGGTCACCGCAGCGCAGGTCGGTCTCGAGGCAGGACGCCAGCTCGGCGAGCTCGCGCGCGCCGGTCATGGTGGCGGAGACCTTGAGGCTGAGGACGGCGTCCATCGCCTCGTCGACGTCGCTGGCGCCGACCGCGTGGACCACCCGCATCGTGCGCGGCTCGAGCATCCGCCGGAACGTGCCTGCCAGCTCGAGGACGAACGTCCGGGCCTGGACGTCGTCGGCAAGCTGGTGCAGCGTGCTCGGGTCGAACACCGTCATCGATCGGGCTCCCTCGGTTGGTCCGACCATCGTCGCTGCCCAGCATCAGTGGGCGGTCTGGAAAACCTCAAGGAACCCGCAAACCCCCGGCAATACTCCACGGGGCTCCGCCGGGGCGGGGCACCCTGGTGGATTGTCGTGTGACCGCCATCTCGCCGGCCCGACCGGCCCGGCTCGGAGGCCGGAAAACTGGGAGCGCGGACCGCGACCTCTGGGGGGATCGGTCGCGGTCCGCGCGTGGTCCATTGTGGCACATCGGCTCCCGGCCGGGCATCTCCGGACTCACCAGAACACGCGGTCGACGACCCCCCGGGCGAGGCGGGTGACCCGGAGGTAGTCGTTGACCATCTCGTCGGTGTGGCCAGGCTCGTAGCCCAGGATGCTCGAGACCGCGGCGCGCTCGCGGGTGTCGCGCGGCAGCTCGTCGGCGGCCTTGCCGCGGGCCAGGGTGACGGCGTTGCGGTAGCGGCTGACGGTGCGCCACGCGTGGGCGAGCTGCTCGGCGTCGGCGTCGGCGACGATGCCGGCCTCGCGGGCGGCCTCCAGGGCCGGGAGGGTGCGCGGGGTGCGCAGCGACGGGACCTCGCCGGCGTGGCGCATCTGGAGCAGCTGCACGGTCCACTCGATGTCGGCGAGCCCGCCGCGGCCCAGCTTGAGGTGCAGCGTCGGGTCGGCGCCGCGCGGCAGCCGCTCCTTGTCGACGCGGGCCTTGATCCGGCGCACCTCGAGCACGTCGTCGTCGGAGAGCCCCCCGGCGGGGTAGCGCAGCGGGTCGATGAGCTCGGTGAACGCCTCGCGCACCCCCGGGTCGCCGACGACGGCGTCGGCCCGCAGCAGCGCCTGCGCCTCCCAGACGTGGGACCACTTGGCGTAGTAGGCGGCGTAGGAGTCGAGGGTGCGCACCAGCGCGCCCTGCCGGCCCTCGGGGCGCAGGTCGGCGTCGACGGTCAGGGCCGGGTCGGCGCCCGGGAGGGCGAGCAGGCGACGCAGCTCGTTGGCCACCGCGGTGGCGTACGACGACGCCACCTGCGGCTCGGCGCCCGTGACGGGGACGTGCACGAAGAGGACGTCGGCGTCGCTGCCGTAGGACAGCTCGAAGCCGCCGTAGCGACCCATCGCGACGACGGCGATCCGGGTCGGCGCCTCGTCGAGGCCACGGGCGCGCAGCACCTCACGACCGGCGGCCTCCAGGGCGGCCTCGAGGGTGGCGTCGGTGATCCGGGTGAGCGCCGCACCGACGTCGGCGACGTCGATGAGCCCCAGGACGTCGCCGGCGGCCACCCGCAGCAGCTCGCGGCGGCGTACGGCGCGGGCCGCGCGCACCGCCTTGTCGACGTCGTCCTGGCGGACCGAGGTCGACCGCATCTCCTCCAGCATCGCCTCCGCGGTCAGCGGGGCCAGGTCGTCGGCGAGCATCCGCACCCCCTGCGGCTCGCGCTCGAGCAGCCCGGTGACGTAGCGGGAGGTGGACAGCAGGTGGGCGAGCCGCTGGGCGACCTCACCCTCGTCGCGCAGGGTGGCGAGGTACCACGGGCTCCGACCGAGGGCCTCGCTGAGGCGGCGGAAGCCGAACAGGCCCGCGTCGGGGTCGGCGCCCTCGGCGAACCAGCCGAGCATCGCCGGCAGCAGCGCCTTCTGCAGCAGCGCCGTGCGGGAGACCCCGGCCGTCAGCGCCTCGAGGTTGCGCAGCGCGGCCTTCGGGTCGGCGTACCCCAGGGCGGCAAGGCGGGCCCCCGCGGCCTCGGAGGAGAGCCGCACCTCGCCGCTGTGCACGCGGGCGACGGCGGTGAGCAGCGGGCGGTAGAAGAGCTTCTCGTGGAGCCGGCGGACCTCGCGGCGGTGGTGGTCCCAGACCTTGACCAGGGTGGCGGCGGGGTCCTTGTAGTGGCCGAGGCTGCGGCCGAGCAGGCGCAGCGTGTCGGGGTCGTCGGGGACGACGTGCGTGCGGCGCAGCTTGTGCAGCTGGATCCGGTGCTCGAGCGTGCGCAGGAACGCGTAGGCCTCGTGCAGCGCCGTCCCGTCCTCGCGCCCGACGTAGCCGCGGTCGGTCAGGTCGGCCAGCGCGCTGAGGGTGGCCGGCGCCCGGATGCCCTCGTCGGCCCGGCCGTGCACCAGCTGCAGCAGCTGGACGGCGAACTCGACGTCGCGCAGCCCGCCCGAGCCGAGCTTGAGCTCGCGGTCGGCCTCCTTGGCCGGGATGTGCTCGAGCACCCGGCGGCGCATGCCCTGCACCTGGCCGACGAACCCGTCGCGGTCGGCCACGCTCCACACCATCGGCTCGACCATCGTGCAGAACGCCCGTCCGAGCTCGAGGTCGCCGGCGACGGGACGCCGCTTGAGCAGCGCCTGGAACTCCCACGGCTGGGCCCAGCGCTCGTAGTAGCCCTCGTGGCTGGCGAGGGTGCGGGTGAGCGGGCCGTTGCGGCCCTCGGGGCGCAGGTTGGCGTCGACCTCCCAGATCGTGCCCTCGCCGGTGTTCTCCGAGCAGATCCGGATCAGGTGGCTGGCCAGCCGGGTCGCGACCCGCAGCGCGCGGTCGTCGGGGACGCCGTCGGCCGCCTCGTGGGCGAAGATCACGTCGACGTCGGAGACGTAGTTGAGCTCGTGGCCGCCGCACTTGCCCATCGCGACCACGGCGAGCCGGGCGTCGGTCGCCTCCTCCCCCAGCCGCTGGCGGGCGATCGCGAGGGCGGCCTCGAGGGTGCCGGCGGCGAGGTCGGACAGCTCGGCGGCGGCGTCGTCCAGGCCCAGGTCGTGGGCGAGGTCGCGGGCGGCGAGCCGGAGCAGCACCCGGCGGTACTCCACGCGCAGCGCGTCGACCGCCTCGGTGTCGCCGAGCGTCGCGATGGGGGCGGGGTCGTCGGGGTCGGCGCCGACGGCGCGCAGCAGCCCCGCGCGGACGGCGTACGCCGCGGGGCGGGTCGAGCCGAGCGTCGGGTCGGTCAGCTCGCGCCAGTGCTCGGGGTGGCGGACCAGGTGGTCGGCCAGCGCCTCGCTCGCCCCGAGGACGCACAGCAGCCGCATCGCGGTGCCCTCGTCGTCGGCGACGGCGTGCATCAGGGCCACCCGCTCGTCGGGGTCGACGGACTCGGCCGCCTCGGCCAGGCGCACCAGGCACGACAGGGCGACGTCGGGGTCGGCCGTGCGGCCGAGCAGCGCGACCAGCGGCTCGGCGGCGTCGGCGAGCAGGGCGAGGTCGGCGAGCGCGCGGTCGGTGTCGCGGAACCCGAGACGCACCAGGTTGCCCTTGGTGGTGACGACCCGGTTCACCGGCGGGCCTCCCCCGCGAACGCCGCGGCGAGGGCGCGGCCGTCGGCGTCGAGTGCGGGGCGGGCCGCGTCGACGTCGGCGACCATGGCCTCGAGGTCGGGCCCCTCCCCGGGGTGGCGCTCCGCGTCCATGCGGGCCCAGGTGCCGAACACCTCGGCGTCGGCCTCGGGGTGCCACTGCAGGCCCCAGACCCGGGGCGCCAAGCGGGCCGCCTGCAGCTCGCCGGTGGCGGCACGCGCGAGCTCGACCGTGCCCGGCGGCAGCGCGGCGACGACGTCCTGGTTGGAGAAGATGCCGGGCCCGGTCAGGGCCCCGACGAGCGGGTCCTCCCGGCCGTCGGGGGTGTGGCCGAGCCCGACCAGGCCGGCGGCCCGGCCGCGCGGGTTGCGCTCGACGGTGCCGCCGAGCGCCAGCGCGGCGAGCTGGTGGCCCAGGCACACCCCGAGCACGGGGACGTCGTGCTCGGCGGCGTCGAGCACCAGGGCCCGCGTCGGCGCCAGCCACGACACCCCGGCGTCGAAGGCGTCCATCGACCCGCCCAGCACCACCAGGGCGTCGTACCCCTCGGCGCGCAGCGAGCCCGGCAGGTCGTCGCCGACGTAGGGCCGGACCACCTCGAGCGCGCAGCCGGCCTCGGCCAGCCACCCCCCGAGCAGCGCCGGGGGGCAGGTGTCCTGGTGCTCGACCACGAGCACGCGCGGGCCGTCTGGCTGCGACACGGGAGGCCTCAGATCACGGGCAGCATCTGGTCGCGCTCGTAGGCCGACACCTGGCCGCGGTAGTCGTCCCACTCGGCGCGCTTGTTGCGCAGGAAGTACTCGAAGACGTGCTCCCCCAGCGTCTCGGCGAGCAGCTCGGACTGCTCGGCGATCCGGATCGCCTCGTTGAGGTTCTTGGGCAGCGGGTCGATGCCGAGGCTGGTGCGCTCACGCTCGGTCAGCGTCCACACGTCGTCCTCGGCCTCGCGCGGCAGCTCGTAGGCCTGCTCGATGCCCTTCATCCCGGCCGCGAGCACCGCCGCGAAGGCGAGGTAGGGGTTGCACGCGGGGTCGAGGGTGCGCACCTCCACGCGGGTCGAGGCGCCCTTGTTGGGCTTGTACATCGGCACCCGGACCATCGCCGAGCGGTTGTTGTGGCCCCAGCAGACGTACGACGGCGCCTCGCCGCCGGTCATCATCCGCTTGTAGGAGTTGACCCACTGGTTGGTGATCACGCTGATCTCGGGCGCGTGGCGCAGCACCCCGGCGATGAAGCGACGACCGGTCTGGCTCAGCTGGTACTCCGCGCCGGCCTCGTAGAAGGCGTTCTGGTCGCTCTCGAAGAGGCTGACGTGGGTGTGCATGCCGGAGCCGGGGTGGCTGGTGAACGGCTTGGGCATGAAGCTCGCCCAGACCCCCTGGCTCAGCGCCACCTCCCGGATGACGGTGCGGAACGTCATGATGTTGTCGGCCGTCGACAGCGCGTCGGCGTAGCGCAGGTCGATCTCCTGCTGGCCCGGCCCGCCCTCGTGGTGGCTGAACTCGACCGAGATGCCCATGGCCTCGAGCATCGTGATCGCCTCGCGGCGGAAGTCAGACCCGTGCGACTGCGCGGTGTGGTCGAAGAACCCGCTGCGGTCGACCGGCACCGGGTCGACCCCGGCCTGCGGGGTGTCCTTGAACAGGTAGAACTCGATCTCGGGGTGGGTGTAGAAGGTGAAGCCCTTCTCCGCCGCGTGCGCCAGCGTGCGCTTGAGCACGTAGCGGGGGTCGGAGTACGACGGCGACCCGTCGGGCATCACGACGTCGCAGAACATCCGCGCCGTCGCCGGCCCCTCCTCGCCGCGCCAGGGCAGGATCTGGAAGGTCGACGGGTCGGGCATCAGCAGCATGTCGGCCTCGTAGACCCGCGCGAACCCCTCGATCGCCGACCCGTCGAACCCGATGCCCTCGTCGAAGGCCCCCTCCAGCTCGGCCGGCGCCACCGCCACCGACTTGAGGAACCCGAGCACGTCGGTGAACCACAACCGGACGAACCGGACGTCACGCTCCTCGAGAGCGCGGAGAACGAAGTCTTCCTGCTTGCCCATGGTGGTGAGCCTAGGGGTGGCGGTGGACTGGTGGGACCGGGGTCCAGGCGGTCGCGCGCTGGCACCACCTCCCAGGCAAACCCTGAACTTCCCAGGCGATGCATTGCCCGGGAAGTTCAGACTTCCCCGGTCCACCGGTGAAATCTCGGCCCCGCCCCCACCCGGACCCGGTTCCGCGGTAGATCGCATCAACCACGTTGACGCGATCCACCGCACAAGCGATCACCCGACCCGGGTGCCGGCAGAACCGACCCTCAGTCCTCCGGGAGCGTCTGCTCCTCCAGGTCGGCCAGCGTCGGGCGGCCGTCGTTGCAGTAGACCTCGATCTCGAAGGCCCGGGCGCCGGAGGAGAAGACGGCCTCGACGTCGTCGTTGGGGCCCTGCTCGTAGCTGACGGCGCGCCAGCCCTCGGCGGGGAGGGCGGCGTCGCCGAAGGCGAAAGCGCCCTGGCAGGTGACCTCGAAGGCGCCGAACTCGCCGTCGAAGCTGTCGGTGACCCGGGCCGCGCCGGGGTCGGGGGCGGCGGTGATGTCGCCGTCCTCACGGGCCTCGCGCTGCGCCTGCGCCTCGCCGGTCAGCGGGCCGCGGTCGCGCACGCTCGCCCCGACGCCGGTCACGGCGACCAGGCCGACCGCCACGGCCACGGTGGCCGCGACCAGCCACGCGGCGACGTAGCCGAGGGTGCGCGGGGACGGTCGGGGCACGCGACCATCCTTCCCTAGTAGGTTTCCGGCGTGGTGCAGGTGCTGATCATCGAGGACGACGCGCGGATCCGGCCGCTGCTGATGCGCTCCCTCGACGAGCGGGGGTACGCCGTCGCCTCGGCCTCGACCGGGATGCAAGGACTCCAGCTCGCGGTCGACACCTCGCCCGACCTGGTCATCCTCGACCTCGGCCTGCCCGACGTCGACGGCACGCAGGTGCTCACCATGCTGCGCGCGGTCAGCGACGTCCCCGTGATCGTGGCCAGCGCCCGCGACGACGACCCGTCGCTGGTGGGCTGTCTCGACGCCGGCGCCGACGACTACGTCGTCAAGCCCTACACGACCGCGCAGCTCGAGGCCCGGATCCGCGCGGTGATGCGCCGCAGCGCCGGCGGCGCGACCGCGTCGACCCGGCGCTCGCTCACCCTCGGCGCGCTCACCATCGACGTCCCCGCCCGTCAGGCCACGCTGGCCGGCGTCCCGCTCGACCTGAGCCCCAAGGAGTTCGACCTGCTGCGCTACCTGGCCGAGCACCCCGGCGAGGTCGTGACCAAGCGCGACCTGCTCGTGGAGGTCTGGCAGCAGCCGTGGGGCGGCTCCGACAAGACCGTCGACGTCCACCTCTCGTGGCTGCGCCGCAAGCTCGGCGAGTCGGCGTCGCAGCCCCGCTGGCTGCACACCGTGCGCGGCGTCGGCGTCCGGCTCAGCGACCCCGACGCCACGGCCTGATGCGCCGGAGCCTGATCCTCACCGTCGCGGCGGCGACCACGATGGTGCTGCTGGCGATGCTGGTGCCGATGGCGGTGCTGCTGCGCAGCTACGTCCTGGAGGACCGGCTCGCGCAGGCGGCCCTGGAGGTGCAGGCCACCGAGACCGTCGTCTCCACCGGGGACGTCGGCCGGATCTCGTTCTACGTCGACGCCGTCAACGACGACGACGGCACGACCACCACGACCGTCATGATGCCCAACGGGCGCGCCATCGGGCCGGGCCCCGACCCGGAGGAGGCGGTGCGCATCGCCGAGGCCCGCGTCACCGGCACCGCGCGGGTCGACGACGTCCGGGGCGGGTCGGTGATCCTGATCCCCGTGTCGCTGGGGCAGAGCACGGCGCCCGCCGAGGACCGCCCGGTGATCCGGGTCTTCGTGCCGGAGCCCGGTTGGGAGCCCGACCTGGTGCGCAGCTGGGCCATCCTGCTCGCGCTCGGCGTCGCGCTGCTCGTCGGCGCCCTGGTGCTGGCCGACCGGCTCGGCCGGTCGTTCGTCACGCCCATCCGTGACCTGGCGTCGTACGCCGCCCGGCTGCGCGTCGACGGCCACCCCGAGCAGCCGCCGCCCGAGGGGCCCGCGGAGGTCCGCGAGCTCGGCGTCGCGCTGCACCGCCTGGTCGACCGGGTCGAGGTGCTGCTGGAGCGGGAGCGGGCCGGCATGGCCGACCTCTCCCACCGGCTGCGCACCCCGGTCACGGCGTTGCGGCTGCGGGTCGACGCGGTCGGCGACCCCGACGACCGGGCAAGGCTCGGCGAGGAGCTCGACCACCTGCAGGCCACCGTCGACGCGGTGGTGCGCGAGGCGCGGCGGTCCGAGCGCGAGGGGCTCACCGGGGTCGCCGACGCCGTCGCGGTGCTCGGCGACCGCGCCCGCTGGTGGGCGCCCCTCGCGGAGGACCAGGGCCGCCCGTTCGAGCTGCGCGTCGAGGTCGAGGGCCCGGTCGTGGTGCGCTCCGGTCCCGACGACCTGGTCGCCCTGGTCGACGTGCTGCTCGACAACGCCTTCTCCCACACGCCCGACGACGCCGCCGTCTGCGTGACGGTCGCGGCCACCGGCGCCGGCGGCGTCCTGCTCGTCGTCGAGGACGCCGGCCCCGGCCTGCCCGACGACGTCGACGTGGTGGGGCGCGGCTCCTCCGGCGGTGGCTCGACCGGGCTCGGCCTCTCGATCGCCGAACGCACCGCGACGGAGTCGGGCGGCGCGCTCAGGCTCGGGACGTCGGCGGGCCTGGGCGGTGCCCGGGTCGAGGTCGCGCTCGGCGCCGGCTGAGGCTCAGCGGCTGAGCGTCGCGACGCAGGGCTCGCCCTGCGCGGGGGTGGCGGTGACCTCGTAGTCCTGGACGCCGTCCTGGTCCACCGGCGCGTCGAGGTCGAGCTCGCCGTCGTCGTCGGTGGTCCGCTCGCCCTCGAGCACGACCGCGTCGCCCTGCAGCACCTCGACCGTCCACACCTCGCCGGGCGCGGCCGACTGCAGCTCGAAGCCGAGCTCGAGCCCGCCGTCCTCGTCCTCGACGCTCAGCTCGTACGCCGTCCCGGCGCACGCGCCGCGCTCGCTCGTCTCACCCTCGTCGGCGACGGCCATCCAGGTGCCGGCTCCGACGCCGGCGACGGCCAGGGTGCCGACGGCGGCAGCGGCGACGATCTTCTTCTTCATGGTGGTGCTCCTCGGGTCCGGGTCTCTCGTGATGACGAGGACGACGATCGCCGACGTGGCGCTAACCCCGCGCCAGTGCGCGGCTAAGCCCGGGATAAGACCTGGCGGCTACTCGCTCGGCACGTTGTCGAGCTCGGCCAACCAGGCCGCGGGCGACGCGTCGGACGGCATCCGCCAGTCGCCGCGGGGCGACATGGTGCCGCCCGGGGTGACCTTGGGGCCGTTGGGCAGGGCGGAGCGCTTGAACTGGCTGGCGAAGAACCGTCGGCAGAACACCTCGAGCCACTGCCGCACGGTGGCGAGGTCGAACTCGCCGCGCCGGTCCTCGGGGAGCTGCGCCGGCCACTCCCCCGCCTCCACGTCGCGCCAGGCGTGCCAGGCGAGGAAGGCGATCTTGCTGGGACGGTAACCACGGCGCAGCACGTGGTAGAGCGTGAAGTCCTGCAGCGCGTAGGGCCCGACGGAGTCCTCGGTGCGCTGCGGCAGCTGGTCCTCGCGCTGCGGGATGAGCTCGGGGGTGATCTCCTGGTCGAGGATCTCCCGGAGCACGGCGTCGGTGTCCTCGCCGAACTGGCTGCTCTCGATCGTCCACCGGATCAGGTGCTGCACCAGGGTCTTGGGCACCCCGGCGTTGACGTTGTAGTGCGACATCTGGTCGCCGACGCCGTAGGTGCACCAGCCCAGCGCGAGCTCGGACAGGTCACCGGTGCCGAGCACGATGCCGCCCCGGTGGTTGGCGAGCCGGAAGAGGTAGTCGGTGCGCAGGCCGGCCTGGACGTTCTCGAAGGTGATGTCGTAGACCTCCTCGCCCGCGGCGTACGGGTGCCCGAGGTCCTGGAGCATCTGGCCGGCCGCCGGCTTGATGTCGAGCGTCTCGAAGGTGACGCCGAGGCTCTCCGCGAGACGGGTGGCGTAGCCCTTGGTCTGCTCCCCCGTCGCGAAGCCCGGCATCGTGAACCCGAGGATGTCGCTGCGCGGCCGGCCCAGCCGGTCCATCGCCTTGGCCGCGACGATCAGCGCCTGCGTCGAGTCGAGGCCGCCGCTGACACCGATGACGACCTTCGGCTGCCAGGTGCCGCCGGACCCCTCCGCCATCGCCCGCAGCCGCTGCTCGAGCCCGGAGACCTGGATGTTGTAGGCCTCGTAGCAGTCCTGGGCCAACCGGGCCGGGTCGTCGGGCACGAAGGGGAAGCGTCGCAGCGGACGCAGCAGCCCGATGTCGCCGGTCGGCGGGTCGAGGTCGAACGGCACGGTGCGGAACACCATCGACGCCGTACCGCGACGGTTGTCGTCGAACGTGCCGACGCGCATCCGCTCCTGGCGCACGCGGTCGAGGTCGACGTCGACCACCGTGCGGCGCGGCCCGTCGGGGAACCGCTCGCTCTCCCCCAGCAGGTCGCCGCACTCGTAGACCATCGTCTGGCCGTCCCACGACAGGTCGGTCGTCGACTCCCCCTGGCCTGCGGCGGCGTAGACGTAGGCCGCCTGGCACCGCGCGCTCGCGCTCTTGATGAGCAGGCGGCGGTCCTCGGCGCGGGCGATGGTGATCGGGCTGCCGGACAGGTTGAGCAGCACGTGCGCCCCGGCGAGCGCAGCCTCGGCACTCGGCGGCACCGGCACCCACATGTCCTCGCAGATCTCGACGTGGAAGCGCAGGTCGGGCACGTCGGCCGCGGCGAAGATCAGGTCGGGCCCGAACGGCGCCACGTGGTCGCCGACCACGATCGTCTGGCCGGCCGTGTCGTCGCCGGGTGCGAACCACCGGCGCTCGTAGAACTCGCGGTACGTCGGCAGGTACGACTTCGGCGCGACACCCAGCAGCCGCCCGCCCTGGATCACCAGCGCGCAGTTGAGCACCCGGCTGCCGTGCCGCACCGGCGCCCCCACCACGATCACCGGCCGCAGGTCGGCGCTCGCGGCCACGATCTCCCCGACCGCGACGACGACCGCCTCGAGCAGCACGTCCTGCAGGAACAGGTCGTCGACGGCGTACCCGGTCAGCCCGAGCTCGGGGAACAGCGCGACCGCGACCCCCTCCTCGTGGCAGCCCCGCACCTGCTCCAGCGTGCGCTCGGCGTTGGCGGCCGGGTCGGCGATCGCGACCGGCAGCGTGCAGGCGGCGATCCGGGCGAAGCCGTGGGCGTAGGCGGAGTAGAAGTCCACGCCCGGAGTCTAGGGATCGGTCAGCGCGCCGATCGCGACGGCGACGCCCAGCCGGCTCTCGTACGTCGCCGCGCGGGCCAGGGCGCCGGTCTCGACGTCCCAGGTGACCAGCCAGGTGGTGCCCGGGTCGGTCCGCGGGGTGACGGCCGCGAGCACCACGTCCTCGTCGATCCAGCCGAGTGCCGTGAGACGTGCCCCGTCCGAGTAGTGCGCGGCGGTGTCGGCGACCGGGAGGAAGGCGCGGGTGCGCAGCCCGTCGAGCTCGAGAGCGACGAGCCCGTCGGCGTCGGCGCTCGTGCGTTCGCCCTCGACGACCAGGTCGGACCTGGTGGCGGCCAACGACGTCGAGCCGGCCGCCGGCCGTTGCAGGCTCTCCAGGGCCGTCGAGTCGATCGTCGTCGTGCCCGCCCCGTCCCGGTGCACCTCCACGGCGCGGCGCCGGGTGACGTCGTCGTAGCGCACCGCCACGACACCGTCGCCCGCCGCGGTCACCTGGTCGAGGTCGTCGAACGGCAACCGCGTCGAGACCCTGGTGTCGAGCTCGACCAGCCACGACGCCCCGGACCTGGAGACCAGGACGGTGCCGTCGGTCAGGACGTCGAGCGTGGTCCCGGCCTCCGGATCGCCCGGCGTGGCGGTCGGGCTGGCGGTGGCGGCCCAGCCCGGCTCCGCGTCGTCCTTCCACCAGATCGTCGAACCGTCGCTCAGGACCACGCGGGAGCCGTCGTCGGCCAGCGTGGCCGCCCAGCCGCCGACCGGCGTCGGTGCGGGGTACGCCGCATCCACCCACCCACCACCGACGAGCAGCAGGTGCAGCCCCTGGTCGTCCTCGACGGCGGCCGCGACGGGCGTCGTGGCGAAGTCGTCACCGGCCAGCGGGGCGAGGTCGCGTGGGATGCCGAGATCCGTCCAGGGCAACGAGTCGACGTCGTCGGGGTCCCAGACGGGTTGGACGACGGCGGGATCGATCGGTGGCGCAGTGCCGTCGTCTGCAGCGACGCCGGCACCGTCTCCGCCACCCGTCTCGCGCAGCACGCCCTCGGCAAAGGCGACCATCCTGGACTCGGGCTGCGTGGCGAGCGACGACAGCGCGCCGGACGAGGGCTGCCACGCCACGATGTCGAAGCCCTTGCCGCCGAAGTCGACCTGGGTGACCCGGAGCAGGACGGTGCCGTCGTCGAGCAGCGAAAGGACGCTCAGTCCCTTCCCGCTGCCGAAGGCACCCTGCCTGTCGAGGATGGGCAGCACCGCTGACGGCGTCAGCGTCCGCCGATCGGCCAGGACCACCGAGGGGCCGGGCCGATCGGCCGTCGCGGCCACGGTGGTGCTGTCAACGGCGAAGGTGCTGACCGTGCCGATGCGCGTCGTCGCGACGACGCGCCGCCGACCACCGGCGTGGTCGACGAGCGACTCGCCGCTCAGCGGCATCCCCACGACCTCACCTGCGGGATCGGCGACGACGAACGGCTCTTCGTAGGCCGCCGGCTCAGCACGGCCCGCGAGGTCCACGACGTGCGTCCTGGCGCCGGTGAGCAGCGCCACGTCCTCGTCGCGGAATTGCCACCTGGCGATGTCGAGCGGGCGGAAGTCGTCGGGCACGGGCAGCACTCGCGACTCGCCGGTCGTGAGCTCGTGCACTGTCGCGGCCGGCCGCGCCGCGCCGTCGTCCCAGGTGACGAGCCGGGTGCCCTCCGGACTGAGGTCGAACGACGGGAAGTCACCGGCCACCGCCAGGTGCCGCCACGAACCGTCGGTGCCGAGCACCTCGACGAGGCCGTTCCGCCCGATCGCCAGGACTGCCGCGACCGTCGAGGGCCACGGACGGTCAGCCAGGGCGGGCGTCTCGGCGGGCGGGTCGATGACGTCGGGCAGCACCGGGGCGATCGCCGACGGCGCGGGCGGGAGGTCGCCGACCGTACGCGGATCCCACGCCGGCTGCTCGTCGACGCGGGCCGGGACCGAGGGCGTCGACGTGGGCGCCGACGGGCCCGGACCGGATGCCGTGCCGCCGAGGTGGTGCGTGCCGACGACGAGCGCGACCACGAGCCCCGAGGCGACGGCCGCGGCGGCCGCACCGCGTCGGCGTGCGCGTCGGCGTCGAGCCGTCACCAGCACGGCCGCGGTCAGGCCCGGCGACTCGATGCCGTCGGTGGTGCGGTCGAACAGGTCGTGGAGGTCGGGCGCGTCAGTCACGGTGTTCCTCCGATGAGGTCGAGCAGCTCCGGTGCGCCGCCACGCAGGCGGGCCAGGGCGGCGGCGTTCTGGCTCTTGACGGTGCCGATGCTGACGCCGAGCACGTCGGCGGTCTCCCGCTCGGACAGGTCGTCGAAGTGGCGCAGCACCAGCACCGCGCGCTGCGCGGGCGTGAGCCGGGCGAGCGCGCGGCGTACGACGAGGGCGGCCTCGGGGTCGGAGCTGACGGTGGCGACGTCGTCGGTCTCGGCGACCGCGGTCTCGCGGCGGCGGCGCCACCAGGAGATGTTGTCGCGCACGATCACGGTGCGGGCGTACGCCGTGGGGTTGCCGGTGCGCAGCCGCGTCCAGCGCAGGGCCACCTTGACCAACGCCTCCTGCACCAGGTCCTGGGCGCGGTGGAGGTCGCCGGTGAGCAGGGAGGCCGAGCGCAGCAGCTGGCGCTGGCAACCGGTCGCCCACTCGGTGAACTCCTGCTCGTCCACGGCCACCCCCTCTCACCCGGGTAACGCTCGGACGCTCGCGGCAGGTTGGCGCGAGTTGCGCCGATGAGTCGGCCGCCCGTCCGCGGTCTGCACGGCCATGACCAGCATCAGCCCGTGCTTGTGGTTCGACGACGAGCTCGAGGAGGCCGCGGCCTTCTACACCTCGATCTTCCCGAACTCCTCCGTCGGTCACCTGACCCGGCACGGCGACGGCGGCCCGGGCGAGAAGGGCACGGTGATGGCCGGGGAGTTCACCATCGACGGCACGACGTTCCGCGGCATCAACGGTGGGCCGGCCTTCCGGTTCACCGAGGCGATCTCGTTCAGCATCGACTGCCGCGACCAGTCCGAGGTCGACTACTACTGGCACTCGCTGTCCGACGGTGGCGAGGAGTCGGTGTGCGGCTGGATCAAGGACCGGTTCGGGCTGTCCTGGCAGGTCGTGCCCACCCGCCTCTACGAGCTGGTCTCCGACCCCGACCCCGCGCGCGCCGACGCCGCCACCCGGGCGATGCTCGGGATGACCCGCATCGTCGTCGCCGACCTCGAGGCCGCGGCAGACGCCGCCGCCCCCGCCCGCTGACCCGGATCGACCCCACACCCCACCACCGAACGGAGCACCACATGTCCACGCGCCTCAACCCCTACGTCAACTTCCGCGGCCAGGCCGGGGAGGCCATGGCCCACTACCAGTCCGTGCTCGGCGGGCAGCTCGACGTCAACACCTTCGCCGAGTTCGGCGGCATGGGGGTGCCCGACGACGAGCAGGGCCAGGTCATGCACTCCCAGCTCACCGTCAACGACACCCTCGTCCTGATGGGCGCCGACGTGCCCAGCACGATGCCGATGGAGATCGACAACGGCGTGCTCTGCCTCAACGGCGACGAGCTCGACACGATGCGCGGCTGGTACGAGGCGCTGTCGCAGGGCGGCACCGTCGACGTCCCGCTCGAGGAAGCGCCGTGGGGTGACCACTACGGCCAGGTCACCGACAAGTTCGGCGTCTCCTGGATGTTCAACATCGGCACCACGGCCTGACGCCGGTCACGCCCCCTCGCGCCACGCCTCGGCCTCGTCGATGCGCACCCCGAGCCACCCCTCGAGGCCGCTCGCCCCGTCGACGGTGAGGTCGAGGCCGCGCGAGCCCGGCCGTCGTACGACCCACCGCCGCTCGAGCAGCCGGGCCGCCACCGCGGCCCCGAGCCCTCCGGCGAGGTGGGGCCGGCGCTCGGTCCAGTCGGTGCACTGCCGCACGGTCGGCCTGGCCGCGGCACGCACCGGGGCCAGGTCGACGTCGACCTCGGCCAGCACCGCCTGGGCGTCCGGCCCGAGGGTGAGCGCGTCGCCCGCCGCGTCCAGCGCCCGCCGTACGACGAGCGCGTCGGTGACGCCGGTGCCCAGGACTCCCGCGAGGTGGTCGTAGCAGAGCCGCGCCCGGCGCAGGCGCCGCTTGCTGCTCGCCCCGCGCAGGGACGTGACCGCCGGCGCCGGGGTGAGCAGCAGCATCGCCTCGATCATCTCGGCCACCTCGACCGACGCGAGCCGGTAGTGGCGGGTGCGGCCCACCGCGTCGACCTCGACGAGACCGCCGTCGAGCAGCCTCCTCAGGTGTGCGCTCGTCAAGGACGGCGACGCGCCCACCGCGGCGGCGAGCTCGGAGGCACGGGTGGCGCCGCCGTCCAGGAGGCACAGCAGGAGGGCCGCGCGCACGCGATCGCCCACCAGCGCGCCGATCTGGGCCAGGTCCATCCCGGCAGGCTAGTCGCCGGACCTTTCAACGCCGGTTGAAGCGTCGGGGCTCTACGGTCGAGCCATGAAGTCGTGGCACCGGGTCGCCCTGGCGATGTTCGCGGTCGGCTGGGGCGCCAACCAGTTCACCCCGCTGCTCATCGCCTACCGCGACGAGCTCGACATGTCCGTCCAGACCCGTGCCTTCCTGTTCGGCGTGTACGCCGCGGGGCTGGTGCCGGCGCTGCTGGTCGGGGGCGCCGCGTCCGACCGGTGGGGGCGCCGCGCCGTGGTGCTGCCGTTCGTCGCGCTGTCGCCGCTGGCCACCGTGCTGCTGGTCGTCGAGCACGAGTCGGTCACCGGTCTCGCGCTCGGACGGTTGCTGGCCGGGGCGTGCTCGGGCGTGGTCTTCAGCGCGGCCACCGCCTGGGTCGTGGAGCTCTCGGAGTCCGGCGCCGGACCACGGCGGGCAGCCGTCGCCCTCTCGGCCGGGTTCGGTGCCGGCCCGCTCGTCACCGGGCTGGTCGCCGAGTGGGTCCCGCGTCCGCTCGAGACGCCGTACCTCCCGCACGTCGTGCTCGGCGTCGTCGCCCTGGCGCTGCTCGCGCGGGTGCCCGGGCCCCGCCGCGCGGGCCTCACGCCGCGGGCGCTGCTGCGCCTCCCGGCCGTCACCCGGGGTCGCCGGTTCCTGCTCGTCGTCGCCCCGTCGGCGCCGTGGGTGTTCGGCTGCGCCGCGATCTCGATCGCCTACCTGCCCGGCGAGATCGCCGGCCCGCAGGACGGCGCGCTGGCGTTCGTGGGCGTGCTGTCCGGTGTCACCCTCGGCTGCGGGGTGGTGGTGCAGGGCGCGGCGCGGCGGCTCGACGAGCGTCGTCCGCTGCTGGCCGGCCAGGTCGGGCTCGTCCTCGCCGTGGCCGGGTGCGCAGTTGGCGTCCTCGCGCTCGCCACCGACGTGCGCTGGTTCCTGATGGCCGCGGCCCCGCTCCTCGGCGCCGGCTACGGCTGCGTGCTGGTCTCCGGCCTGCGCGAGACCGAGCGGCTCGCGCACCCCGACGAGCGCGGCGCGACGGTCGCGGTGTTCATGGCGCTCACCTACGTCGGGTTCGCCGCGCCGTACCTGCTCGGCGCGATCGGGGGTGGCATCGCGGCGCTGCTCGTCGCCCTCGTCGCCGCCGTGCTGTGCCTGGTGACGGTGTCGTGGGCCGGTGACGGAGCGCACACTGCGGGCGCGCCGGACCGGGCCTAGCCTGGACGGAGGTCCGTGGACTCCAGTGGGGAGCCGCGAGACGACACGATCGGAGACGCGACGATGAGCACGCCCGAAGAGACCGCGCCGTACGGCGGCAGCCCCGCCCAGCCCGCCGTCCCGACCCGTCGGGTCCGCACCCACCACCTGCGGGAGATGAAGGAGCATGGCGAGAAGATCTCGATGCTGACGGTCTACGACATGTACACCGCCCAGGTCTTCGACGAGGCCGGCATCGACGTGCTGTTCATCGGCGACTCCGCGGCCAACAACGTGCTCGGCTACGAGACCACCATCCCGGTCACCGTCGACGAGCTGATCCCGCTGGTGCGCGCCGTCGCCCGCTCCGCCCGCCGTGGACTGGTGCTCGCCGACCTCCCGTTCGGCAGCTACCAGGCCTCCCCCGAGCAGGCCTTCCACACCGCGGTGCGGTTCATGAAGGAGGGCGGCGCGCACGCCGTCAAGCTCGAGGGCGGCGCCGAGGTCGCCCCGCAGGTCGACAAGCTCGCGACCAACGGCATCCCGGTGATGGCGCACATCGGCTTCACGCCGCAGAGCGAGCACGCCCTCGGCGGCTACCGGGTCCAGGGCCGCGGCGACGCCGCCGAGCGCATCCTGGCCGACGCCCACGCCATGGAGGACGCCGGCGCGTTCGGTGTCGTGATGGAGATGGTCCCCGGCGACGTCGCGGCCCAGGTGACCAAGGAGCTGGCGATCCCCACCATCGGCATCGGCGCCGGCCCCGACTGCGACGGCCAGGTGCTGGTGTGGCAGGACGCCTTCGGCCTGCGCCAGGGCAAGATGGCGCGCTTCGTCAAGCAGTACGCCGACCTGCACGGCGTCCTCCTCGACGCCGCCCGCGCCTACGACGCCGACGTCAAGGGCGGGACGTTCCCGGGGAGCGAGCACACGTTCTGAGGCGGCGTCGGCGGCGTCGGCGGCGGGAGTCGGCGGCGGCGGCGGTGAGATTTCACCGGTGAACCGGGGAAGTCCCGCACCTCGTCGTCCCACCAGTCCCAGAAGTCACACCAAGCCCAAGCGCACTACCTCCCAGGCAACACCTGAAGTTCCCGGGCAATGCATTGCCCGGGAAGTTCAGACTTCCCCGGTGAACCGGGGAAACCCCGCCCCAGAGCGCCCCAGATCTCACCGGTCCACCGGTGAGATCCGCACGGGGACGACGAACCCGCCGCCCGACGCCGACCGACCAGGAGGTCAGCTGGTGGAGACGATGCTCGCCGAGAGCGTGACGCCCTTGCGCGGGGAGTAGGAGACCGAGGTGCCGACGGCGGCGCCGACGATCGCGCGGCCGAGGGCGCTGGTGGGGGTCACGGTCTCGACGCCGGCGACGGCGTGCTCGACCGAGCCGACGACGAAGGACTCGGGGCCGTCGCCGAGGTCGAGGACGACGGTGTCACCGATGGAGACGACGCCGTCGATGTGCTCGTCGTGGGGGGCGGCGGCGATCTCGAGCTCGAGGGCGGCGATGCGCTCCTCGAGGATCGCCTGGCGGATGCTGGCCTCGACGTTGGTAGCGCGGTCGACGAGGTCGCCGACGGCCTCGGCGCGGGTCTCGGCCTGCGCCTGGTCGCGCTCGGCCTTGAGGGCGGTGAGCCGGTCCTCGAGGACGGAGAGACGGTCGGTGCCGGTGCTGAGCGTCATGGGGAAGTTCTTTCTCTCGTTCTGCGGGACGGCGTGGCAACCTTGCCAGGGCCCTGGTTGTTCCCGCATGCGCCTTTAGGGTGACGGGGTGCCCGAGGACCAGGGATCCAGCCCCACCACCGCGACCACCACCACGACCACCACCGCGACCCCCGCCGAGCCGACCGACGACCTGGTCAGCACCCGCCACCGCCTCCGGGTCGGCCGCCGCACCCTCGACTACACCGCCACGACCGGCCGCGTGGTGCTGCGCGAGGAGGTCCACGAGGACGGTGTCTTCGTCGGTCACCAGGCCAAGGCCGAGGTGTCGATGACGACGTACGTCGTCGACCGGCCCGAGGGCGCGACCGGACCCAACACCCGCCCGGTGACGTTCGCGTTCAACGGCGGGCCCGGCAGCTCGAGCGTCTGGCTGCACCTCGGTCTCCTCGGCCCCCGCCGCGTCGTGATGGGCGACGCCGGCGCCCTGCTGCCGCCGCCGTACGCGCTCACCGACAACCACGAGAGCCTCCTAGCGGAGAGCGACCTCGTGCTCATCGACCCGGTCTCCACCGGCTACTCCCGCGCCGTCGAGGGCACCAAGCCCGAGCCGTTCCACTCCTACCAGGGCGACATCGACTCGATCGCCGAGCTGATCCGGCTCTGGACCTCCCGCCACGAGCGGTGGCTCTCCCCCAAGCTGGTGCTCGGCGAGTCCTACGGCACCCTGCGCGGCGCCGCCCTGGTCGAGCGGCTGCAGTCGCGCTACGGCATGTACGTCAACGGCCTGGTGCTCATCTCCAGCGTCCTCGACCTCTCCTCGATCGACTTCGACAACCAGCGCAACGACCGGGCGCACGCGCTCTACCTGCCGACGTACGCCGCCATCGCGCACTACCACGGCCGGTCCGCGCGCGGCTCGCTGAAGAAGGTCGTCGCCGACGCCGAGGAGTACGCCGCTGGCGACTACCGCCGGGTGCTGGCCCAGGGCGACCGGCTGAGCGCCAAGGACCGCGCCGCCGCGGTGCGCAAGGTCGCGTCGCTGACCGGCCTCACCGAGGACTACGTCGACCGCGCCGACCTGCGCATCGAGCACTGGCGGTTCTTCGGCGAGCTGCTCCGCGACCGCCGGCAGACCGCGGGCCGCCTCGACGGCCGGTTCGTCGGTCCGGCGGCCAGCGGCATCGCGGAGATGATGGACGCCGACCCGTCGATGGACGCGATCAGCGGCCCGTACTCCACGGCGTACAACCACTACGTGCGGCACGAGCTGCGCTACCAGAACGACCTGCCCTACGAGCAGATCAGCGCGCGGGTGCACCCGTGGTCGTTCAAGGACTTCGAGGGCCGGCCGATCGATGTCAGCCCCCAGCTGGAGCGGGCGATGCGCACCAACCCACACCTGCGTGTGCACGTCGCCTACGGCTACTACGACGGCGCGACCCCGCACCACGCCGCCGAGGACGTGCTCGCGCACCTCAACCTGGCGCCCGAGCTGCGGGCCAACATCGAGCACGCCTACTACGAGGCGGGCCACATGATGTACGTCCACGAGCCCTCACGGCTGCAGCAGAGCAAGGACCTCGCCGACTTCGTACGCCGCTGCTCACCCTGAGACCGGCGTACCGTGGCGCCATGCGCCGCGTCCTCGCCACTGCCGCCGTCCTCGCCGTCCTCGCCCCCCTGCTGCCGACGTCGGGCAGCGCCGCCGGTGCCGTCCACGAGCCGCAGGACCGGGCGCAGGACCGGGTGCAGGACCGGGTGCAGGCAGCACCCCGTGCCCCGGCCCTGACGGTCACCACGCGGGTGGCCGGCCTCAACCACCCCTGGGACGTCAAGGAGCTGCCGAGCGGCTCGCTGCTGGTGACCGAGCGCGACCCCGCGCGGCTGACGCTCAGCCGTCCCGGCGGCGCCAAGCGCACCGTCGTCTTCCCGAGCCGCCGGATCTGGACCTCCGGCGAGACCGGCCTGATGGGGCTCGCGGTCGACCCGGACTTCACCAGGAACCGTCGGATCTACACCTGCAGCGGGTGGGAGAAGGAGGGCCCCGGGCACGACATCCGCGTCAACGCCTGGACCCTCGACCGCGCCGAGCGCCGGGTCACGCTCAGACGGGCCCTGCTGACCGGGCTCCCGACGTCCAGCGGCCGGCACGGCGGGTGCCGGCTGCTGATCGCCCGTGACGGGTCCCTGCTCGTCGGCACCGGCGACGCCGCGATCGGCACCAACCCGCGCAACCTGCGCTCGCTCGGGGGCAAGACGCTGCGCCTCGACCGCTTCACCGGCAAGCCCTGGCGCAGCAACCCGTTCGTGCGCAGCGACAACCGCAACCGCCGCTACGTGCTGACCTACGGCCACCGCAACGTGCAGGGACTCGCCCAGCGGGCCAACGGGACGCTGTGGTCGGTCGAGCACGGCTCGTTCCGCGACGACGAGGTCAACCGACTGGTGCGCGGCGGCGACTACGGCTGGCACCCCGTCCCCGGCTACAACGAGGAGGTGCCGATGACCGACCAGGGCCTCCCCGGCCGGCAGGTCGCGGCCCGCTGGCGCTCGGGCACCCCGACGCTCGCCACCTCGGGCGCGTCGTTCGTCTACGGCCGTCAGTGGGGTGCGGCCGCCGGCGCGCTGTTCGTCGCCGCCCTCGGCTCGGAGCGGCTCCTGGTGATGTCGTTCGACGGCCGCGGCGCGCTCCGGGGAGTCCGTACGCCGCCCGAGCTCGACGGCGACTTCGGGCGCCTGCGCACCGTCACCCAGCTCCGCAACGGCTCCGTGCTGGTCTGCACCGACGCCGACGGCGGCGCGGGCCGGGTGCTGCTGGTCAGGCCGCGCTGACGCTGAGCGTCGCGGACGTCGTCGTGGCGTCCGCGAGTGCGTCGGCGACGGCGCCCGCCACCTGCGCGCGGCCCACCTTCATCCCGACGACCCGGTCGTCGACCGTGACCACGGCCGGCTCGTCGGTGGCGTCGTCGTGCAGCGCCACCGGACGCACCAGCGTCCAGGCCAATCCGCTGGCGCGGACGACCTCCTCCTGGTGCGCCGAGTCGACCACCTGCGGGCGGATCAGCAGCGAGAAGAACAGCTTCATGGTCAGGGACAGGTGACGGTAGGTCTCCCCGATCCCGTACGTCGTCTGCACGACCAGCCGCTCGACCCCGGCCGCCCCCATCGCGGCCACCACCTGCCGGGTCCCCGCCGACCGCACGTCGAGCGGGGTCGCCGCCCGGCGCAGCAGCCGGACGCCGAACGGGTTGTCGGAGATGCCGAGGGTGACCACCACGGCGTCCTGACCGACCACCGCCTTGGCCAGGGTGTCGGCGTCCATCACGTCACCGGCCACGACCGTCACGCCGTCGGCAGCGACGACCTCGGCCGGCGGCGCCGACCGCGCGTACGCCGTCACCAGGTGCCCGCGCGCCGCCAGCTCGCGCACGACCGCAGCACCGCTGCCCCGACTCGCTCCCACCACGAGGATCTTCATGTCCTGCTCCTCCGCCGTCGGACCGCACCCGGTGCGCGGCTCCTGGGGAACAGCGTTCCTCAGGTCCCGTGGACGCAGAATGGCCCAGACGCCAGCGAACATGCGTGATCGTCGCACTACGATGTCGTCAGGCCGACCACCCGAGCCAGGCCGCGCCGGACACCAGCACCGCGAACCACAGCACCATCGACCCGAGCGCGACCACCGTGATCCGCCGCGGGTGGGAGGTGAACCAGCTGCAGCAGACCACGAACAGCACGACCCACACGGCCATCAGCAGCGTCGCCGCCCACCACGGCGCGATCGTGCCGCTGACGGCGTACAGGAAGAAGGCGGCGGCCATCAGGATCATCCCGCCGAACGGCCAGAAGTCCGTGGTGCGCGGCGGCCGGGCGACGCGTCGCCGGGAGAACGGGCTCAGGTGGACTCAGTCCTCGAGCTGCTCGTCGTTCCACTGCGGGTCGTGGTCCCAGGCCTCGGTCCGCTCCCGCGCGGTCTCGTAGGCGCGAGCGGCCTCGGCCTCGGTCGCGTAGGGACCGAGCCGGTCGCGGTTGGCGCACCCGTCGCGCCCCTCCACCCGGTTGTGCTTGGTGCAGTACCAGTACTCCGTGTCCCCGTCGGCCATGAGCCGAAGTTACACGCCCGCCGCCGGCCGAGCATGCCGCTGAGAACCGTTCCCACTCGACCGTGGGAGCATGACCGCCGTGGGAGGGTCACACGCGCGCCGGGGGGTGCACGAGCACGGGCACGCCGACGTCGACGTGCGCCGCGGCCCGGCGCTGGTCCTGACCGGCCTGCTCGTCGCCGCGTTGCTCGCCACCCTGGTCGGCGTCGCGCTGCTGTGGCCCGACGGCGACCGGGTCGACGCGCTGTCGGAGGACGTGCAGTTCGCGGCGCCCGGGGTCACGTTCCCCGAGGCCGAGGTGCTCGTCGTCCAGGACCCGTGCCCCGACGGGAGTCCCGCCGAGGGCTGTGGGCAGCTCCAGGTGCGGGTCGCCGAGGGCGAGGACGACGGCACCGAGCTCGCGATCGGCGTACCCCCCGACGTGCTGGGGGGCGACCTCCGCGCCGGCGACACCGTCAAGCTGATCCGCACCCCCGCCGCCGGCGACCTGCCCGCGCAGGTCAACTACTTCGGCACGGTGCGCACCGCCCCCGTCGGCCTGCTGCTGCTGCTGTTCGTGGTCGTGGTCCTGGCGGTGGCGCGGTTCCGCGGGCTGATGGCGCTGGTCGGCCTGGCGTTCGCCTCGGGCGTGCTGGGGTGGTTCGTGCTGCCGGCGCTGCTGTCGGGCGAGTCGGGCGTGCTGGTCGGCGTGGTCGGGTCGTCGGCGATCATGTACGTCGTCCTCTACACGACCCACGGCTGGTCCCTGCGCACCAGCGCCGCCCTGGCCGGGACGCTGGCCGGCATCGCGATCACCGCCGTCCTCGGCGTGCTCGCCGTCGGCGGCACCCGCCTCACGGGCGTGGCCGACGAGGGCTCGCGGACGCTGGCGACCTTCGGCGACGACCTGTCGTTCACCGGCCTGTTCGCCTGCGCGATCATCGTGGCCGGCCTCGGCGTCCTCAACGACGTCACGATCACCCAAGCCTCGGTCGTCTGGGAGCTGCGGGCCGCCTCCCCCACCATGTCGCGGACCCAGGTGTTCGCCAGCGGCATGCGGATCGGCCGCGACCACATCGCCTCGACCATCTACACGATCGTCTTCGCCTACGCCGGCACCGCCCTGACCGTCCTGCTGGTGCTGAGCCTGTACCAGCTGCCCGGTGGCGACCTGCTCGCCACCGAGGAGATCGGCCAGGAGGTCGTGCGCACCCTCGTCACCAGCATCGGCCTCGTCCTTGCCGTCCCGCTCACCACCCTGATCGCGGTGGCGACCCTGCCGCCGGACCACGACTGAGGTGGGACGTCGTCGACCGGCTGCGGGCAGCGCTATCGTGAGCACCGCGAACGGGTCGGCCGGGCGACCGCGTTGAGGAGACTCACCGAGGAAGGTCCGGGCTCCGCAGAGCAGGGCGGTGGGTAACACCCACCCGGGGTGACCCGCGGGACAGTGCCACAGAGAACAGACCGCCTCCTGTGTCGCAAGGCAGAGGAGGTAAGGGTGAAACGGTGGAGCAAGAGACCACCAGCACGCCGGGTGACCGGCGTGGCTCGGCAAACCCCGCCCGGAGCAAGATCAGACAGCGCACGTCCGAGGGCTGCTCGCCCGAGTGCGCGGGTAGATCGCTGGAGGCCGTCGGCAACGGCGGTCGTAGATGGATGGTCGCCCCTCCTCCCGCGAGGGCGGAGGACAGAACCCGGCCTACAGGCCGGCCCGTTCGCACCAGGCTCCTGACCTGCACAGAAGCACCCAGAGGCCCTGTTCAGTCCGCAGATGGTCCGCAACTCGTCCGGCGCACCACACGGCGTCGACGGCTTCTCGGGTGCGGTCGAACTTGCGTGGACCCATCTCGCCCGACGCAACCTGACCGCGAGTGCATGAGGAGTGCGGGTCATGGCGGGCCGCGTTCCTGGACGGCGATGTAGTGGCGGAGCGGGCGAGCCGGGCTCCATCCGAATGGGAGGGGCGCGCCTGAGCGCTACCGTATGATCTGGGGGGTCACCCCGTTTCGTTTGGTTCAACGTCGGCGTCAGGGCCCGGGTCACATCCCAGCCACTGACTCCGCTCGGACAAGGAAGGCAGCATGCCAGCGCCTAGCGGCCGAGAGCGTCGTACTCGTGCAGACTTCGAGCGCAACCGCGCGGAGATCGTCTCTCAAGCCGATCGTCACTTCACCGAGCTCGGCGTCACTGCTTCGTTGGAAGCGGTCGCGCGCGACGCAGGCCTCGGCTCGGCAACCCTGTACCGACACTTCCCCACCCGGGACGCGCTGTTGGCCGAGGTGCTCCAACGCCGCGTCGTCACCTTCGAGGCGGCCCGGGAACACATCGAGCGGATCGACGACCCGGATGTCGCCCTGGATGCATGGCTCGCCGCGCTCGAGGACTTCTTCGGCGCCTTCGACGGCCTGCCGGGGCCAGTGCGCAGCGCCCTTGCCGAGGAGCACAACCCCTTGGCGCTGACCTGCGTGGGTTTCATCGACGGCACCGACCACTTCCTCGAGGCGGCGCAACGCAACGGCACGGCACGCAAGGACGTCCGCGGACGGGACCTGTTCCTGGCCGCCCTGGCCACGAGCTGGGCGCGCGGGTCGTCCCTCGCCGACGAGGGATCAGCGAGCCGACTCCGGGCACTGATGCGCGACGGCTACCTCCGCTGATCCAGCACGGAGACCGATCGCGGCTCGGTCGACTTTGTGAAACGGGGTCACCCCCTGTTTACTGATGCGGGGGGACACCCCGTTTCGTAGACGAGAGAGAGCGACGCCGTGCCTGACCAGTCACGCCCCACCGATGATCGATCCGACCAGTCCGACCGGGTGGACGAGGACTCCGCTGGCCGGGCGGCGGCCGGGCAAGGTGGCGACGACGGTCGGATCGGCACTGCGGTCGACCAGTCGGCCAGGGGTGAGCGCCTCGCGCCGGGCGACGGCCTGATCATCGGCTTGCTGATGACCTCGACGTTCGTGGTCCTGCTCAACGAGATGTTGCTCGGAGTGGCCCTGCCGACCCTGATCGAGGACCTGGGCATCACGGCTGCGACCGGGCAGTGGCTGACCACCGGCTACCTGCTCACCCTGGCCGTCCTCATCCCGGCCACCGGGTTCGTGATGCGCAAGTTCCACATGCGCACCATCTTCATCACCTCGATGAGCTTGTTCGCCGCCGGCACCGCGCTCGCCGCGGTCGCACCGGGGTTCGGCGTCCTCTTCGCGGGCCGCCTCGTCCAGGCCGCAGGTACGGCGGTGTTCCTGCCGCTGCTGATGACCACCGTCATGCGGCTGGTCCCTGAAGGCCGACGCGGCCAGGTCATGGCCTTCGTCGTCGTCGTCACGGCCGCGGCCCCCGCGATGGGTCCGGCCATCTCAGGGTTCGTGCTGTCCGAGCTCAGCTGGCGCTGGCTGTTCATCGGGATGCTCCCCATCGCACTCGCCGCGCTGGCTCTGGGCGCTGCCAAGCTGCGCAACATCACCACCACGGAGCCCGTGCGGCTCGACGCGCTGTCGCTGCTGCTGTCCGCGGTCGGCTTCGGCGCCCTGGTCTACGGCCTGGCCAGCATCGGGGAGTCGGTGTCCGGGCACACCCCCGTGCCGCCGTACCTGCCGATGCTGCTGGGCGTGGCCGGGATCGCGGCCTTCGTGAGGAGGCAGGTCGCGCTGCAGCGCGGCGGCACGCAGCTGCTGGACGTACGCATCTTCGCCGTTGGTTCCTTCGCGGTGCCGCTGCTCGTGATGCTGCTGCTCACGATGACCGCTTTCGGCACCGGGGTGGTCTTCCCGCTCGTGCTGACGAACGTCGCCGGACTCAGCTCGCTGCAGGTCGGTCTGTTCCTCGTCCCGGGTGGGGTGGCGATCTCGGTGGTCTCCGCCATCGGCGGACGCATCTACGACCGCGTCGGCCCGCGCCCCCTCGCCATCCCCGGCGCCTTGATCGTGGCAGCGTCCCTGTGGTTCCTCACCCAGATCAGCGCCACCACGTCAGTCTGGACCCTGCTGACCGCCTACATCGTGATGATCATCGGCCAGGCCCTCATGTGGAGCCCCATGACCACCGCCGCGCTCTCAGCACTGCCCAGCAACCTGTACCCCCACGGCAGCGCCGCCTTCAGCGCCATCCAGCAGCTCGGCGGGGCCGCCGGCACCGCCATCCTCGTCTCGGCCTACACCTTCGGCGCCGACGCAGACACCTCGAAGCCACTCGACCTCGCCCAGTCGGTCGACGCCGCCCAGGCGGCCTTCACCGCCGGCGCCCTGATCGCCTGCGTCTCGGTCGTCGTGACCCTCTTCGTGCGCCGCGCCCCGGTCGCGGCGGCTGCCGACCAGCCCGCCCGCCCGCGGGTAACCGCGCACTGAACGCTCGAACAAGCCCCACAGATCGAACGAATCCCCAACGCAACCGGCACCACGACCGGGCGAACAGTAGACAACGAAGGAGCAGAAGATGACGAAGGTCGGAATCATCGGCAGCGGAGCGATCGGCGCCTCGATCGCCCGTCTCGCGGTCGCAGCAGGCCACGACGTGGTGGTGTCGAACTCGCGCGGGCTCGATTCGTTGCGCGAGCTCACCACCGAGCTGGGTGACCACGCCCGGGCCGCCGAGCCTCACGAGGCCGCAGAGTTCGGCGACATCGTCGTCCTGGCGGTCCCTCTGTCGGCCTACGCATCGCTCCCGTCCGGGGCCCTGGCCGGCAAGACGGTCCTCTCCACCGGCAACTACTACCCCTCGCGCGACGGACGCATCCTCGATCTGGACTCGGGCGCGCTCAACACCGCCCAGTACGAGCAGACGATCCTGCCCGGGGTCACGCACGCCAAGGCGTTCAACAACATCGTCGCCCATCACATCGCGCCCCTCGCTCGTCCCTCGGGCGCACCGGACCGCTCCGGACTTGCGGTCGCCGCCGACGACGCCGACGTCAAGACCGCGGTCTCCGCGCTCATCGACAGCCTCGGCTTCGACCCCGTCGACGCCGGCACCCTCGCCGAGACGTGGCGCTTCGAGCCCGAGTCCGGCGCCTACACCGACATCTACGCCGCCGACCTCGATGGCTTCGCCGCCGACTACCTCGCCGACCCAGGCGCGCCGCTGCCCGCCGGCCGCCTCCGTGACCACCTGACGGCCTCCCACCACCCCGACGTCGCGGGCCGCGAGTTCTGACCGTCAACGGCGCTGTTCGGAATGGCATGAGGACCGTGATGGCACCCGCTGCCCTGGAGATGCGGAACGCCCTGGCGGGCTACCCCACCGGAGTGGTGCTCGTCGCCGCCACTCGTGTCGGCAGGACCGTCGGGATGCTCGCCAGCTCCTTCACCTCGGTCTCCCTCGACCCGCCACTGGTGTCGGTGGCCTTCGCGCGGACCTCGACCACCTGGCCCTTGCTGCGCGACGTCGAGAGGTGGAGCATCAGCGTCCTGGCCGAGGAACAGGCCGACCAGGTCCCGCTGCTGTCGCGGACTCCTGGCGTCCGCTTCGACGGTGTCCCGATCGAAGAGCGGCACGGCGGCGTCGTCCTGGCCGGCTCGTCACTGACGCTCGCCGTCGCCCGGCACGCCGTGGTCGAGGCCGGCGACCACGACGTCGCGCTGCTCCGCGTGCTCGACCTGCACCGTGACTCGTCGAAGCCAGCGCTGGTCATCCACGACCGCGCCCCTCACCGCATCGCGGGCTTGCGCCCACCGCATCAGGAGACAACGCATGACTGACCGCACGATGATCCTCGGAATGCACCTGGGGTCCGGCTACGGCTCCCAAGCCCTGTCCTGGCGCGCGTTCAGCGTCGACCCAGCCAACTACACGGACTTCGACGCCCAGGTGCGCTACGCCCGAGCCGCCGAGCGCGGCAAGTTCGCCTTCCTGTTTCTCCCCGACTCGCTCGCGGTGACCCGCGGGATCGACCGCGAAGTACCCCAAGCGACCCTCGAGCCGATGCTCACCCTCGCTGCGATCGCCCGCGCCACCGAACGCATCGGACTTGTCGCGACCGGTTCCACGACGTTCAACGAGCCCTACAACATCGCCCGTCAATTCAAGACCCTCGACGTCATGAGCCACGGCCGCGCCGGCTGGAACGCCGTCACCACCAGCGATCCGGCGGCTGCCGCGAACTTCGGCCAGGCCATCGCCGATCGACCCGAACGCTACGGACGCGCCCACGAGGTCATCCAGGTCGTCCAAGCGCTGTGGGGCAGCTGGCAACCAGACGCCTGGGTCAAGGACCCCGCCACCGGGACCTTTGTCGACGCCAGCAAGCTCGTGCCCGTCAACCTGCACGGCGACCACGTCGCCTCCCGAGGACCACTGCCCATCCCCCCGTCCGAGCAAGGCCAGCCCGTGATCTTCTCCGCCGGCGGCGGCGCCTACGGACTGACGATCGCCGGCCGCTACGGCAGCGGCGTCATCGGCGCCGCCTTCACCATCGACGACGCCCGCGCCCAGCGCGACGCCGCCCGCGAAGCCGCCCGCCAGGCAGGCCGCGACCCCGACGAGATCAAGTACTTCGCCGGCGTCATGCCCGCCCTCGGCAACAGCGTCGAGGACGCCCTCGAGCGCCGCATCGCCTTGAACGAAGACCTGTTCGCGAGCCGGGTGCCCTACCTGGGCGCCATGCTCGGTCTGCCGCTGACCGCCGAGCAGATGGACCAGCCGCTCTCCCCCGCTCAGCTCGACTCCGCCCACGCCAGCCCCGGGGACCCGCGGTCCGCCAGGGCCCTGCATCTGGCGCGGGGAGGATGGACGATCCGCGAGATCCTCGCTCACGGCGTCATCGACTACCACCCCACACCCGTCGGGTCACCCGTCGCGATCGCCGACCACCTCCAGGAGTGGTTCGACGCCGAGGCCGTCGACGGCTTCTGGGTCTCCCCCGACGTCAACGAGACCGACATCGACACCTTCGTCGACGAGGTCGTACCCATCCTCCAAGACCGCGGGCTCTACCCCCGCGACTACCGAGGCAGGACGCTGCGCGACCACCTCGGCGTCCCGCACCAGTACGGCCTCGATGCACGCGAGCCGGCAGCCGACTGACCGGACCGCAAGCAGGGGTCTCGACGGACGGCTAGCCAGGCTCGCGATGACCGCCCCATCGCTGGTCGACCTGACGCCGCGGTCCGCACTTGGTCCGCAGGAAGTCCGCAACCCATCGAGCACAGCCCTCAACAACGACCATCCCTGATCAGAGCTTCCGCAGGTCAGAGCACATATCACCAAGTGACGGCCAGCATCGACCCAGGCGGGGATGATTCCCGGCCTACAGGCCGGCCCGTTCGCACCAGGCTTCTGACCTGCGAAACGTCATTCAGCGTCGACGCGGACTCAGATCGGACTCAGCACTTCGACGGCAACACTGTCGATGGCTCTGCGAGTCCGGTCGTCCGAGTCCGGCCACATGTGCCGGTAGGTGTCCAGGGTCTCGGCCGCCAAGGCGTGTCCCAGGCGGGCTTGGACCGTCGACGGACTCGCGGTGGCGGATCAGCAGCGAGGCGTCGTAGTGCCGGCGCGCGTGCATGCCGGCGCCTGTCGGCGGGCCGGCGGCGACGGCCGACGGCGACGGCCGCCGGCCGCCAGACCCGACCGAAGGCATGCCGCGTGATCGGCTCGCCGTCGATCGTGAAGACGAACCCGTCGGCGCCTGCGGGAACTGGGCCAGGTGCTCGGCCATGCCGCTGACCACGCAGACGGGCGCGTCTTCTGGTGCGGTGACGGGCTGCACGAGGCTGCTCACCTCACTAGTGCGCCTATAGAAGGGTACCTATCCAAAGGCGGAAGTTCACCGACCCGACTGCTTTGATCGAAGCGTCGGTCCATGTGACCGGCGGCGATGGGCGTGCCGTTGCGGTCGAGGTAGGTAAGTCTGACGAGCCAGGGCTGGTGCATTCGGCGCGCGTTTGGATCCATGAGGGACGCGGGGACAGAGCCTTGATACGTGAGAAGGATCAGGCCGTGAGTATCAGCTTCGACTGTGGTCGTCTGTCCGTCGACGGTCGCGAACTGCGCCGCAGCGACCGCTGGGGGGACTCGATCGACATAAGTCAGGTTGAACGTGTCGCATGGGGGAATCGGGTTGGGTCCGTAGGAGTCGGCGCAGTTGTACCCGGCAGAGAAGGAGTGACGTCTCGTTGGCTTCGATGAGTCGTACACAGTCGCGTAAACCCCACCGAACTCGTGGCCGGGCTCGGCGATAATGCCGCATTCCGCCCAGTACCGGGTGTCGGCAGAGATGAGCGCGACAATGCTGCGGGTTCCTGTGGTCTGTTGCAATGCAACAGTGGGACGTCCGGACGCGGTGAACCTGTCTGCCGTTCCGGTGCGTTCCATGGACTTGACGCATTTGTCAATCACTGCCTCGTCGCTGACGGCACCCGTTTCGAGCCGGTCCGCTGGCGTGTTCTGCCCAACGCCTAGAGCGATGATGGGAGCCAAGACGGCGACCACGGCCATCGTCCCGGCGCCCGTAACGACACGAGTGCGGCGACGCCGGAGGTCTCGCCTACATCTGTCGAGCACCTCAGTTATCGGTGGCGGTGATGGCGCCGTTGTGACCTGCTCATCGAGGAGCACATTGAGCACGTGGGTGGGTTCCTCATTCACGTGCGGCTCCGATAGTCAGCTTCGAGCAACGGTCGGAGTTTCGTCAGCCCTCTAGCACATTGGCTCTTGACGGTTCCGGGCGCGATATCGAGTGTCCGAGCGGTGTCCTCAACCGACATCCCGACCAGATGTCGCAACAACACCACTTTGCGTTGCTGTGGGGGAAGCGAGGCAAGGGCGGTGATTACGTCGAGTCGCTCAATTTGATCCAGGTTCGAGTCGGGCTCAGGTGGATCGGCAACAGCGTTCTCCCGACGCCAGGGCCGTCGCGACTCGTCGATCGCGACACGGAGCACCACTCGGCGTGCATAGGCATCCTCAGTCGCTGCGCGGTGCACTCGCGGCCAGGCGCGGTGCAGCTTGTTCAACGCGATTTGCACGATGTCATCGGCGGCGTGCCAGTCCCCGCACGCGGCGTACGCCAGGCGACGCAACTCGGCGCGCCGCGAAGCGACGTAGTCGCCAAAGTCGCTACGCCGATCACTCATGCCTTCTCCTGGTCTCCGATGTCTCGTCCCGTGGAGACGGACGCCCGTTCCCAGAAGGTTGCATGACACCGCCGAAGTGTTGAGGACCGCCGTGCTCACGACCAGGTGCACGTCCAGGGGACGCCCTCGGTCGCGGTTCAACCGCCGAGCCAACCAGTCCGCCCCACAGGGCCACCCCAGGCTCGTTAGGTGCCGCATAGGCCGCCCCTTCACACGGTCCGAACCGCCCGGGCACGCCCCGATTCGGGCGCTTCGCAGAGTCGCGAGTCTGCGCCATAGTCAGCGTCGTGGCGGACATGCGTGGGGACGTCCTTTCCGTCGCTGCAGCGCGTGCCGCCGCCCGGCGCCACCAGGAGACGTTGTCGCGCGCGATGATCGTGCGGGCGTAGGCCGTTGGCTGCTCGTCGCGCAGCCTGGGCCACCGCATCGCGACCTTCACCATCGCCTCCTGCCCAGGTCCTGGGCGCGGTGGAGGTCGCCGGTGAGCAGCACCGCCGAGCGCAGCAGCTGGCGCTCGGCGCCTGCTGCCCATGCGGTGAACACGTCGCTGTCGTCGTCCCTCATCCACGCCCCCGTCGCAGGAGTAACGCTCACACGGACGGGTTTGGTGGGGGTGGGAATGGTCGAGGTCTCCATGGGCGTGTTCAGGGCGTCGCGGCAGCGGGTTGTGGGGCAGCGCTGGTCTCCCAGTAGCTGCCGAGCGTGCGCGCGTCGGTGACGCGGAAGAGCTCGCCGGTGGCGGGGCGCCAGGCAACGAAGTGGGGGTGCCGGGCCACCAACAGTGTCTCCGGGTCCAGCCAACCATCGGTGTAGTTCAGCTCGAAGTCCCGGCGCTGCCAGGCGAGCTCCCCGATGGTCCGTCCGGTCTCGGCGTCGGCCACCACGACCGCCAGGCCACGGCGCCCGCGAAGCTCGCCGACCGCGATCTTCTCCGTCGTGGCGACGAGGCTGCGGAGGCCGCGCAGACCAACCCGCCCGTTACGCATGTCGGCGGCGACAGTCCGTCGCGGCGGGGTGATGCCCGGAACCGCGGCGCGGGTGCGCCGACGAGCGCCGTTCCACTCCACGAGCAGGGCGCGGCCGTCCGGCCCGCGTTCGATCGAGAGCGGTGTGCCATCGGGCTGGTACCCGACCCCGAACATCGACCAGGGCACCGGAGTGAGGCGTCCGTCGGGGACCGACATCTCCGAGTGTCCTGCCAGCAGCACGTGACGGCCGTTCGTCCATGACCATGCGCCGTCGTCGAGCTTCTGGGTCCGAACCGTGCCGGTGCGGAGGTTGACCAGCACGGCGCCGTGCCGTGTGGGGCCGGCCCACCAGCGCCCGTCGGACGACAGCTGTCCGGAACCGTACGTGTCGTTCAGCCGCCATGCCTCGGGGAGACCGAGTGTGCCGAGGTCGAGGTGCCGCCAGCGACCGTCGACGCCATGGAAGAGCAGGTCGAGGTCGGACCATCGGTCGACCGAGGTGTTGAGGACGGTGATGGAAGGGTTCACGACGAGGGTGGCCCGGCCGGGCAGGGCCTCGAGCAGCGGTGACAGATCGGCGCTCAGGCGCGGAACTCTGATTGGCAGGCCGGCGGCGGCATGGCGTGGAAGAAGGGGCAGCTCGGCAGGGTCGACGCCGCGCAGGCTCGCCCGGACAACGTCGTCCGATTCCTCGGCGGGAACGAAGGTCGACGACGCCTGGTTCGGCGTTGTCGTCGGTGTAGCGCGCTCGTCGCCGGAGCATCCCGCGAGAACGACACCGGCGACCAGGACCGCCCCCAGCACGAGGTGTCGGGTGGTTCCGTTGAGGATCCTCATGTTGGTGGCTCTCGTGGCTGCGATGTGTACGTGTCGAAGGGACAACGCAGCCAGGTCCTGTCATGGTTGGGCCGAGATTGCTCCACCCCCCGAAGGTCGGTCGACCGGTACTGCACCGCCCGCACCTCGCGCGCTGCGGGCTCGGCCTGACCGAGCTGCCGGCCAGCGGACCCCCGCCGCGAAGCGTCAACACGTCGCTGCCATCGAACACTGCTCACACGCGAGTGCCGTCCGCCCGGTCATGCCAATGGTCGGGTGCCTCTCAGACCGACCGAGGGTCCCGATCCGGCACGCGCCGGCCCGGTGCTGGCCACTGGTGGACAGCACCGGCCGACGCCCTGCGCCGCGGTCAGCGCAGCGCGGCTCCGCGCTTGATGGCGAGCTGGGCGACTCCGAGGTCGATCACGGCGCCGCTGCCGTCGAGCAGGGTGACCCGGAGGCCGACCACCTTGAGACCGTTGGACAGCTTGGTCCGCACGGCGTCCTGGATCCTGACCAGGCCCGGGATCTCCAGGGCGCCGGATCGGGGCATGGAGTAGTTCTTGCCGTCGATGGTGATCTGGCCGACGGTGGTGCCCTTGATGTTGCTCGTGACGCCGGACCGAGTGCGCTTGACGTTCACGACGCCGCGCACCGCGCTGATGACGATGCGGCCCTTGCCGAGGGAGACGTCTGCCACCCCGCCGACCTCGGTGCCCTTGGCGACGTCCCGGCGGTTGGTGGCGACCTGACCGGTGAGCAGGCCCTTGGCGACGATCTGGTTGTCGGCGTTGAGGCGGGCGATGTCCTTGACCTGGACCTTGCCCTTGGTGCCCTGGCAGGGCATGAGCAGCAACGGGGTGCGGCCCACCTTGGCGTTGCCAGCCAGGGCCTTGGCCTCGAGCCCGGCCGAGAAGCCGCTGAACAGGCCACGCCTGACGCCGCCGCCGATGCTGGCGTTCGTCTGCGCGACCCGTACCTGGGTAGCGGTGGGCACCACGGTGATGTCGATGACGTTCGTGGCGGCCCGCGCCCCGGCGCCGCTGGTGCGACGTACGACCCGTCCGACCTCGATCCGAGCCAGGCCGGGGATCACCACGGGGCGATTGGGTGCGGGGAGGTCCAGCTCCCTGGCCGGGCCACCAGCGGGCCGGAAGACGATCCGGGCGATCGAGTTCCTGGTCTCGGCGCCGAACCGGCCCGCCTTGTTGAAGGCACGGCTCCTCGACTCGATCCCGCGGATCACCACGCTGCCCACCGAGCTCTCCCCCAGCGTCAGCTTGGCGATCTCGTGGGTGGAGTACGACGACACGGTCGCGCCCCGCTTGGCGGTCCAGACCCGCGACGACACACCTTCGGCGACCCCGAGACCGGGGATGGTCACGTCGGCCTCGAAGTTGCGGCGGTCCAGCCCCGCGAGGTTGGTGCACCCGATCCGCTGGTAGGCCGTGGTGTCCGACCTGACCGGCAGGCGCCCACCGAGGGCACGCGTGCCGTAGGCGACGCCGGACAGGGCGAACCCGGTGCGCACCGTCGCACCTGGCATCGCGGCCGAGAACGGCGCCACGGCCGCGCTGGTCGCACGGGCCGCACCGGCCGATGCGGCCAGGGGCGTGGCCGCCGAGAGCTGGGCAACGCAGACTGCACCAGCAAAGCTGGCGATGGCAATGACTCGGCGCATGACGGGCTCCTCGTGGGGGGAGATCCGCACCCGTACGGGCACGAACCGGTGGACGTCCGCATCTCCCGAGCCGCGGGCGCAACATGACGTTGGTGCGTTAGACACACCAACGACCCGCGCCCCACCGGCGTTACGTTCTCAGGGGCTGCCTCTGCAGATACCGCGGTGCCGGTGACCGGCCCCACGGGCGCCCGGGAGGTAGCTGGGCGGTGTCGGGCCAGCTGCGAGGGGTCCCGTCAAGGAGCGCAGCAAGCCGCCGCCAATGCTGCTGCTCGTACGTCGGCGGACCGGACTGGAGGGCCGAAGGCGAACCAGTTGCATCAACTTCGAGGACAGAGGCCACGGGTCGGCTGCTTACCGTTTGACGACACGATCCACCCGGTTCTGCCGTAAGACGGGCACGCAGAATCAACGGCCGCTAGGCCGCTGGTGGTCCCACCGTGGGTCTTCCTGACGCTTACGGAGAAGCCAGACAACACCCGACGCCCACAACACGACCAATGCGGCCGTCGCTCCCCCTAGCCCGAGGAACGGCAGAAGCAGTATCCAGAGCGGAATCGCCGCAAGACCGCCTGACACTAGGTAGGCAGCCGTCCGCGACCCGCCGCTCGACGCGGACGCGGAACCAGTCATCCGTCGACCCTACGGCACCTCTGAGGCGCTCGACCATGCCGATGAGCGGGTGCACTGTCGTAGCGTTCGGGTCGTGGCGTACACCTTTGACTTGGTGCCGATTGACGGGGAATTGCGTCTGACCGGCGAAGCCTTCAATAAGGTCCGTTGGGAGTTGTTGGAGTCACAGCCCGCCACGAAAGTCAGCGTGTTGAGCAACCCGCCGCGCATCCGAGTGCGGGCGCAAGGCCGTCCCTGGGCAAAGATCGCACCCGCCGTGCTTGCTCGAATGGAGGGCCTTGTTGGAGTGAGGCTCGAGCAGGTGCTTGTCAGGCGCTGGTGAACCGCACGCACATGCCGCATGTCGTGCGCTCCGTGGAGCGGGCTCAGGCGCAACGGAGTGCCGCAGTCAGGCGGACAGCGGGATGGTCACAAGAGAGACGGCCGGGATGGCGACGAGGACCAATGCAACGACGGCCAGTCCGAAGCCGATAAGCGGCGTCCGCTTGCGCAGCGCCAGTCCGCAGCACGCCGTGCCCACTGCAACCAACGCCCACACGACGTAATAGATCGCTATCCAGTACTCGAGTCCGCCCAATGCTGCGGACTCGTCGGCCAAATGCGTCGTCAGGGCAAGCCACGCACTCCAACCAGCGACTCCTAGTGCCAGCACCACGCTTCCCACGACTACTCGGGGGGTCGCCCGGGCCAGGGTCGGGGAAAGGCTGGCGACGTTCACGAAGCCATCATCAACCAAGACAAGGTTGGTCGGAGTGATTACGCGGACTCGTCCGAACATGCCGCTCTGTGGCGCGGTCATGCCGAGAGTCGGGCAGGTAATCGTGCCTGCAACTCGCTGGCTCCTCGCGAAATCGGATGCGAGACTCGAGACGCAAGCCGGGTCAAGGCGGGCTCCCGACGCTGGGAAACCCGAGCAGGCACCTCAAGGGTGGCGTCATGCATGCGCTGCGTTCAGGGCCACGTACAGGCCCGGCATGCGCTGCCACGAAGCGTCAGAAACGAACATTGTGAGCCAGACGCGCGAGTTGTTTCGACCCGTCCGGTCATGCCGATGAGCTGGCATCGAACGGCGTCTCCGTCGACCCGCGTGCCTGGCACGATCTCGGGCGTGGAAGAGATGACGGAGGCTCTCGCCATTCGTGCCGGTGGTTGAAGATCCGCGCTACGCCGTTGTACGAGCCGTGGCGATTCGCAACGACATCGCGGCCGTACTGGTCAACCCCAACGGCGACGGCGGCTCCATCGACCTCGACGAGTACCGCCGAGGGCCCGATGGGAGGTGGGAGGCAGGCGACAGCGGTGGCGGTGCAGGAGACTCGGGCACATCCTGGCCGCCGGGGTGGGGGTGATGTACGGGCGCACCGCGCCGGGAGCAACCGTGCTGGTCGACTACGACGGCGAGACGCACACCCTCAGCGCGGACGGCGAGGGGTGGTGGATCTTTGCTACCGAGTCCATCGACGAAGCCACCATGCCTGGTAGCCGCGCCGCCAACTGACGAACACCGCCCCACTCTGCCGCCCAGAGGGGATAGCGTCCGAGCCCGCTCGTGCCGCGCTGAGGCAAGACGTCGGAGCCCGCTCACGGTGCCGGCAGTGCGGGGGCCCCACCCGGTGTCACCTAACCCGATCGAAATGCCGCTTCGCGCGATACGCGACGCCGGTCCCGACAAGTAGGAGGACGAGGGCGCCAGCGCCGCTCGCAACGGATGCACGGAATCGAGTGACATTGGCGGAGTAGCACTCCGTGCCGACCTCGTTGCTGTAGTCGGCTTTGTGCTCACCGCCCGGTCCATTGTCGTTGCCGTTGGTCCCGGCATCCCATGGCGCAATAGTGCACCCCACATCACCAGCAGGCGCAGGCACGCCATAGTCGCCAGCAGCCACGTTAACGCTCGTGTTGGCGAACCAGAGCCCGACGGCTGCCACGAACAGCCCGCCAGCCAGTAGCAAGCACACGACCACCACCGGTCGAGGAGAAGGCACGCGGCCAACTCCGAGTCGCGATCGGTACTTGAGGGCCGCCGATGGTCGATTCATGCGCGTGAGACTAAGAAGTTCGCGGAGAAGTTGCTATCCGGTAGCAGGCCGGAGAGGTGCCACGCGTGGCGGGCGACATCGTTCTCAGCCGTGCGGCCAACGCCGTGGCGGCAACGATCGTGAGCTGGGCCCTGAAGACTCCGCCCGGCTCATGCCTGTCGCGAGCCCATACGCCCGCTCATGCCGAAAGTCCGGCATTCGCTTCGTCCCATAGTGGGACCATTGGAGCGTGACTCCGAACCCTCCCGAGCCGTGGCCCGTACCGCCGTGGGAGTTGGCGGTCGTTGTTCGATACAGCGACTACGACGCGATTGAGCCAGGACAGCGGGTCGCGCTGATGCGAGCCTTCGCAAGCCTTGACGAGGCTGATGACGAGGCCGCCAGGCTGAAGGCTGTTGCCGCGAGGCAAGGTCAGTCCACGAGGTACTTCGTCAGCATCCTGAATGAGCGCGGTCGGTAGTCAGCCGCCCGACCATGCCGCGAGCTGCGCGGTCTTGTCGACGGTGGGGCGTGTACCAACTAGCAGCTGGGTCCTGCCTCGAGGGTCGCGGAAGCGTCGGGATTGGGCCTGATGACTTCGCCATCTACGCGGACCTGGCCGGACTCCCACGGCGGCGGTGCCGCGCAGTCCGACGGCCCATGTCCGTAGATGGTCATCTGCGTGATCCCGGCGGGCACGACCATGCTGGCTGCCTGCCAGGACGAGCTGCCGTCATCGACCTCTTCCGAAGTCACCGTCACTGGCTCCGGGCCGGGGTTGCTGAACTGGACACGAAGTTCGTGATTGCCCTGCGGGGTGGATCGCATACCCGTCACGCTCATCGTGACAGCCCGACCGCACCACTCGCCGACGGCCTGGTGGTAGCCGTCGGCATTCGAGGGCCTGAAGAGGTCGGTCACCGGCACGCCGTCCGCCCTGGAGACCACCTCGAAAACCGGTGCCTTGCGCTCCCCGGCACAGGGGACGAGCAGCGTCCCCTCGAGCGAGACCTGGTCATCGGACGCCAGCGTGAGACTTTCGAGCTGTCGGTCCGGATCCGTGCCGTCCATCGGGTACAGGGATGCGTCCGTCGACTCATCGCCGGCGATGAGGCGGGCTCCGGTGACTTCACGTTCCTCGGGGTACCCGACCTTAATGGCGACGGTCACCCCGTACTCGTCGGCGTGGAATTCCGCGGGCACGGCTGTCATACCGCTGGGTTCCGCAGGGGCGACAGCGTCAACATCGGGGTGGTCGCTGAGCCCAAGAACGCCAACCAGGCTGAGCACGACACCGACCGTGCCGAGCGTGACGACACCGGCAAGCGCCGTGCGACGCCGTCGTTGTGCTCTACCGGCGTTGATCGCGCCGAGAACGTCGCCGGCGCCGACCTGCCGCTCGTCGAGGTAGCGTCGGAACTCATCACTGATCTGGTCGTCGAGGCGGTCGGTCATGCTCGTCCTCCTTCAAGTCGTGTGTCGCCAGCCCGCCGGCGCAGTGTCGCCAGCGCGGCTGCTGCCTGGGACTTGACGGTGCCCGGGCGCACGCCGAGGACTGCGGCTATCTGCGACTCGCTCAAGTCCTCGTAGTAGCGCAACACCATGACGGCGCGCTGCCTCGGCGGGAGCGACCCGATCGCTTGCCAGAGGTCGAGGCGCTGGGCGGCATCGTCAGCGGCATCAGTCACTGCCTCCTCCGGCAGCGGATACGCCCAGGTCTTCTCCCGACGCCATGAGGGAGAACGATGTTGGGCAAGTGCGGCGTTGATCGCGATCCGCCTGACGTAAGCCACCGGGTCCTCGGCGCGCGAGACCCGGCGCCACGAGGCGTAAGCGTTCACGAACGCCACCTGCACGGCATCCTCGGCCCGCTGCTCATCGCGCGTGACAGCAAAAGCGACCCGGAGCAGTCGCGGCCGCGTCGCCACGTAGAACTGCTCGAAGTCCAGGTCGG
>NZ_JBZUJV010000011.1:0-234153 GCF_058559815.1 Nocardioides sp. WJ219
GCGGCTACTAGAGACTCGACTGCAGGATCGGGGTCTGGCCAGACTGCGGTCTAGGTGACTGGCTGGGTGGCTCTCTGTGCGGCTGCCCACCGGGTGTTGGTGTGGCTCTTCCATGGTCTGCGACCGGCTGGTCACCGTGGTCTGGTGTGGCTCGAGAAGGGACTGCTCTGCTCGTAGTAGCGCTGCCCACCCGACCGTCCTCAGGCCCCGTTTCGGGGCGCGGTCCGTTTCGGGAGGTGGGTGTTGAGCAGCAAGCAGCAGGTGGTTATCGGGGTCGATCCGCACAAGTTGTCGGCCACGATCGAGGTCGTCAATACGGTCGGGGTCAAGCTCGGCGAGGGTCGGTTCGCCACCGACAAGGCGGGGTTCGCCGCGATGTGGGGTTACGTCAATCGTCTCGAGTCCGACCGGGCGCGGCGGGTGTGGGCGGTCGAGGGCGCGAATGGGGCGGGCCGGTCGGTGGCGCAGCGGCTGCTTGCTGCTGGCGAGCGGGTGGTCGATGTGCCGGCCAAGCTGGCGGCTCGGGTCCGGTTGTTCGACACCGGTCACAACCGCAAGACCGACGCCCTGGACGCTCATTCGATCGCGATGGTCGCGGTCAGCTCTGAGCACCGCGACGGGCTGCGGGAACTATGCGAGGACGGTGAGCTCGAGGCGATCCGAATGTTATGCGACCGCCGCGACGAGCTGTCGCGTCAACGGGTCCAGACGGTCAACCGGATCCACCGGCTGCTGGCCGAGCTGGTGCCGGGAACGAAGAAGAAGGACCTCTCCGCCCAGCAGGCCAAGGCGATCCTGGCGACCGTGCGTCCGCGCGACATCGCCAGCAAGACCCGCCGGCGGATGGTCGTCGAGCTGATCGATGACCTGGTTCGCCTCGACCGGCGGCTCAAGGCCATGAAAGCCGACCAAGCCGCCGCAGTGCGCGAACGCGGCTCGAGCCTGCTCGACCTGTACGGCATCGGCCCGGCAGGTGCAGCCCGGATCCTGGCCGACGTCGGCGACGTGAGGCGGTTCGCTGACAGGAACCGGTTCGCGTCGTGGACTGGCACCGCACCACTCGACGCCTCCTCCGGTGAGCAGATCCGCCACCGACTCTCACGGGCCGGGAACCGGCGGATGAACCACGTCATCTACCTCGCTGCGGTCGTGCAGATCCGCAACGACACCCCCGGCCGGGACTACTACCGACGCAAGCTCGCCGCCGGCAAGACCCCACTCGAAGCACTGCGATGCCTCAAGCGCCGCATCAGCGACGCCATCTACCGCCAACTGCTCGCCGACGCCCGACGCGACGCCGAGCCGGCTGCTGCCACGGACCATGTCGATGACCAAGCTGGGTCCAAAGAGGCCGACGGGCCAGCGGATGGCGCGGGCCCGGGAGGGCACTGCGGGGCGACTCAAGAATCCAGCGCGACCGACCTGACCCCGCACATCGGCACTTCGGATAAGCCACTCCACGGACCCGCAGAACCGACGCTACAACCGCCTGCTGCGCAACCGGAAGAGCTCAGGAACCAGGCCCTACAACGCGTCCCTTGACACAGAAGGGAGCCATGGTCGGGCGTACACGCCACCCGGTGGCTGAGGGCGGCGTTGAACGCGGAGGCGAAGTCGCCCTGCGGTCGCTCAGTTCGTGGGTGGTGCCGTTGTGGCAGCAGGAGGGCCTGGGGCGTTGGCGATATTGACGTAGAGGGCAGGCTCATCAGTGAGGCAGGGTCCGTCGGTGATTCGTTGACCGTCTACACGGAGGGCCTGGAGCGTGAGTGCGTCGCCAGCAGTTGCGACGACTCGTTGATCGGTGAAGGTCTCCAGAACCGTCGGGGGGCCGGCGCTGTCTCTGAGCTGAGTGGGCCAGCCCCAGATCAGCCACTGTCGGCGGTCGCCGTTGACGATGAACGTGCACCCGTCTGGCGTGACTTCAAGCGTGCCTGACGCCTCGACACTCGTGGCACGAGGCGGGGCGCTCATGGTGGTGGTCAGGCGCGGCCCGGCGCCGTCACCGGTGTCGAAGGCTCCCACGATGGTCTCGCCGTCCTGGGCGTAGACGGGTACGCGTTGGGGGTTCATGTTGGTTTGCCACTCGCCCGCTTCGGCCGGCGTCGCCGGTCCTGGCCCGCCGTCCAGGTCGGCGCCGAGTGCGAACCCGCTTCCGTTGACGACAGCAACGCTGACCAGGTCTGGGGAGCCGTTCTCGTTCATCTGGCCATACGTCTGCCCGGCAGGGTTCGTCCGCCACGTGGTTGTCGCCGTGCGGACGTAGGAGGCAACCAGCCGCCATTTGTCGTCAGGGGCAGCCTTGATGGTCACACCCGTATGTCTCTCGTCGAGGCCTACCACGTATCGAAACTCAAGAGGCATGGGCTTGGCGCGCTCGTTCTCGCGGGCGTCCTTGGCGTTGCAGACAGCCGAGGCGCCGTCGGGATAGACGAAACGGCCCGCTGAGAGACATTGCAACGACAGGGCCACGCCTGTGGCCCCTTCTGGAGGCGGTCCGAGCTCCACCGTCACGGTGCCGACTCCTTCGACGGTGATGGCATCGGCGAGCTCGGTCACCTCGGTGAACCCCGGCTGCCGGCCGTCCTCCACCCCGATCGTCTCCGCGGACTCAGGCGTGGACGGGACCGACGTGGACGGGTCGAGCCCCGAGCTGTCCGCCTCACCGCCGTTGGTGAGGAGGGGGACGGCCACTCCGGCAACGACGAGGCCCGCGACGGCCGCAACCGCTGCGTTGCGGCGTCGCCGACGTACCCGGGCGCGGACTTGGCTGAACCGGTCGAGAGGCTGCGGGAGGTGCGGGGGCAGCGCGCGGAGCTCATCAGTCAGACGGCTGGGGTTCATCGGTGTTCCTTGTCGAGCTCAGCGGGCGCCTCAAGCACGTCGCGCAGCTTGGCCAGTCCTTTGGCGCATTGGCTCTTCACGGTTCCGGGAGAGGTGCCCATCGCTTCGGCGACCGCATCGACGGAGAGGTCGTCGAAGAACCGCAGGACGACGGCCTGGCGTTGCCTGATCGGCAGCCCCGCCAACGCGGCGCCGAGAACGAGGCGGTCCTCGCTTTGCCGTGGCCAGGACGACGTGCTCCCAGGCGGCTCGTAGATCGCCGGGTCCGGCGCGGGTTGTTCCCGGGTCCAGAGTCGCTTACGCCAGCTCAGGTTCGTGCGCACCATGACTCTGCGCACGTAGGCGTCAGGCTGACCGGTCGAGATCCGATTCCAATGAGGCCACGTTCTAGCCAGGGCGGTCTGGAGGAGATCCTCAGCGGAGGCAGCATCGCCAGTGAGCATCCACGCTGTGCGGAGCAGCGCAGGCGAACGTGCCTGTACGAACTCACGGAACCCGTCCGGCTCCCCACCCATGGCCCACCTCCACTACGGCTTACAGGGCTATCAACCGTTTAGACCCCCAGCCTGGTTGCACGACGCCACGACTGGTCGGCCCCCGCGGTCGGGCAACCGACAGCAGCCAGCCAGCCAGCAGGCGCTCGGACGCATGCCCTCAGCGCGGCATGGTCGGGCGGAGCCCGCAACGCGGCATGGTCGGGCGGCAGTTCATGTGGCTGCCTGCGACGATGCGCGCGTGACCAGTGACTCCCCAGACCAGGTTGTATGGGTCTTCCACGGCGACGGAGCCCGCCACGCCCGCGGGGTCTTCGTAAGCGAGGAACAAGCGATGGAGTGGATTGCGCGGCATCGACTCACAGGTCTTCTGACCGAGTACCCACTAGGCGTCGGAGCCTATGACGATGCCGTGGAGCGAGGGTTGTTCAAGCCCAGCCGGGGCCATCACGGCACGTCAGAGCACTTCGGTCAGTTCTCACCCGGGCGGACGCGGCAACCTTCACGTGTTTGAGGGTCACGAGGGCTCCCCCAAGGATTGAAGGCACCGCCCGACTCTCGGCACGACCGCGCAACTGACGGCAGGGCCGGGTGGCTAACTCAGCCCATCGGCGTCAAGGGTGACTTGGGCTTGGGTGCCGTCGGTACCGCAATCCGGCCCGTTTGGGTATGAGGCTTCCACGGCGACGGTTGCAGCCGCGATGTTGACAACTTCGCCCGCCTGTCGGTACTGGCCACTGACCTCGACAGTCCCTACAGGCAGTGCGAGCTCGACGAATCCGAGCTGCGTGCCATCGGTTGTCGACTCGGCTGCGCAGTTCGCTTCAGGTCCGGACCCGGTGCAGTCCCCGGGGTCGGCTGAGGTCCCTGGCATCAGCGAGACGCGATGACTCGAGCATCGGTCGTCCTCGCAAACGTCGAGTTCCAGGCTCCGAACGGGAGCAACAGCGGAGGCGACTGTGACGCCCAGCCCATGCACGCCGCCGATCAGGGTGCAATTGCCACCAGCACTTGACGCGTCGTCCGAACACCCTGCCAGCAACAGCACAGCTAGGGCTACCAGCACGCCGCCGCCGCTGCTGCTTCGCATGATGCGAGGGTAGGCGGCCGCGTCGCTGCGGTTCGATCGGCGCGCCCGACTCTCTGCACAAGCGCCCTAAGCGCGGCAAAGTCGGGCGCAGCACGACACGATGACTAGTCCTGCGTTGCGAAGTTCTCTTCGTCGTCCCGCCACAACTCCCTCTCGATTGGCGGCACCTGGTGCCCGGCCGCACGATGCTCGGCGAGATGGTCAACTAACGCTTGAGTTGAGTCGTAGTCCCAGTCGTCGCGAAGCGAGCAACCGCAGCACACCAACTTCGCGCCTCGGCCGCCGTCTCGCTGCCCGCGCGATGGGGCGCCGTCCTGGGTCGGAAAGATGTAGACGTCCGAGTGGTCGCTGATGCGGGCGTAGGCCATGTCGCGAGTATGCATATCGGCCGTGGGAACGGCGCGCCCGACCATCGGCCCGACAGCGCACCGCGTCGGCATGATCGGGCGGAGCCCGCTCCCCGGCATGGTCGGGCGGTTCGTGGTGCTAGAACCGGGGCATGGACGTTACCGACGAAGTCTGGAACAAGGCAGCCTCGGCGGGCGGTGGCCCCGACCCACGACACGGCGACGTCGCGTTAGCGTCGGTGCTCGGGCTCCACAGCCTGGCGATGAGCGGCGGACTTCTAGACGCCGTGGAGCGAGCGACTCCTGCTGACCTTGACGCAACCGAGGCGGGCTTCCGGTGGCTAGGACTCTCGGCGGCTGCGGAGGTTATCGCGATGGTGCGCCGCGACATCGAGGCTGACGCTCTGGACGACGACAAGCGTGCACAGACACTGGAAAGGCGCGCCGACGACGACTACGGGCTGGTCGTGCCCACAGACCAAACGCTTGTTGCTGCATTCCTAGTGCGCTTCGCCGAGAAGCCCGACTCCTTCGCTCCGGCGTAAGAGCAGGCGCCCGACTCTCGGCACGACCGCGCATAGAACGGCACCAGGGGGTGGCTCAGACACTCCCGAAGCGAAGCAGCAGGTCGGCGGCTTCGGACCACTCCTCGAGTGACTGCGGTGGCGGCAACTCAATTGCACCGATACCCGCTACCCCGGCGAGCTCGTCCATCAACGTTGAGAGATCCCTTGAGGCTTGATGCGTGATCGCCGGATCGCTCCACGGATCATCGAGGCTGAGGCCGAGCACGAGATCGCCCTCGTTCGTCAGGGTCACGATCGCTGCCTGGAAGCTTCCAGACCGCAGGTACAGAGAGAACGTCGAGCCACTGGTCCCGTCGCGTGAGAGCTCGGCCATGGCCTCGGTGTCACCGGGTTGCGGCTTCTCGTCGATGAACGCCCGCATGAACGCGCCGAAGCGCGGGTCGCCTGGATCGGCGCGATCCACGTACCGATCGACGAACTGGGAGATCGTCCTCGGACGGTCCGGCGACCGGACCCAGACGTAGATGTCGAGGCATGGGGGCACGCCGGAACGGTATCCCCGGCGCTCGGCCTCACATCGGCATTAGCCGGCGGACCGGGTCCCAGCGGGTTGCGGGGGGAGGGGCTCTCATTCGCGGGGTGATGTTGATGCGAGTTGGTGAGGTCTGACGCGGACCCGAGGACTCGGCGGAGATTTGAGCCGTGACCCGTTTATGTCACGTAAACGCCAGCGCAAGCAGCCCATTCTGAGCAAACCTGGACAAGACATTTCAATGATCTAACCCGTCGCGCGCCCGTGAATGCGCAGGTCAGGGCACACATCCTCAAAATCCGTCCAACTATGGAGTCTGGCAAGAAGCATGCGCTGGAGGCCCAGAGGTCGCAGGTTCAAATCCTGCCCCCGCTACAAGAAAGTGGCGCCTGACCTGCGGAAACGCAGGACAGGGGCCACTTTGCTCTTCGCTCACATCGCCCGGTGTCGCGTCGACGCCCCCGCTGGCGGATGCCTCACCCCAGTCGCTCGTAGACCAGAGCGCCACCGGGGCCCTCGAGGACCAGCTCGTCGCCGCTGACGTCGACGCTGGTGATCTCGCCGAGCATGGAGAGGTAGGTCGATTCCTGCAGGTCGAAGGGTGCGGGGCAGGCCATCAGGGTCGATCGGATCCCGTCGCCGGTGACTCCGTCGTCTTGCGACCAGCCTGCGCCGAACATGTTGCACGGCCCCTCGCCTCGGATCTCGTCGCGTTCGATCGTGATCGTCAAGCCGGGCCGAACCGGGGCGGGACTCTCGCGGAGGACCCATCGTCCGTCGTCATGCTTGTCGTTCAGTGCCGTCCAGGCGCTGGGGCCCAGGGTGGTTCCGAGGAGGACCGTCGCAGCCACTGCGAGGGCCGGCGCGCGCGGACGACGAAGCGACCGCGCTGACGGCGGGTGCGCTGTCCCGGTCGGCCGCGTGCCCATGTGGATGATCATGGACCCCGTTCCGGCGCCTGGCCAGGCTGCCGCCGGTCCCTGCGCCGCGCCGGGCGCGTTGGCCGACAGTGACAACACAACGGCCGCAGTCTTGGCCGTCGGCGTCTGGAAGGCGGGGGAGGTGTCGACCAGAATCGGGGTCCGACCACCGACTGGGAGCCCCACCATGCCCGCTGTCCGATTCCCGCTCGACGGGTCCGGCCGCAGTACGTCGCGGACCGGGGCCCAGGTGGTCGCCGACTCCCTCGAGGCCGTCGACCCCGCCCTCGCCGAGGGTGCCCGGTCCAGCACGCGCTGGCGGACCGAGTACGTCGGCCACCTCGCCGCCTCGACGCGCGCCGCGGTGCGCGCCGAGGACGCCGTCACGATCGCCGAGCACGGCGCCGGGTCCGTGTGGGACCGGCTCGTCGTGGTGGACGAGGGCCGGCCCGACGTACCGCTCGGCGAGTGGGTCGACGCAGCGCCCGCCGACCGTGGACCCGCGCCCGGCACGGAGGAGCTCGTCGGCACGCAGGAGCCGGTGCGCGAGCTCGCCGTCCCCTACCGCGGGAGGACCCTGCGCGGTGCGCAGCTGGAGGAGCAGCTCGACGCGTGGGCCGCACGCGGCGTCGTGGAGCCGGGCTTCGTGGCCGCGGTCCGCACCGTCCTCGCCCACCCGGAGTGGCTGGCGCTGCCGGGCCACCGGGTCGTCCTGCTCGGAGCCGGGGCCGCCATGGGGCCGCTCGAGCAGCTGACCGCCTGGGGGGCAGACGTCGTCGCGGTCGACCTGCCGGAGCGGTCGATCTGGGACCGGATCCGGGCGACGGTCCAGGCCGGCGCGGGCACCGTGAGCGTCCCGGTCGGCGCCGACGGTGCGCCCGGGCTCGACCTGCGCGACGACCTCGGGGCGGCCCGGGCCTGGCTCCTGCGGGAGGCTGGTGGCGGGGCCGCCGTCCCCGTGCTGGTCACGACCACCTACGCCGACGGCGGCGCCCACGTCGAGGTCAACGCCGCCGGCGACGTCGTCGCCCACGACCTCGTGGACGCTCGACCAGAGGCGGTCCTCGGCTACCTGAACACGCCCACCGACAGCTTCCTCGTGCCGGCCGACGTGGTGCGGCACGCGCGCGAGCGGCGAGAGCAGCGCCGGTGGAACGGGCCGGTCCACCGTGTCGCGCGCACGGTGTCGGCCGGCCGCGCCTTCCGGGTCCAGTACGCCGACACGCTGGTCGACGACCAGGGCACCGAGTGGGGGATCACCGACACCCTGGTCGACGTGCAGGGCCCCAACTACGCGCTGGCCAAGCGGCTCCAGCGGTGGCGGGCCGTGCTGCACCACGAGGCCGGCGGCCGGGTCTCGAGCACCGTCGCGCCGGCGTCCTGGACCCGCTCGGTCACCAAGAACAAGGTCCTGGCGGCGACGTACGCCGGCGCCGCGCCGTTCGGCGTCGAGATCTTCGACCCCGCCACGAGCCGCGCGCTGATGGCCGCCAAGCTCGTCGCCGACGTCCACCGCGACCTGCCTGGCCCCGGCACCCACCCCGAGGCCCTGTTCGGCGACGCCGCCCACGGCGGACTGTGGCGCCAGCCCTTCGAGCCGCGCAGCGCGCTGCCGGTCGCCGCGCTCCTGGGCGCACCCAGGTCGCTGCTGCGCCCGCGCGGCAGGTCGTGAGGGGGCGACGGTGCGCGACCTGAGTCCCCGCCCCGGCGACCTCGACCCGATCGAGACCGCGTCGATCGACGAGCTCCGCGCCCTGCAGACCGAGCGCCTGCGCTGGTCGGTGCGGCACGCCTACGACCACGTCCCGCACTACCGCGCGGCGTTCGACGCGGCCGGCGTCCACCCCGACGACGTCCGCGAGCTGGCCGACCTGGCGCGGCTGCCGTTCACCACCAAGTCCGACCTGCGCGACCACTACCCGTTCGGCATGTTCGCGGTCCCGCGCGAGCAGGTCGCCCGCCTGCACGCGTCGTCCGGCACCACCGGCAAGCCCACCGTGGTCGGCTACACCCGCGACGACCTCGAGGTCTGGGCCGACGTCGTCGCGCGCAGCATCCGCGCGGCGGGTGGCCGTGCCGGGGACCTCCTGCACAACGCCTACGGCTACGGGTTGTTCACCGGCGGGCTCGGCGCGCACGCCGGGGCCGAGCGGCTGGGGTGCACCGTCGTCCCGGTCTCCGGCGGCATGACCGAGCGGCAGGTGCAGCTGATCTCCGACTTCCGGCCCGCCCTCATCATGGTCACGCCGTCCTACATGCTCTCGGTCATCGACGAGATGGAGCGCCAGGGCATCGACCCGCGCTCCACCTCGCTCGAGGTCGGCATCTTCGGCGCCGAGCCGTGGACCAACGACATGCGCCGCGAGATGGAGGAGCGGCTCGACATGCACGCCGTCGACATCTACGGGCTGTCGGAGGTGATCGGGCCCGGCGTCGCGAGCGAGTGCGTCGAGACCAAGGACGGGCTGCACGTCTGGGAGGACCACTTCTACCCCGAGGTCGTCGACCCGGTCACCGGCGAGGTGCTGCCCGACGGCGAGGAGGGCGAGCTGGTCCTCACCTCGCTGACCAAGCAGGCGATGCCGGTGGTCCGCTACCGCACCCGCGACCTCACCCGGTTGCTGCCGGGCACCGCGCGCACGATGCGGCGCATCGAGAAGATCACCGGTCGCACCGACGACATGATCATCCTGCGCGGGGTCAACCTCTTCCCGACCCAGATCGAGGAGCTCATCCTCGCCCCGCAGCTCAGCGCCGTGCTGTCACCGCACTTCCAGTGCCGGCTCACCCGCACCGGCACCCTCGACGCCCTCACCGTCGTCGTGGAGCACCGCGAGGGCGCGAGCGCCGAGGACGCCGCCACCGCGGGCCGCACCCTGCGCGGGCTGGTCAAGAGCTCGATCGGGGTGACCGTCGACGTCGACGTCGTCGCGCCGGCGAGCGTGGAGCGGTCGGTCGGCAAGATGCGCCGGGTCGTCGACCAGCGCCCGCCCCGCTAGGGCCGGAGCAGCTCCTCGAGCCGCACGACGGTGCTCGGCCGTCAGCGGGCGACCCGCCTCGCGACCGAGACCCCGGTCAGGTCGTGGTAGCCCCTCGCGGTGTAGGTGACCCGGACCGCGATCTTCTTGCCCCGCATGCCCCTGGTCAGGGTCAGCCTGGCCGTCGTCCTGCCGCGCAGGACCGTGCCGTCGGCGAGCCACTGGTAGCGGACCCGGGCCGCCACCGACGGCCTGGCCGCCTTCGCGGTCAGGGTCCTGCCGACCTTCGCCTTGCCGTCGACCTGCGGCTTGCCCGCGACGATCCTGCCCTTCGCGATCGCCGTGGTCGGTGCCGAGACGGTCGTCAGGTCGGAGTAGCCCGCGGCCGAGGCGGTGACCCGCAGGCTGATCCTCCTGCCCGCGAGCCCGCCCACGAGCTTCAGCCGCGTGCTCGTGGCACCCGCGATCGCCCTGCCGTCGGCCAGCCACTGGTAGCGACGCGTCACCGCAGCGGGCGCGAAGGTGCCGCCCGTGCCGATCAGGGTCGAGCCGACCTTCCTCGTCCCGGTGACGGTCGGACCCGTGGCCTCCACGATCGTGCCGGGGGCGGCGTCGGTCGAGAGGGTTCCCGCACGGAGTGAGTAGCCGTCGGTGTCGCCGTCGTCGGCCCAGATGACCTCGACCGAACCGGCGGTGGCGGTGCTGAGCGGCGCGATGGCCATGCCCTCGTTGTTGAGGTTGGGCATGCCCGCCGGACGGTTGTACGACGCCGTCACGGCGAGGTCGCCGCTCTCGTCGACCTCCAGCACGTGGTGGACCCCGCCGCAGGTGTCGTCGCACAGGGTCCACAGCTGCTGCCGGTCGGCGTCGTAGGCGACGTCCATCGCGAACGGGAAGCCCGACGACTCGACCTTGACCTCGACCGGCGCGGAACCGGTCGCCAGGGAGAAGAAGTGCACGTCGCCGGTGCCCTCGACAGCGGCCGCGAACAACCCGGGGGTCGGCTGGTCGGCGGCCGAGTACGCCGTACCGCCGACCTTCCAGTCCGAGTCGACCAGGAAGGAGTCGGGGACGTGGGCGATGCCCTCGAGGCCGAGGTTGGAGCCGGTCGGGACGAACGAGTGGACGTCCCACTGGTGGGTCGCCGCGAGCTCGCCCGTCGATGCGGTCACGGTGCTGACGTCGTAGCGGAGCACGACGTTCTGCGAGCCGCTCTTGTTGCGCTCGTTGTCCCGCTCGGAGGTGATGTAGAGCGCGCCGTCGGGGCCGACCGTCACGCCCTCGGAGTCCGGTTGACCGTCGCCGTCGGCGAAGGCAAGCGGGACGCCTCCCTCCCAGGCAGCGTCGTGGCTGTCGTAGGTGCCGGCCTCGGTCTTGCTGAGCTTGAAGAGGCGGCCCTTGTTCATGATCGCCCAGAGGACGTCACCGTCCTCGGCGAAGGTCACGCCGGAGACGTCGCCCTCGCCGTTGGTGCCGCCCTGCGGGGAGTCGACGTCGGTGAACAGGTCGGCGCCGGCGTCGGCGACGGTCACCTCGGTGCCGCCGGGCCAGGGCTCGGCCGGCAGGGTGGGGCAGAGGTTGGCCGCACCCCAGGTGGCCGACGGCGTCTCGACGTAGGACACCTGGCCGAAGGCCTCGCACCGGCTGTAGGACGCGACGCCGGACTCCGTCCAGGAGTGGCCGAGGAACGAGGCGCCGTCGCTGGGTCGCGTCACGGTCAGCGAGTCCACGGCGCCCAGGCCGGTGATGCCCTCGGCGAGGAAGTAGCCGCCCGCGGCGAGCGTGGTGCTCTCCGGCACGGTGAGGACGACGGTGCCCGCGGCGTTGGTGAGGGTCCAGCCGGAGATGTCGACGACGGCGGTGCCGGTGTTGAGCAGCTCCGCCTTGCCGGCGACGTCGGAGACCTCGTTGAGCACCACTCCGGTGACCAGCGGGGTGCTGAGCCGGTGCTTGGTCGCGCACGAGGCGGTGTTGTCCTGCCCGAGGCTGTGCGCCCGGACGCGCCAGAGGTCGTCCGAGCCGTCGGGGCAGGCGGCGAAGGACTTCGCACCGGTGTTGGCTGCCGTGGTGTCGGAGAACCCGGCGTCCCCGTCGCCGTACGACGCCTCGTCGACCAGCTGGCGCTCGGCCGCGGTCGCGCCCGGTCCGTAGACCTTGACCGCGTCACCCTCGCCCGACAGGCCCTTCTTCGACGAGAACGCGACGTAGCCACCCGCCGGCACGCTCATCGTGCTTGCGGGCGCGAGGGCCGTCCCGTTCCACACCAGGAGGTCGGCGAGCGTCAACGCCGATGCGCCGCTCGCGGCGCCGCTGTCGGTCTGCCACCAGCCCTCGATGCTGACCGCCGTGGACCCGGTGTTGACGAGCTCGACCGCATCGGCGATGGGCGTGCCCTCCTGCCCGGCGTTGAGCGAGGACATCTCGTTGACCTCGATGTTGCCCCAGTTGGGGTCGAGCGGCGGGGGCGGCGGGGGTGCGTCGCAGTTGTTCGCCGCGCCCTTGGTGGGGATCGTCACCTGGAAGCCACCCGTGCCGTCCGGGCAGCGACCCCACGCGCTCGCGTGGGTGTCGGCCGGCCACGTGGTGTGGTCGGCCCGCGTCACGCGGTCGGGGAGGTAGAGGTTGGCCTGGTCGCCCTTGCCGAGGCCCGCCGCGGTGTAGTCGATGGCGACGAAGCCGCCGGGAGCGAGCGTCGTGCCGGAAGGCAGCGCCTGCAGGTGGGTCGGGTCGGCCGTGCCGGCGTCGTCGCTGAGCAACCAGCCCGAGACGTCGACCGGCGACTGGCCGATGTTCGTCAGCTCGACCCAGTCCGACGGGTCGGAGCTGGCCTCGTTGATCTTGATGTCAGCGGCGCCGGGCGTGAGCGGGCACGCGTTCGCAGCGCCGGGAGTGACGGCGGTCGTCTTGACGAAGGCACCCGTGCCGTTGGCGCACCGGCCGTGCGAGGGCGTGGCGTGCGCGGCGGTCGCGGCGTAGCTGTAGCCGTCGACGACCGTGGTGCCGTCGGCCTCGAAGATGGTGATGCCGTCGCCCGAACCCAGGCCGAAGTGGCCCACGAACGCCGCGTCGTCGGGGTTGAACGTGAAGTACTCACCGGGGTCCAGCACCGTGCCAGCCGGAGCGAACGTGATGTGGGCGTGGGTCGGGTCGGTGTCCACTGCTTGCCACCCGGAGATGTCTGCCGGCACGACACCCACGTTGAGGAGCTCGACCATGTCGGGGTTCGGGTTCGAGGCGACCTCGTTCAGCACGACCTCAGGCTGAGGGCAGTCGTTGGCCTGCCCCGGCGTCGCCGCGGCCTGCACCACCATCCCGTTCACGTCCTCGCACAAGCCGTGGGACGGCTGGGCGTGGGTGCCGGTGGGCCACGTGTACGAGTCGACCGGGGTGCCGCTCGAGGCGATGGTGACCGCGTCGCCCCTGCCGAGTCCGGGTCCGCCGACCGAGGCCATCGTGAACGAGTAGAGGTCTCCGGGCTGCAGGATCGTCGACGCCTGGACGATGGCGAACGGCGCGGACGCCGCGTCGGCGACGGTCAGGCCGGCGATGTCGACGGGCTCCGCACCGGTGTTGACCAGCTCGACGAAGTCGTCCGGTTCGGAGCTGACCTCGTTGATCCGGATGTCGGAGACGGCGGCCTCGGCCGGCGCCGCGGAGAGCACCATCGGCGCGGTGACCGCTCCCAGGAGCGCGGCGAGCAGGCCGGAGGTTCTGCGGTGTGGGCGCACGGAGGCATTCCTCGAGGAGTCGTGCCGGGGCCCGGTCCCGCGGCGCATTGGTGAGAACCACTACATCCTTCGGCGTCCAGGAGAACGCGAGGACAACGTGGCGCCAACGCGGAGGTACGACCAGGCATCCCTCCCGGGGGCCACGCGCGCCTAGGGCCAGGTCTTGGCCACCAGCGTCAGCACGTCGTACGTCGCCACCGGCTCGCCGTCGGCGTTGGTGACCACGGCGTCCCAGCGCACCTCGCCGTAGTCGGCGGAGGCGCGCGGGGTGATCTGCTTGACGGTGAGGGTGACGGCGATGGTGTCGTCGGCCTTGACGGGGGTGAGGAAGCGCAGGTCGTCGACGCCGAAGTTGGCCAGCACCGGGCCCGGGGCGGGGTCGACGAACAGGCCGGCAGCCAGCGAGACGACCAGGTAGCCGTGGGCGACGATGCCGCCGAAGAGCGGGTTGGCGGCCGCGGCCTCGGGGTCGGTGTGGGCGTAGAACGTGTCGCCGGTGAACTCGGCGAAGTGGTCGATGTCGGCAAGTGTGACCTGCCGCTCCGCGGAGCGGATCGTGTCGCCGATGCGCAGGTCGGCCAGGCTCTTGCGGAACGGGTGGAGGCCGTCGCCGTCCGATGGCAGCGCGCGCTGCGCACCGGTGGTCCAGCGGCTGGTGACGGCAGTGATCACGTCGGGGGAGCCCTGGACGGCGGTGCGCTGCATGTGGTGCAGCACCCCGCGGATGCCACCGAGCTCCTCGCCGCCACCGGCGCGCCCGGGGCCGCCGTGCACGAGCACCGGGAGCGGTGAGCCGTGGCCGCCGGCCGCGGTGGCCTCGCCGGCGTCGTCGCGGTCGAGCACCAGGATCCGCCCGTGCCACGGCGCCAGGCCCAGCACGACCGTGCGGGCGACGTCGGGGTCGTGGGTGACCAGCGACCCCACCAGGCTGCCCCGCCCGCGGGCGGCCAGCGCGACCGCCTCGTCGAGGGACTCGTAGGCCAGCACCGTGCTCACCGGACCGAACGGCTCGACGTCGTGGGGCTCCACGGCGCCGGCGGAGGCGCGCAGCAGGATGGGGGAGAGGAACGCGCCCCGCTCGGCGTCTCCGCTGACCAGGTCGACGCGGTCGGGGTCACCGTGCACGAGGTCGCACGACGCGCGCAGCGACTGCACGGCCTTGCGCACCTCCTCGCGCTGGTCGAGGCTCACCAGTGCGCCCATCCGCACCCCGTCGTCGCGCGGGTCGCCGACGGTCACCTTCTCCAGGCGGGCGACGACCGCGGCGAGGACGTCGTCGACCGAGCCGCGCGGCACGATGGCGCGGCGGATGGCCGTGCACTTCTGGCCGGCCTTGACGGTCATCTCGGTGACCAGCGCCTTGACGAACAGGTCGAACTCCGGCACGTCGGGGGTGACGTCGGGGCCGAGGACCGAGCAGTTGAGCGAGTCGGCCTCGACGCCGAGCTGGACCCCGCCGTGCAGGACCTGCGGGTGGTTGCGCAGCAGCCCGGCGGTGTGGGCCGAGCCGGTGAACGCGACCAGGTCCTGCACGGTGAGCTCGTCGAGCAGGCCGTCGGGGCTGCCGGCCAGGAGCTGGACCGTGCCCTCGGGCAGCAGCCCGGAGGCGACGACGCGGCGCACGACCTCCTCGGTCAGGTACGCCGTCTGCGCCGCAGGCTTCACGATCGTCGGCATCCCGGCCAGGAAGGCGGGCGCGAGCTTCTCGAGCATCCCCCAGACCGGGAAGTTGAAGGCGTTGACCTGCACCGCGACCCCCGGCCGCGAGGTGTAGACGTGCTGACCGAGGAACGTGCCGCCGCGGCCCAGCGGCTCCGGCCGGCCGTCGAGGTAGACGGTGTCGTTGGGCAGCTCGCGGGTGCCCTTGGAGGCGTAGGAGAACACGGTGCCGATGCCGCCGTCGATGTCGACGGCCGAGTCGCGGTCGGTCGCCCCGGTCTGGTGGGAGATCGCGTAGAGGTCGTCCTTGCCGGCCAGCAGGTGCTTGGCGAGCTGCTTGAGCAGCCCCGCCCGCTCGTGGAAGGTCAGGGCGCGCAGCGCGGGCCCGCCGACCTCGCGCGCATGGCGCACCATCGCCCCGAGGTCGAGGCCGGCCGAGGAGATGCGGGCCACCTCGTCGCCGGTGGCGGCGTCGTGGACCGGCCGGCCCTCGTCGGGGGCGCGGTACCAGTGGCCGGCGGCGTAGCTCTCGAGCAGGGGAGAGGTCATGGTCGGGACGCTGCCTTCCGCGAGGAGGTCGGGTCGGCGTCGGCCTGGCCCGACCTCTTTCTAGCACCCGGGCCACGCCCTAGAGTGACGCCGGTCACCCCACCGCACGCTCGGGTCGGTGGGGACCACCAGGAGGTATGCGTGACCGCCACCACCGCCACCCCTGCGCCGGAGCACGCCGGGGGCCCACGGCGCCGTCGTCCCGCCCAGGTCGTCATCTGGACCGTCGTCTCGGTCGTCGCCGCGGTCTGCTGGGGCGTCCTCGCCCTGGTCCGCGACGAGCAGATCTCGGCCCTCTGGCTCCTCGGCGCGGCCCTCGGCTCCTACGCCATCGGCTACCGCTTCTACTCGCGGTTCATCGCCAAGCGGGTGCTCGAGGTCGACGACACCCGGGCCACCCCGGCCGAGCGCCTCGACAACGGCGTCGACTTCGAACCCACCGACCGCCGGGTGCTGTTCGGCCACCACTTCGCCGCCATCGCCGGTGCCGGTCCGCTGGTCGGACCGGTGCTGGCCGCGCAGATGGGCTACCTGCCGGGCACGATCTGGATCATCGTCGGGGTCATCGTCGCCGGCGCGGTGCAGGACATGGTGGTGCTGTTCCTCTCGATGCGCCGCGACGGCAAGAGCCTGGGGCAGATGGCCCGCGAGGAGATCGGCCCGGTCGGCGGCGTGGCCGCGCTGGTCGGGGTGTTCTCGATCATGATCATCCTGCTCGCCGTGCTGGCGCTGGTCGTGGTCAACGCGATGGCCGACTCGCCGTGGGCGACGTTCTCGATCGCGATGACGATCCCGATCGCGTTGTTCATGGGCTTCTACCTGCGCACCATCCGGCCCGGCCGGGTGATGGAGACGACCGCGATCGGGGTCGCCCTGCTCCTCCTGGCGCTCATCGGCGGCGGCTGGGTCGAGGGGTCGTCGCTGGCCGACACCTTCACGCTCTCGCCCGAGACGCTGGTGTTCTGCCTGATCGCCTACGGCTTCGTCGCCTCGGTGCTGCCGGTGTGGATGCTGCTCACCCCGCGCGACTACCTCTCGACGTTCATGAAGATCGGCACCATCGCCCTGCTGGCGGTGGGGCTGGTGCTCGCCCGGCCGGTGCTGGGGAACAAGGCGGTCACCGACTTCGCGATCGAGGGCAACGGCCCGGTGTTCGCCGGGTCGCTGTTCCCGTTCGTGTTCATCACGATCGCCTGCGGGGCGCTGTCGGGCTTCCACGCACTGATCGCCTCGGGCACCACGCCCAAGATGATCGAGAAGGAGTCGCAGGTCCGGCTCATCGGCTACGGCGGCATGCTGGCCGAGAGCTTCGTCGCGATCAGCGCGATCATCGCCGCCTCGATCATCGACCCCGGGCTCTACTACGCCATGAACTCACCGGCCGCGCTGATGGGCGGCACCTTCGAGTCGGCGTCGGAGGCGGTCGCGGGTCTCGGGTTCGTCATCTCGCCCGACCAGCTGGCCGACGCGTCCGCGGCCGTCGAGGAGGACTCCCTGGTCTCCCGCACCGGCGGGGCTCCGACGCTCGCGGTGGGCATGTCGCAGATCTTCTCGGCGGCGTTCGGCGGCGGCCTGCAGGCGTTCTGGTACCACTTCGCGATCATGTTCGAGGCGCTGTTCATCCTCACCACCGTCGACGCCGGCACCCGGGTCGGCCGGTTCATGCTGCAGGACACCCTCGGCAACGTGCACAAGCCGTTCGCCGACGTCTCGTGGAAGCCCGGTGTCTACCTCACCAGCGCCGTCGTCGTCGGCGGCTGGGGCTACTTCCTCTACGTCGGCGTCACCGACCCCTTGGGCGGGATCAACCAGCTGTTCCCGCTGTTCGGCATCGCCAACCAGCTGCTCGCGGCCATCGCGCTGACCGTGGCCACCACGTTGCTGATCAAGCACGGCAAGCTCAGGTGGGCGTGGGTGACCGGCATCCCGCTGGCCTGGGACGTCGCGGTGACGCTGACCGCCAGCTACCAGAAGGTCTTCTCCGACGACCCCAAGCTCGGCTTCTTCGCCCAGCGCTCCCGCTTCTCCGACGCGCTCGACGACGGCGAGGTGCTGGCGCCGGCCACCGACCTCGACGGGATGCGCCAGATCGTCACCAACACCACCGTCGACGGCATCCTGGCGGCGTTCTTCGCGCTGCTGGTGATCGTGGTGATCGTCGACGCGGCCCGGGTCTGCATCCGGTCGATCCGGCACCCCGAGACGGTGACGACGACCGAGACGCCGTACGAGCGGTCCTCGTTGGTCGCACCGGCGGGCCTGGTGGCGACCAAGGAGGAGAAGCTCGCGATGGCGGGGGAGCGGGAGCCGTGAGCGTGGCGACGCTGGGCCGCTGGTGGGGTGGGCTGCGGTGGTACCTGCGCGCGGTCACCGGCGAGGAGGCCTACGACCGGTACGTCGACCACGAGCGCGCGGCGCACCCGGATGCGCCCGTGCTCGACCGGCGGGCCTTCGAGCGTCGGCGCCAGGACGAGCGGGGTGCCCGGCCGCAGCAACGCTGCTGCTGAGGCACACCGGTCTCTCGCCCTTGCGCCGGCGCCGACGGCGTGGCACCGTATAACAGACCGATCGGTCAGGAAATGCGGGAGACGACATGACGAGCACCGACGCCATCCTCGAGGCCGGCTTCGACGAGGTGATCGCGCGGCACGACCGGATCGAGCCGCGGGACTGGATGCCCGAGCACTACCGGGCCACGCTGGTGCGCCAGATCGCCCAGCACGCGCACTCCGAGATCATCGGGATGCAGCCGGAGGGCGCCTGGATCACCCGGGCGCCGTCGCTGCGGCGCAAGGCGATCCTGCTGGCCAAGGTGCAGGACGAGGCCGGCCACGGCCTCTACCTCTACTCCGCGGCCGAGACGCTCGGGGTCTCCCGGGCCGAGCTGACCGAGAAGCTGGTCACCGGGGCGCAGAAGTACTCCTCGATCTTCAACTACCCCACGCTGTCCTACGCCGACGTCGGCACGATCGGCTGGCTGGTCGACGGCGCGGCGATCTGCAACCAGGTGCCGTTGTGCCGGACGTCGTACGGGCCCTACGGGCGGGCGATGATCCGGGTCTGCAAGGAGGAGTCGTTCCACCAGCGGCAGGGCTACGAGCTGCTGATGACGATGATGCGCGGCACCGAGGAGCAGCGGGCGATGGTGCAGGAGTCGGTCGACCGGTTCTGGTGGCCGGCGCTGATGATGTTCGGCCCGCCCGACGACGACAGCCCCAACACCGCTCAGTCGATGGCGTGGGGCATCAAGCGCGACACCAACGACGAGCTGCGCCAGAAGTTCGTGGACATGTCGGTGCCGCAGGCCGAGCGGCTCGGCGTCACCTTCCCCGACCCCGACCTGCGCTGGAACGCCGAGCGCGGGCACCACGACTTCGGCCAGCCCGACTGGGAGGAGTTCAAGCAGGTGGTGCGCGGCGAGGGCCCGTGCAACGCCCAGCGGCTGGCCCACCGGCGCCGCGCGCACGACGACGGCGCCTGGGTGCGCGACGCCGCCATGGCGTTCGCGCGGCGGTCGGCCGGCGGTCTCGAGACAGGCGCTGGCGCGCCTTCCTCGACCAGCGGTGGCCGAGCATGAGCGAGTACTCCGCCGACGGCGGGCACGGCGCGGTCCCGCTCGAGGGCGTGCCGACCGGCCTCGGCGAGGCCGTCAGCGGCGAGTGGCCGCTCTACGAGGTGTTCGTGCGCGGCAAGCGCGGCCTCAACCACGTCCACGTCGGCTCGCTGCACGCGGCCGACGACGCGATGGCGGTGCGGCACGCCCGCGACGTCTACACGCGGCGCAACGAGGGCGTCTCGATCTGGGTGGTCCGCGCCGAGGCGATCACCGCCTCCAGCCCCGACGAGAAGGACCCGATGTTCGCGCCGTCCGGCGACAAGGTCTACCGCCACCCGACCTTCTACGACATCCCCGCCGATGTCCCGCACATGTAGGGGGTGGACGACATGACCGAGCACGACAGCGTCTACGACGGCCTGCTGGGTGGCGACGACTCCCACTGGGCCTTCGGCACCGACTTCGAGGACCCGCTCGCCGGTGTCGACACCACCATCCCCGAGGGCGTCGACGGCGCCGCGCTGGCGGCGTACTGCCTGATGCTCGGCGACGACGCGCTGATCTGGAGCCACCGGCTCTCGGAGTGGTGCAGCAACGCCCCCGACCTCGAGGACGACATCGCGCTGGCCAACATCGCGCTCGACCTGCTCGGCCAGGCGCGGTTGCTGCTCGCGCGGGCCGCCGCGGCCGACCCCGCCGTCGTACCGGTGCTGCCGGAGGGGTCACCGGTGCCGCCGGAGGACGCGCTGGCCTTCTTCCGCGACCAGCACCAGTTCCGCAACGTGCGGCTCGTCGAGGGCGTCAACGGCGACTTCGCCGAGACGGTCGCGCGGCTCCTGGTGCTCTCGACGTGGCGGCTCGCGCTGGCGCAGCGGCTGGTCGGGAGCCGTGACCCCGTGATCAGCGCCATCGCGGCCAAGGCGGTCAAGGAGCTGGCCTACCACCGCGACTACTCCGGCCGCTGGGTCGTCACGCTCGCGCTCGGCACCGCGGAGTCGCGCCGACGGGTGCAGGCCGGACTGGCCGCGGTCTGGCCGCTGCGGTGGGAGCTGAGCCGCACCCACGAGGTCGAGTCGACGCTGGCCGCGGTCGGCGTCGCGGTCGACCCGGCCGAGGTCGCCGACGAGGTCGACGTCGTCCTCGCCCAGGTGCTCGCGACCGCGCAGGTCGAGCGGCCGGAGGTCAAGGACGTCGGCGCCCACGGCGGGCTGACCGGTCGCGACGGCCGGCACACCGAGGTGCTCAGCCGGTTGCTCGCCGAGATGCAGTCGGTGGCTCGGGCGCACCCGAGGGGCCAGTGGTGAGCGCCGCCGCGGTGGCCAGCACCGTCACCGACCCCGAGATGCCGATGCTGACGCTGGCCGACCTCGGTGTGCTGCGGTCGGTCGTCGACGACGGCGACCGCGTGGTCGCCACGATCACGCCGACCTACTCCGGCTGCCCGGCGATGGCCACGATGCGCGACGACCTGGTGCGGGTGCTGCGCGAGGCCGGCTGGAGCGAGGTCGAGGTGCGGGTGAGCCTCACGCCGGCCTGGTCGACGGACTGGATCAGCGAGCGCGGCCGGCAGGCGCTGCGCGAGCACGGCGTCTCGGCGCCGGGCCCGGCACCGCAGGGGCCGGTGACGCTCAACCTGCTGCCCACCCGGCGGGCGGTGACCTGCCCCCGCTGCGGGTCGGGGGCCGCCGAGCTCACCTCGGAGTTCGGGTCGACGGCGTGCAAGGCGCTCTACCGCTGCACCGACTGCCTCGAGCCGTTCGACCACGTGAAGGAGATCTAGGCCGTGCCCGGCTTCCACGCGCTCACGGTGGCCGACGTCGAACGGCTGACCGACGACGCCGTCGCCGTCACCTTCGACGTGCCCGACGACCTGCGCGACGTCTTCGACTTCGAGGCCGGGCAGTGGCTGACGCTGCGCCGCGAGCTCGACGGCCGCGAGGAGCGGCGCTCGTACTCCATCTGCGCGCCGGCCGGGTCGCGGCCGCGCGTCGGGGTCCGCGAGATCCCCGACGGGCTGTTCTCCTCGTGGCTGGTGCACGAGGTGCGCCGCGGCGACGTGGTCGAGGTCGGGGCGCCCGACGGCACCTTCCGCGCCGACCCCGAGGCCGGCGGGCGGCACCTGTGCATCGCCGCGGGGTCGGGGATCACGCCGATGCTCTCGATCGCCTCGACCGTGCTGCGGCACCCCGAGGCCCAGGTCACGCTGCTCTACGGCAACCGGACGACCGGCTCGGTGATGTTCGCCGAGGAGCTGGCCGACCTGAAGAACCGGCACACGTCGCGGTTCGACCTGGTGCACGTGCTGTCCCGCGAGCCCCGCGACGTCGAGCTGTTCTCCGGACGGCTCGACGGCGAGCGGCTCCGGCGGCTGCTGCGCACGCTCGTGCCGGTCGCCGGCGTCGACCACGTCTGGCTGTGCGGGCCCTACGGGATGATCGCCGACGCCCGCGCGGTGCTGGCCGAGCTCGGCGTACCGAAGGAGCGGGTGCACGCCGAGCTGTTCTACGTCGACGAGCCACCGCCCGAGCTGCACCGCGCCGAGGCCGTCGTCGACGGCGAGACGAGCGCGGTCACGATCACGCTCGACGGTCGCACCACGACGACGCCGATCCTGCGCTCGGTGACGGTCCTCGACGGGGCGGCCGCCACGCGCACCGACCTGCCCTTCGCCTGCAAGGGCGGGGTCTGCGGCACCTGCCGCGCCCGGGTGACCGACGGCGAGGTCGACATGCGGCGCAACTACGCACTCGACGACGAGGAGGTCGACCGCGGGTTCGTGCTCACCTGCCAGTCGCACCCGGTCGGCGACGCGGTCACCGTCGACTTCGACGCATGAGCGACGCCGTGAGTGACGCCGTGCCCGCCGGCTCCGGACGGATGTGGGCCGACGACGCCGCCAGCCGGGCGCTCGGGATGCGCCTGCTCGACCAGGCCGAGGGCCGGGCCACGGTGGCGATGGTGGTGCGCGACGACATGCTCAACGGCTTCGCGATCTGCCACGGTGGCCTCGTCGCGACGCTGGCCGACACGGCGTTCGCCCTGGCCTGCAACTCCCACGGTCCGGTGACGGTGGCGTCCGGCTTCGACGTGAGCTTCCTGGAGTCGGCGCGCGGTGGCGACGAGCTCGTCGCCACCGCCCGCGAGGTCTCGCTGCGCGGCCGCTCCGGCCTGTACGACGTCACCGTGCGGCGGGCCGCTGACGACGTCGTGGTCGCGGAGTTCCGGGGGCGGAGCCGGACGATCGGTCGTCCGGCCGCGCCCCCTGCGCCCCAGGGCTAGGCGGCGTCAGCCGGGCACCCGGTCGAGGAAGCCCCGGACGTCGCGGATGCGCTGGTCGGCGTCGACCACCACGACGTCGAAGCCGATGACGACCGGCTCCTCACCGGCCGGGCCCAGCCCCCACTGGAAGCGGGCCTGCTGGTGGTGGGCGTCGACGTCCCCCACCAGCGTGAACACGAAGCCCGGGAACTGCGCGTGCACGGCCTGGACCGTCGCCCCGACGGCCTCGCGGCCGCGGACCTCGGCGAGCGGGTCGACGTACACGCAGTCCTCGGACCAGTGGGTGGCGAGGAGTCCGGCGCGAGCCGACTCGTCGGTGGCGTTCCAGGTGTCGAGGTAGCGACTGGCGATCTCGTTCATGGTGTCTCCCTTGCTCGGACGGGTTGCACCCGGAGACTGGCCGGGGTCCGGCGTGCCGGTCGATTACCTGCGAGGTCATGGCCGCCCCGCTGCCGGCTCCCTACCCTCGGAGCATGACCTCGACGGTGACGTCGCCCTCGGTCGGCGACGAGCTGCGCCGCTGGCGCGAGCTGCGCTCCCTCAGCCAGCTCGCGCTGGCCAGCCAGGCGGAGGTGAGCACCCGGCACGTGAGCTTCGTCGAGAACGGCCGGTCCCGGCCGACGCCGGAGATGATCGTCCGGCTGGCCGAGGTGATGCAGGTGCCCCTGGCCGACCAGAACCGGCTGCTCCTCGCCGGCGGCTTCGCGCCCCGCTACCCCCACCGCGCCATCGACGACGAGGCCATCGCGCCGGTGCTGGCCGGGCTGCGGTCCCTGCTCGACGCCCACGCGCCGTACCCGGCCCTGCTCCTCGACGACCACTGGGACGTCGTCGACGCCAACGCGCCGGTCGACGCGCTGCTCGCCGGGTGCGACCCGAGCCTGCTCGACCCGCCGATCAACGTGATCCGGCTCTGCCTGCACCCGCGAGGACTCGCGCCGCGCACCCGCAACCTGCCCACCTGGCGCGCGCACCTGCTCCACCAGCTCGAGCAGCGCATCACCCGCACCGGGCGCGACGCCGCGCTGGTCTCGCTCCGGGACGAGGTGGTCGGCTACCCGGTCCCCGACGCGCCGTCCGTCCGGGCGCAGGTCGACCCGGTCGTCCCGCTGGAGGTGGAGGCGGGGGACGACGTGCTCCGGCTGTTCAGCGTCACCAGCCAGGTCGAGAGCGCCTCCGACGTCACCCTGAGCGGCCTGCACCTCGAGACCTTCGTGCCCGCCGACGACCGGACGCGGCGGCTCCTGGGTGCGTAGCCCCGCGACTTTGAACGCGTTCAAGTATGCTGGTCCGGTGACCCTGGTCTCGCTCACCGCCCTCCTGCTCGTCGGCACCGGGCTGGCGTGTGCGCCCGCCGGCCTGGCCGCTCGCAACCCGGCGCTCGCCTGGGCGGGTCTGCTCGCACTGCTGGTCGGCGTCGCCGTGATCGGCGGGTTCTGGGTGGCGTGCGCGCCGGACGGGTGTGAGCTCTAGGCGGGCACTCAGAACCGCTCGACGAGGTCCTTGGCCGACTGGAGGTCGAGGCCCGTGCGTTGGCGCACCACCTTGATCGCCTGGATCTTCTTGCCGGCCAGGACGAGCCGGAGGACCTCCTGCTCCACGTCGGGTGACAGGCCGGAGACCTCTGGCGGTGACGGCGGGTCGACGGCGCGCTCGAGGCGCTTGACGCGGGCCTGGAGGTTGGCCAGGCGCTGGGTCTGGACGAGCAGCACCACCAGGAGCGCGAGGCCGAAGGAGAGCAACACGAGGTCGACGCTGCTGAGGTCCACGCGCGGAGCCTACGACGGCCCGTGAGCCGGGGCAGGGTCTGCGCCCTCAGCGCTGGGTGACCACCGACGTGCCGCCACGGTCGCGGAGGTAGTGGGCGCCGTACGGGCACACCGCGGTCTACTCGATCACATGTTCGAGTACAAGGACGGCCGGGATCAGTCCGTGGCGCGCAGGCCGTCGAACAGCATCGCCGTGACGGTCTCGGCGAGCCGGTCGACGCTCACCGGACCGCCGGGGCGGTACCACTCGATCAGCGAGTTGACGGTGCCGAACAGCAGCCGGCTCACGACCTCGGGGTCGAGGTCGGGGCGCAGGTGCCCCTCGCGCGCCGCGTCTCGCACCAGGCCTGCGAGCTTCTCGTCGATCACCCGGCGCCGCGCCAGGGCGGCCAGCTCCACCGGGCTGTTGCCGCGCACCCGCAGCAGCAGGGTGACCGCCGGCAGGTGCGCGGCCAGGATGCGCACCGACTCGGCCACGGTGGCCCGCAGCCGTTCGTAGGCGCTGACCTCGCCGTGCGAGTCGGCCGCGGCGTCGATCGCCGACGTCAGGCCGTCGAGGGCCTCGTCCAGGGCCGCCGCGAGCAGGTCCTCCTTGCTCGCCACGTGGTGGAAGATCGCCGACTTGGTGACGCCGAGGTCGCGGGCGAGGTCGGCGATGCTGGTGGCGTCGTACCCGCGCTCGTTGAACAGGTCGACCGCCCGGCGCAGCACGGTCTCCTGGTCGTAGCCCGGCCGCCCGCGCCGGCTCCCGGGCGGGGCGCCCTCCGCAGTCACGCGGGCATCGTGCCACGAGGGGCGCGACGTACGGTGTCTGCGTGCGCCGACTCGTCCTCCTGCTACTCGTGGCCGTCGTCGGCCTCCCCCTCCTCTGGCCGGCCCCGGCTCACGCCCGGGTGCAGCCGATCCCCACCGGCACCCACGCCGACTACCAGCTCGGCGGGGAGGACGACGTGCCGGCCGGCGTCGGGATCGTGGTGCGCGACCGCGCCGCGCGCGCCGTCGACGGGGCCTACAACATCTGCTACGTCAACGGGTTCCAGACCCAGCCGAACCAGAAGCGGTTCTGGCGGCAGCGGTGGGACCTGGTGCTGAAGAAGGACGGCCGGCCCGTGGTCGACGAGAACTGGGGCGAGTGGTTGCTCGACCTCCGCACGCCGGCGAAGCGGCAGCGGCTCGCGCGGATCGTGGGCAGGTGGGTCGCCGGCTGCGCGAGTGACGGCTTCCAGGCCGTCGAGCTCGACAACCTCGACTCCTACACGCGGTCGGGGCGGCTGATCGACCGTGCCGACACGCTCGCCTTCGCCCGTCTGCTCGTGCGCGCCGGCCACCGCGCCGGCCTGGCGGTCGGGCAGAAGAACCTCGCGGGCTACGACGGCACCCGGATCGGGTTCGACTTCGCGGTCACCGAGTCGTGCGCGCAGTTCCGCGAGTGCAGCCGCTACGTGCGCAGCTACGGCAGCCAGGTGGTGATGGTCGAGTACCGCCGCGTCGACTTCCGGCGGGCGTGCGCGAGGTACGGCGACACGCACCCGGTCGTGCTCCGCGACCTCGGCCTCAGGCCGTCGTACACGCCGCGGTTCTGCTGAGGGGCAGGGGCGTCAGCCCAGGACCTCACCGGCGTCGGTCTGGCCCTGCTGGGCCTCGATCGCGCCGACCAGCTGGATGATCTGGCCGTCGTCGAGGGTCACGCCGACCTCGTCGAGCCCCTTGCGCACCTCGGCCTCGACGGTGCCCTCGGTGGCGCCGTCCTGCCACGAGGTCACGCGGTCGACGACGGCCTGCACAGCGGTGATGTGGTCCTGGTCCAGCTCGTTTGCCATGCGTCCTGTCTAGTCGAGCGAGACCGCCGACCCGGACACCTGCGGGGGTGAGATCAGGCGACCGAGCGGTCGGCGTACCAGCGGTCGACGAGGTCGAGGTACTCCGCGGGGCTCTCCATCATCAGGGCGTGCCGGCGGTCGTCGAGCACGTGGCCCACCCAGTCGGTACGCCGCGCCAGCACCTGCCGCAGGACCCGCGCGGGCACCAGGGCGTCGACGGTGCCGCCGAGGACCATCGTCGGCGCCTCGACCGCGTCGATGGCGCGCCAGACCCGGCGGGGATCGACCCAGGACAGGGTGATCGAGCGGAGGGCGGCGAGCAGGGCACGGCGACGGTCGTCGGCGTCGGCGCCGGTCTGGGTCTCGCCGTACTCGCGGGCCATCAGGTCGAGCAGGTCCGGGTTGACCTCGTCGGGCGAACCGAAGATCAGGCCCAGCAGGGCGCGCTGGCGTCGTCGGTCGAACGCCTCGGGCACGGCCCCGAGCAGGCCGAGCGCGGCCGCCGAGCCCGCGGACACCGCGATGGGGGTCATCCCGGTGAGGGTGGCGCGCGCGGGCACGAGCAGGCGCAGCGGCGACCGGGGCGGCAGCGCGGGGGAGACCAGCACCAGTCGCTCGACCCGGTCGGGGTGGGCGGAGGCGACCAGCGTCGAGACCAGACCGCCCATGGAGTTGCCGTGCAGCGAGAACCGCTCCCAGCCGAGCGCGTCGGCCACCGCGACCACCAGGTCGGCGTAGGCGTCGATCGTCAACCGCTCACCGGGTGTGGGCGGCGTACCGCCGAAGCCGGGCAGGTCGAGGGCGACGACGGGGCCGCGCGCCGCGAGACCCTCCATCACCTCGACCCACGTGACGGCCGAGCCGCCCAGGCCGTGCACGAGCAGCTGCGGCTCGCCGACGCCGGGGCCGTGGCGCCCGAGGGCGCGGAGCACCCGGATCGGGCGCCCGTCCACCACGAGGCGGTCGTCGACGACGTCGGGCCAGGCGCTTCCCACAGGAATCGGCACGTGTCGATCGTGCCGAGCACGACGGCCGGGCGGCTCACCCAGCAGGGTCAGCCCGTGGCCTGGCGGGCGCGGTAGGCGGCGACGGCGTTGCGGTTGCCGCAGGCCGTGGAGCAGAAGCGCCGCGACCGGTTGCGCGAGAGGTCGAGGACGAGCCCCTCGCACTCGTCGTCGGCGCACACCCCGAGCCGCGACATCTCGTCGGCCCGGACGACGTCGATCATCGCCATCGCCGTCTCGACGCGGATCCGGGCCGGCAGCGGGGCGTCGGTGTCGATGGCGTGCAGGTGCCAGTCGAACGCGTCGTGGCGCACCAGCTGGGGCAGGGCGTTCTCCTCGGCGAGCATCCGGTTGATCAGCACCACGGCGTCATCCCGCGAGGCCGTCAGCAGCTCGCGCAGCTCGGCACGCAGGGCGAGGACGCCGCGCAGCTCGGCCTCGTCGACGTCGTGGCGCCCGGAGTAGGAGAACTCGCTGAAGAACGCCGACAACTCCTCGACCGTGGTCATCGTCTCGGGCTCGAGCGCGCTGTTGGCCAGCACGGTCGCGGACTGCAGCGCGATCTCGACGTCATGAGCGAATACCACGTTGACAGATTACCGCACCGTCCGTAGCGTCATGGGTCATGACGACGTTGACCGATGACGCGGCCACCGCCCGCCGCGCCTCCGCGACCCCCGGCCTCGCGCTGGCCCTCACCTCCGCCATCGCCTTCGGTCTGTCCGGCGCGCTGGCCAAGCCGCTGCTCGACGCCGGCTGGAGCGCGGGGGCCGTGGTGCTGGTGCGGATCGCGGTCGGCGCGCTCGTCGTCGTCCCGTTCGGCGTGCGCGCGCTCCGCGGTCGGTGGTCGCTGGTCCGCGACAACGCCGGCCTGATCGGGCTGTACGGCGTCCTCGCCGTCGCCGGCGCCCAGTTCTGCTACTTCTCCGCGGTCGGGCACATGCAGGTCGGCCCGGCGCTGCTCATCGAGTACACCGCCCCCGCCGCGGTCGTCGTCTGGTTCTGGCTGCGGCACGGCCAGCGGCCCGGCCCGGTCACCCTCGGCGGCGCCGCGGTGTGTGCGCTCGGCCTGGTGCTCGTGCTCGACCTGGTCTCCGGCGCCGACCTCAGCACCGCCGGCGTGCTCTGGGCGCTCGGCGCGATGGTCGGCTGCGCGACGTACTTCATCATCAACGGCGACGACTCCACCGGCCTCCCGCCCCTGTCGCTGGCTGCCGGTGGCCTCGTCGTCGGTGCCGCCGTCCTCGGCCTGCTGGGGCTCGTGGGCCTGCTCCCGATGCGCGCCGCCTCCGTCGACGTGGCCTACGCCGGTGTCGACGTCGCCTGGTGGACGCCGATGGTCCTGCTCGGCCTGGTCACGGCCGCCGTCGCCTACACCACCGGCATCGCCGCCGCCCGCCGGCTGGGGTCGCGGCTGGCGTCGTTCGTCGCGCTGAGCGAGGTCGTGGCCGGGGTGCTGTGGGCGTGGCTGCTGCTCGACCAGCTGCCGGCCCTGGTGCAGCTCCTCGGCGGCCTGCTCATCATCGTCGGCGTGATCGGCGTCAAGCTCGGCGAGCGCGACGTCGCGGCCGCGGAGCCCGAGCTCAAGGTCTGACCCGAGGTCTGATCCGGAAAAACTCGTCCGCCACGTGCAACACGAGCCGCCCCGGCGGCGTGAGTCGTGCGTGGATGCGGGAGTGACCGAGCGGCCGACGTGGCGACGCGGAGCCGACGCGCCGTCGTTCGACGCCTGGGCCGAGGCCCGCCTGCCGCGGCTGGTGCGCTTCGCCTACCTCGTCACGGGGTCGCAGGACGCCGCCGACGACGCGGTGCAGACGGCGCTGACCCAGGCCTGCGCACGGTGGGGCCGGGTGAGCCGGACCGACGACCCCGACGCCTACGTGCGCCGGATGGTCGTCAACGCCCACGTCTCGGCGTGGCGACGCAGCGGACGCCGCGAGCTCAGCGTCGCCGAGCCTCGTGACCTGCCGACCGCCGACCCGGCCGACGGCGTGGCCCGCGACGACGCCGTGTGGCGGGTGTGCGCGGCCCTGCCGACCCAGCAGCGGGCGGCGGTGGTGCTGCGGTTCTACGAGGACCTCGACTACGCCGAGATCGCGCGGGTCCTCGACCTCGCCGAGGCCACCGTGCGCTCCCACGTCCACCGCGGGCTCGCGGCGCTCCGCCGCGAGCTGACCGGGACCGAGGAGGACGCGTGATGGACGACGACGAGCTCGAGCGCGCGCTGCGGGCCGGGCTGGAGCACCGGGCCGACCGGGCGGAGGTGGACCCCGCCCTCGTCGGGCGGGCGCGCCGGGCCGCACGCGGACGGCGTACGACGTGGGTGGTGGGTGCCGCCGCGGCCGCGGTGGTCGTGGTGGCTGCGGGTACCGCCGTCGTGGCCGATGACGACGACGGCCGGGGCGACCGGGCGGCCGAGTCGCTGTCCACGACCCCGTCCACGTCCGAGGTCCGCACCGAGCACTGGCGCGACCTGCAGGTCGAGGTGCCGGCCGACTGGGGCTACGGCTCGGCGCCGCAGGGCACGGTCGGCAACGCGCTGACGTGCTTCCCCGGTGCGGCGCTCGACGCCGCGGGCATGCCGGTCGGGCCCGCGGAGGAGTCGGCGATGCCCTACGTCGGCCGGCCGATCAGCCACACCGACGTGTGCGTGCCCTACCCCGACAACCGCCCCGACCTCCCGGCCACCGACTACGTCTGGCTCGGCGCGGCCGTGGCCCCGGGGACCGTCGAGCTCGACAACGGGCTGGTGCAGGAGACCGTCGAGCGCGACGGCACCACCGTCACCGTCGCCAGCACCGACCCCGCGCTGCGCCGCCGGATCCTCGACTCGGTCACCGGGGGAGAGCGGTGCCTGTCGGAGGTCGACCGATCCGGGCCGATCGGGCACGACCGCGCCGCGGACCCCGACGCCGAGCCGGTGACGCTGCGGGTGTGCGCCTACCGGTTGGTGTCCGAGGAGACGTCCGTCGGTCCGTGGGAGCTCACCTACGCCGCCGACCTCGGTCGCCGCGCGCTGTCGGACTACCTCGCCGCGGTCGCGGCGGGGGACCCTCCCACCGACCAGTGCCCGGCGGTCGACTACCAGTTCTACGGCGCGGTCGTCCTCGAGGTCCTCGACGCCGACGGGGGTGTGCTCCGCCAGGACGCGGTGAACCCCGTCGACTTCTGTGCCGGCATCGCCGTCGACGCGACCCAGGTGTGGGAGCTGGAGACCACCCGGCTGACCCCGGCGATGACCGAGCCGTGGGTCGTCGGCGGGGTGGGTGCCGTGGTGTCGGGGGATCCGTCGTTCGGGTTCATCGGGCCGCAGGGCTGACGCTGGTCGAGCCGGGCGAGCGCCAGCGAGCCCGAGTCGAGACCCGGTGAGGTGCCTACCCTGCGGGGGTCTCGACTCGCGGTGACCTCGTCCCCGCGGCTCGACCAGCGTCGGGCGTCCCCGCGGTCAGCGCTGGTCCTGGCGCTTGACGAAGACCTCGCGCGAGATGAGCAGGAGGGCGGCGGCGGTAGGGATGGCGAGGAGGGCGCCGACGATGCCGAGCAGGGCGGTGCCGATCAGGGCGGCGATCACGGTGACCGCGCCCGGGACGTCGACCGACCGCTTCATCACCCGCGGGTAGATCACGTAGTTCTCGACCTGCTGGTAGATCACGTAGAAGACGACGCAGGCGATGCCGGCGTTGACGTCGGTGGCGAACGCGATCGCGGTGACGACGACGGCGCCGATGGTGGCGCCGATCATCGGGATCACGTCGAGCAGGGCGACCACGAACGCCAGGGCGACGGCGTACTCGCCGAGACCGATGACGAACAGGAAGATCAACGAGGTGATCCCGGCGCACATCGCGACGATGAAGGCCCCCGAGACGTAGCCGCCGATGAGCCGGATCACCCGGTTGCCCAGCAGGGTCACCCGTTCGCGACGCGACGCCGGGGCGAGCCGGTAGAGCGCGTTCTTGGTCTGCTGGAGCGAGGCGAGGAAGTACAGCGTCAGGACGATGACGATGAAGGCGTTGAACAGCGCCGAGAGCACCCGCAGGCCGACACCCACGGCGCCACCGAAGATGCCCGAGACGAAGTCACCGTTGGCGACGTAGTCCTTGACCTTGTCGATGACGTCGTAGTTCTGGTCGAGCTCCTGGACGCGCCTGTTGCGCTCGAGGTCGTCGAGCCAGCCGGGCACCCGGTCGCTCAACGACCGCACCTGGTCGGTGATGACCGGCACCAGCGCCACCAGGAACAGCGCCACGGCGGCCAGGAACGCGACGATTACGAAGGTGCAGGCCCACGCCCGGGTCAGGCCACGTCGTTCGAGGAGCTCCACCGCCGGGTTGAGGCCGGCGGCGAGGAACAGCGCGACGATCACCAGCAGCAGCACCGAGCCGATGCCGGTGATCGCCTGGAAGAGGAACCACGCGGTCAGCGCGCCGAGGCCCCCGACGAAGCCGAGGTAGAACGGGTTGCGCTTCTCGAACGGTGCGCCCGGGGTGCCGAAGTCGTCGCTGTCGCGGGCCGCCGACCCCGACGACCCGCCCAGCCCCGAGGGGCTGTGCGGGTCGGTGGACCGGGCGGCGGCCGAGGCGACGGCTGCGGACTCCTCGGCCCGCTCCGCTGCCACCGAGGCGCGCTCGGCGGACTCGGCCGCCGTGGGTTCCTCGCTCAACGGCTGCTGTCGTCCGGCTCGTCGTCGCTGGCGAACCCGGCCACGACGTCGCGCAGCGAGGCCAGCTGGGCTGTGATCGAGTCGCGGCGCTTGACCAGGCGGTCGAGCTCGGCACGGGTGGCGGCGATCTCGCGGGCCACCGCGTCGTCGGCGTTGGAGGAGATCGCCTCGGCCTTCTGCTGGGCGGCGGCGACGACCTGCTCGGCCTCGCGCTTGGCGCGCTGCACCGCGCTCTCGGCCTCGGCGACCGACGCGGCCCGGCTCTCCGCGGCCTGCTTGGTCGCCTCGGCGGCCCGCTGCTCGGCGGCCTCGGCGCGGCGCTCGGCCTCCTCGACCAGCCGCTTGGTCTCGGCGACCGCGGTGTTGTGGTGGTCGGTGGCCTCGCGGGCCAGCCGCTCCTTCTCGACCGCGAGGGTACGGCGGGCCTCCTGCACCTCCCGGTCGGCCGACGCGCGGGCCTGCTCGACCTCGCGGGTGGCGCCGGTACGCATCTCGCTGGTCTCCTGCTGGGCCGCGAGCCGCACCTGGTCGGCCTCGCGCCGGGCGGCCGCGACCAGGTCGGCGGCCTCGCTCTTGGCCAGCGCCCGCTCCTGCTCGGCGTCAGCGGCGAGCCGCGACCGGGTCTCGTCGAGCTCGCGGATCTGGACGACCTTCATGTCCTCGACCTCGCGGGACGCCTCGGCGCGGATCGCCTTGGCGTCGCGCTCGGCCTGGGCCCTGATCTCGGCGGCGTCGCGCTGGGCGACCTCGCGGATCTCGTCGGCCTCCTCCTCGGCGAGGCGGAGCATCGTGCTGGCGCGACCGCCGAGACCGGCGTACGACGGCGACTTCTGCTCGGCGAGCTGCTCGCGGAGCGCATCCATCTGCCGCTCGAGCTCGACCGCACGGCGCTCGGAGTCGGCCAGCCCGGCGCTCAGCCCGGCCTTCTCGCTGCTCAGCTGACGCACCCGGGCATCGACGGCCGCGCGGTCGTAGCCGTTGCGACGCACGACCGGGAAGGTGCTCTGGGCCGCGGTCGTCGCCGGGCCGGACGCCACCGGCGCCGGCGGCAGGACCGGCCGGCCCTGCTGCGCGGGCTGGGCCTGCTGGGCCTGCTGGGCCGGCTGGGCCGGCGGCTGGACCTGCTGAGCCTGCTGGGCAGGAGGCTGGGCCGGCTGGCCGGGCTGGGTGCGGGGGGTCGCGGCGGTGGGACGCCCCTGCGCCGCAGTGGCGCCGGCCGGGACGACCGGGATGACCTGGGTGCGCTGGCTGTCGGGCTCGGCGGCCGGGCCCCCCTTGCGTGGGGTCCGGGACGCCTCAGAGGTCTCGGTCTCGTCCGGCTCCTCGTCGAAGATGGACAGGCCTCGGTCGCTCATCGGTGAACCTCACTGGGGGTCTGGAGTGGTGGGAAGCGCCAGGGAAGGCAGCGGGGCCAGTCTCCCTGATCATCGGCCCCGATCCCACCCCGACCCGGCGGTCCGGACCGCCGTACTCCGATGAGACGCGTCTTCGCCCCGTGAGGTTGTCGGGAGCGACGACCTAGACGCCGCGGAAGCGGTTGATCGCGTCCAGGTGCTTCGCCCGCAGCTCGTGGTCGCGGACCCCGAGACCCTCCTCGGGAGCCAGGCACAGGACGCCGACCTTGCCCTGGTGCAGGTTGTGGTGGACGTCGAGCGCGGCCTGCCCGACCTCGTCGAGGGTGTAGGTGCGCGACAGCGTCGGGTGGATCTTGCCCTGGGCGATGAGGCGGTTGGCCTCGAAGGCCTCGCGGTAGTTGGCGAAGTGGCTGGAGACGATCCGCTTGAGGTTCATCCACAGGTAGCGGTTGTCGTACTCGTGCATGAACCCGGTGGTGGAGGCGCAGGTGGTGATGGTCCCGCCCTTGCGGGTCACGTAGACCGAGGCGCCGAAGGTCTCGCGGCCGGGGTGCTCGAAGACGATGTCGATGTCCTCGCCGCCGGTGAGCTCGCGGATCTTCTTGCCCAGCCGCTGCCACTCCTTCGGGTTCTGCTCGGTCCCCTCCTCGTTCCAGAACTGCCACTTCTCCTCGGAGCGGTTGATGATCATCTCCGCGCCCATGGAGCGCACGATGTCCGCCTTCTCCTCGTTGGAGACCACGCAGATCGGGTTGGCGCCGCCGTTGAGCGCGTACTGCGTCGCGAAGCCGCCGAGGCCGCCGGAGGCGCCCCAGATGAGGACGTTGTCGCCCTGCTTCATCTGTCCGGCGTTCTTGGAGACGAGCTGGCGGTAGGCGGTGGCGTTGACCAGGCCGGGGGAGGCGGCCTCCTCCCAGGTCAGGTGCTTCGGCTTGGGCAGCAGCTGGTTGGACTTGACCAGGGCGATGTGGGCGAGGCCGCCGAAGTTGGTCTCGAAGCCCCAGATGCGCTGCTGGGGGTCCATCATCGTGTCGTCGTGGCCGTCGGGGTCCTCGAGCTCGACGGAGAGGCAGTGGGCCACGACCTCGGTGCCGGGCTTCCAGCGGGTCACGCCGGGGCCGGTGCGCAGCACGACGCCGGACAGGTCGGAGCCGACCACGTGGTAGGGCAGGTCGTGGCGCTTGGTGAGCTCGGAGAGCCGGCCGTAGCGCTCGAGGAACCCGAACGTCGAGACCGGCTCGAAGATCGAGGTCCAGACGGTGTTGTAGTTGATCGCCGAGGCCATCACCGCGACGTACGCCTCGCCGGGGCCGAGCTCGGGCAGCGCGACGTCCTCGACGTGCAGCGAGCGCCGGGGGTCCTTGTCGCGGGCCGCGAGGCCCTCGAACATGTCGACCTCGTCCTTGTGGACCGTCACCGCCCGGTAGGACTCCGGCAGGTCGAGGGCGGCGAAGTCGTCGCTGGTGGGGCCGGCCGGGTCTGCGCCGGCGGCCTGGATGGCGTCGAGGATGTGCTGCACGGGATCAAGTCTCCTGGAGGTGGACGGCAGGGGTCGAGCAGGACCAGGCCGCAAGATACCGGTGGGTAACCGCGTCGCGGGGCTGGTGTGTGGCAGGTCTCAGGCGCAGCCCGGACGCCGGGACTCCTAGACTCCGCCGCATGGTCGAGCCCCCGCCCGTGCTCCCGGGCGTCGGGAGTCCCGGCACCGGCGTCCCGGCAGCGGCGGAAGCCGTCGGAGCGGCGCTCGAGCGCGCCCGCACCGGGCTGGTCGACCGCGAGGTCCTCGCCGACGTCGTGGTGCTGTGCGCCGTCGCGGGCGAGCACGCCCTGGTCGTCGGTCCGCCGGGCACCGCGAAGTCGGAGGCGATCCGGCGGGTGGCGCGCGAGCTCGGCGGGCGCTACTTCGAGTACCTCGTCGGACGGTTCACCGAGCCCCACGAGATCTTCGGCCCGATCGACCTGCGAGCGCTGCGGGAGGGTCGGGTGGAGGTCGAGACCGCCGGCATGCTGCCGGAGGCCGACGTCGCGTTCCTCGACGAGGTCTTCCTCGGGTCGACCGCGATCCTCAACACGCTCCTGGGCCTGCTCAACGAGCGGGTCTACCGGCGCGGCGCGACCGTCGTGCACAGCCCGTTGCGGGTGTGCGTCGGCGCGTGCAACGTGCTGCCCGAGGACCCGTCGCTGGCGGCCTTCGCCGACCGCTTCCTGGTGCGGGTCTTCGTCGAGCCGGTGCCCGACGCCCGGCTCGAGGAGCTGCTCGAGACGGGGTGGGCCGGGGACCGGGCGGCGGCGGAGCCGGTGACGGCCGACCTGCGGCCCGCCCTCGACGTGCTGCACGCCGTCGTGCCCACCGTCGAGGTCGCCGGCCTCTCGCCCACGCTGGGCGCCGCCGTACGACGCCTGCGCGCCGCCGGCGTCACGCTCAGCGACCGGCGCGTGGTCCGGGTGCAGCGGCTGGTCGCCGCCGCGGCCGCCCTGGACGGGCGGACCCGGGCCAGCGATGCCGACCTGTGGGTGCTGCCGCTGATCGCCCCGACCGCCGACGCGCAGGCGCTGGCCACCGACGTGCTGGGCGACCTGATCGCCACGGCGTCGAGCCGCGGCGTGCCGCACGCCGCCGAGCTGCTCTCGCGCGGTCCCCGGGCGCGCGCCGACCGGATGGTCCGCGACGCCGACACGCTGCTCGCGGCCGACCCGTCGCCGCTCGACCTCGACGGCCGGCACCGGGTCGAGGCGCTCCTGCGCGAGGTCGACGCCGGCTTCGCCGCCGCCGACCTGCCCGAGGACCTCGGCGCGCGACGCGAGCGGCTGGCCGCGCTGCTGCGGGCGTGACCGGGACGTGCGCTGGACGCTCCGCCCCGACCCGCTGCCGCCCGCCGCGGCCTGGGCCGCCGGGACCCCCGGTCGGGCCCTCGCGGTGGCGGCGGCCCAGCGGGTCCGCGCCGGTGCGGCGCTGCGCTGCGCGCTCGACGCCGACGGCGTCCTGGTGGTGGGCGGCGCCGCCGACGACCTGCCCTGGGTCCCCGGCGTCGGCTACCTCGGCCTCGACGGCGGCGCGCTGGTCTCGACGACCCACGCGCCGGCGGCGCCGGTCGACCTGGTGCGCCGCGCCGTGCAGCAGCGCGCCGGCGCGCCCGTGCTGGTCGTGCTGACGCCGGAGGTCACCGCCGCGTGCCCGAACCCGGAGGCCACCGCCGACCCGGTCCTGCTCGAGCAGTGGGCGTCCCGGCCGTGAGCCGGCTCCCCGCCTCCCTCGCGCCGTGGTCGGAGGCGCTCGCGGCCCTCGACGCCGGGCTGGCGGTGGCGCTCGGGCCGCTGGTCCACCGGGTCGACGAGCTGGTCCGCCGGCTCGACACGCACGCCGAGGCCACCGGCGAGCCCGAAGGCTACGACGGCACCACCTCGCGCGGGCACCCCGAGCGGCTGCTCGCCGAGGAGTGGCTGGTGGCCGACGAGGTGCCGCTGGAGTTCCTGCGCCGCGCGGCCGCCGGCGAGCTGCGCTACTCCCACCTGGCACGGCGGGAGCCGTCGCCGACGGGCTCGGTGCTCGCGCTGGTCGACCCCGGCCCCGAGCAGCTCGGCGCCGGCCGCCTCGTCCAGCTCGCGGCGCTCGTGGTGCTGCACCGCCGGGCCAGCGACCTGGGCTCCGGGCTGACGCTGGTCGACGCGTGCTCGGGGGCCCGGGCCGACGGCCCGCTCGAGGTGCTGGTGCCGCGGTGGCTGCAGTGGCGCAGCCCGCACCGGGTCGACCCGGCCGTCGTGACGGCGTACCTCGAGGGGCTCGACCGGGTCGACCAGGCGTGGGTGGTCGGCGGGCCCACCCTGGCGGCGGCCGCCGGCGGGCACCGGCGCGTGCTGACCAGCACCGTCGCGGACTGGGCCGACGAGCGGGCTGCCCGCGTCGAGCTGCACGTGGCCGGGGCGACGGCGAGCGTCGAGCTGCCGCCGAGCGGGATCGCGATCGCGGCGCTACGGGGCGAGGGCCTGCTCGCGCGTCGCGGTGCGCAGGCCGTCGACCTCACCCCTGCGCCCGGTCACGGCGCGGCGTTCAGCTCGGCCGCTCCGGCGCTGCTGTGGCACGGCGAGCGGCCCGACGTGCTGGTGCGGATGGTGGTCCCCGAGCACGGCGGGGCCACCCGGCCCAAGCGCTACGTGGTGCCGGGGCAGGTGCTCGCGGCGGCGGTGCTCGGACGCCGTACGGTCGCACTGGTCACCGACGGCACCCCGGGTGTGGCCGCACGTGGTCGGACGAGACCTGGGCGCGATCGACGGCGTCGAGACCACCACGACGGCCCTGGGACTGGCGCCCGACGACGTCGCCGCCGTGGTCGCCGGCCCCGTGCGCCGGTTGTTCCTCTGGGCCCGGTCGCTGGTCGTCGACCTGCCGTCGGGGTGGTGGGTGGTCGACGACCAGCACACCGTGCACCGGCCGTGGGGCGACGTCGCCCCGTCCGGCCAGCTCGACCAGCCCCGGATCCAGACGCGCTCCGGCGCCCTGCTGGGACCGGAGGGCTGGGAGGCCCTGCGCCTGGGCGACGGCCGCTGGCGGCTGCAGAACGGCCCGGCCGGGCACGAGGTCGACGTGGCCGACGGGCACGGCGTGCTCGGGGTGGTGGTGCTGCCCGAGGCGGGGCCGTGCCTGGTGACGCGGTCGCGCGCCGGCGCCGGTCGCCTGCTGCGCCTGGTGGGCCCCGACGTCGACCGCGCGCTCACGGCGTGGTCGGGGGAGGAGGGGACGTGCTCGCTCCACCCGCTGCGTCCCTGGATCGTCCGCACCACCGCCACCGCGGTCGAGGTCGGCGACCTCGGCACCGGTGAGCAGCTCGTCCGGGTGGGGCTCGGCGGATGAGTGACGGCTTCCGGGGACGCCTCGACGCGGTCGGGTTCGTGCTCGACCCCGAGACCGCCGCCGACGTGAGCGCCCGGGTCGAGGAGCACTGGCAGGACGGCGCCCGGCTGCTCGCGCTCGGTCGCCGCCTGGTGCTGCTGCTGCCCGAGCCGGTGGCCGTGCGCGCCGAGCGCGGGCCCGGCCTCCCGCTCCGCGCCGGCGAGGGCGCCCTCGTCGAGGTGCCCGGTCCGGGCGGGTGGACGTCGCTCGACCCGGCGTCCCTGGCCGAGGCCGACCTCGCCGCGTGGTGCCCGCCGGACGTGCGCCGGCTCGCCGTCGTCCAGGCACCGGCCCCGCCGCCCCCGGTCGTCGCCCCCGCGACGACGCCGGTCGTCGTGCCCGACCTGGGTCGCGCGGCCGGGGTACGGCGTGCGGCCCGCGGCGTCCCGACCGAGATGGTGCCGGCCCGCTCCTCCCTGCTGGCCCGGGCCCTGGCGCGCACGCCCGCCGTCCGGGTGCTCGGACGCCGCCACGCGGCCTACCTGCAGCGGCTCACCAGCGCCTTCGAGCGCCGCGACTTCGACGAGGCGCTGGCGACCGCGATCGGCCTCGGCGGGCTGGGCGGGGCGCTGTCGCTGCGGATGCCGTCGCGCCGGGGCTCCACCGAAGCACCGTCGACGAGCCCGGGTGGGGGCGGCATCGGCCTCGGCTTCGGTCCCACCGTCGAGCAGCACCTGCGCGAGCTGTACGCCGCCGCGGCCGCCGAGCTCGAGCGCCGCGGCGAGGTGCTGCGGGCGGCGTACGTGCTCTGCGACCTGATGGGCCGGCCGCTGGCCGCCGTCGAGCTCCTGGAGCGGCACGGCCACGCCCGGCTCGCGGCCGAGGTGGCGGAGGGTCGCCGGATGGAGGCGGCGCTGGTCGTGCGCCTGTGGTGGCGGGCGGGGGAGCGGGAGCGCGCCGTCGAGCACGCCCGTCGTACCGGTGCGTTCGCCCAGGCCGTCGACCTGCTCGGCGGCACCGACCCCGACCTGGCGCGCTCGCTGCGCCGCGCCTGGGTGGCCGACCGGCAGCAGGACGGCGACCACGTCGGCGCCGTCGACGCCGCCTGGCCCGACCGTGGGCTGTGGCCGCTCGTCGCCCGCGACCTGGCGACCGGGCTCGCGCTCGGCGGTGCCGCCGCCGGGCACGCGCTCGCCCACGCGCTCGAGGCCGGCGCCGACGACGACGTCGTGCGGTCCGCGCGGACCCTGACCGCCGGCGGCCCGTCGCTCGCGCTCGCCACCTTCGTCCGGACCCTTGCCGCCCGGCGGGCGGCCGCGGGGCCGCTCGACCGCGAGCTCGCCACCGCGGCGTCGCTCGCACTCGTCCGCGGCGACCTGGGGATGCCACACGCCGAGACCCAGCGACTGCTGCGCGGCTACCGGGCGCGGGCGGACCCGCTGGTGGTCGCCGACCTCCCGCACCCCCTGCGACGCCCCGCCGACGGCCAGCACGTGGAGGTGCACCGGCGAGGCTCGGGGGACACCTCGATCACCGACGCCGTCGCGATCGGCACCGGCGGCGACGTGCTGGTGGCGCTCGGGGACGCGGGGGTGCGGCTGCTGCGGCGCGACGGCCGCCGCTGGGCGCGGTGGGACGTGCCCGCCGAGCGGGTCGTCGTGGCCGACCACGGCACCCGGGTGCTGCTGGTCACCGACCGCCAGGGCGTGGCGACGGTCTTCGAGGTCGACCTGCCGCTGGGGCCGCCCCGCGCCCTGGCCCCGCTCCGCCTCGGCGGCGCCCTGCTCGACAGCTACGACGGGCGCGAGGTCGTCGAGCTCGGGCGCGACGCCGTCCGCTGGCTGGCCCCGACGGCCGGCGCGGGCGGCTGGCGGGTCACCTGGGTCGAGCTCGCCCAGGAACCGGTGGTCGTCCAGCACGGCGTGCGGCACGCCGGGGGGTTGACCGTGGTCCTGGGGACGCGTGCGGGGCTCGAGGAGTGGCGCTGGGAGCTGCCGAGCCGCATCTTGCGCAGCCGGGGCACGCCGTACGAGCCGCCCGACGTCGACACCGACGCCCCGGTGCCGCTCGGTGCCGGCACGGTGACGGTGACCGGGACCCCCGATGGCGGTACGCGGGTGCACCTGCACGCCCGACCGGACGAGCGTCCCTCGGCCGTGCTGGTCACGCCCGCCGGGGCGGCGCCCTACCGCCTCCGCCGCCACGGCGACCTCGTCACGGCGTTCTCGGGCGACCACGTCGTCGTGGTCGACGTCGTCCGCGGCGAGGTCGTGGCCGACCTCGTGGCGCGGCTGACCTGAGGGACCTCAGCCGTGGGTGGCGGCCGGCTCGACCAGCTCGACCAGCACGCCGCCGGCGTCCTTGGGGTGGACGAAGTTGATGCGCGAGTCGGAGGTGCCGCGGCGGGGGGCGTCGTACAGCAGGCGGACGCCGCGCTCGCGGAGCACGGCGCTGGCCTGCTCGACGTCGGTGACGCGGTAGGCGACCTGCTGGCAGCCGGGGCCGTTGCGGCCGATGAACTTCGCGATCGTCGAGTCCTCGGAGAGCGGGGCGAGGAGCTGGACGTGGGAGCCGGAGTCGCCGACGGCCATCATCGCCTCGCGGACGCCCTGCTCCTCGTTGACCTCCTCGTGCGCCAGCCTCATCCCGAACGTGTCGCGGTAGAACGCGATCGCCTCGTCGAGGTCGGGGACCGCCATCCCGACGTGGTCGATGGCGGTGAACAGGTGCTCGGGGATCTCCAGGGTCATGGCGGTCATTGTGCTGCGCCCGGGACCGCGGTCGATGTGACGCTTGACTCACGGCGGGCGAGGTGAATGATCGGTAACCTGCCGGAAGACCCACCCCTCAGCCAGCGGAGGCACACCCATGTCCGGATCCGTCATCGTCGCCGGTGCGCGCACCCCGATCGGCCGCCTGCTCGGCGGGCTCAAGAGCCAACGGGCCGTCGACCTCGGGGGTGTGGCCATCAAGGGCGCCCTGGAGAAGGCCGGCGTCTCGGGCGACCAGATCGACTACGTGATCATGGGCCAGGTCATCCTGGCCGGGGCCGGCCAGAACCCGGCGCGCGAGGCGGCGGTGGCCGGCGGTGTCCCGATGGACGTCCCGTCGATCACCGTCAACAAGGTCTGCCTCTCGGGCCTCACCTCCATCGCGATGGCCGACCAGCTCATCCGCGCCGGCGAGTGCGAGATCGTCGTGGCCGGCGGCATGGAGTCGATGACCAACGCCCCGCACCTGCTGATGGGCTCGCGCGAGGGCACCAAGTTCGGCGACACCAAGCTCGTCGACTCGATGGCCTACGACGCGCTGTTCGACCAGGTGACCCAGCAGGCCATGGGCGTCCTCACCGAGGAGATCAACGCCGCCGGTGCCAACCTGACCCGCGAGGAGCAGGACCACTTCGCGGCCCAGTCGCACGCCAAGGCCGCCGCGGCGTGGAAGAACGGCGTCTTCGACGACGAGGTCGTCCCGGTCTCGATCCCGCAGCGCAAGGGTGACCCGGTCGTCGTCAGCCAGGACGAGGGCGTCCGCGGCGACACCACCGCCGAGTCCCTGGCCGCCCTGCGCCCGGCCTTCTCCAAGACCGGCACCGTCACCGCGGGCTCGTCGTCGCAGATCTCCGACGGCGCCGCCGCCGTCGTGGTGATGAGCAAGGCCAAGGCCGACGAGCTCGGCCTGGACTACCTCTGCGAGATCGGTGCCCACGGCATGGTCGCCGGCCCCGACTCCTCCCTGCAGCTGCAGCCGGCCAACGCCACCGCCCTCGCGTGCCGCAAGGAGGGCATCGAGCCCACCGACCTCGACCTGGTCGAGTTCAACGAGGCCTTCGCGGCGGTCGGCATCTCCTCGGCCCGCGAGCTCGGCCTGCCCGACGAGAAGGTCAACGTCAACGGCGGCGCGATCGCCCTGGGTCACCCGGTCGGCATGTCCGGCACCCGTGTCGTGCTGCACCTCGCGCTCGAGCTCAAGCGCCGTGGCGGCGGTGTCGGCGCGGCCGCGCTCTGCGGTGGTGGCGGCCAGGGCGACGCCCTGATCGTCCGTGTCCCGAAGGACTGACCGCCGCCGGGTCGACGTACCCGACCTCGTCGCGCGGGCCCGGGACGGCGAGTCCCGGGCCGTCGCGCGGCTGATCTCGCTCGTCGAGGACGAGTCGCCGGCGCTGCGCGAGGTCACCGCGGCGCTGGCGCCGCACACCGGGCGCGCCCAGGTGGTCGGCATCACCGGCGCCCCCGGCGTCGGCAAGTCCACCTCGACCGACGCGCTGATCCGCGCCCTGCGCACGGCCGGACGCACCGTCGGCGTGATCGCCGTCGACCCGTCCTCGCCGTTCTCCGGCGGGGCGCTGCTCGGCGACCGGGTCCGGATGGGCGACCACGCCACCGACGACGGCGTCTACATCCGGTCGATGGCGGCCCGCGGGCACCTCGGCGGCCTGTCGTGGTCGACGCCCCAGGCGATGCGGGTGCTCGACGCGGCCGGGTTCGACGTCGTCCTGGTCGAGACCGTCGGGGTCGGGCAGAGCGAGGTCGAGGTCGCCGGGCTCGCCGACACCACGGTGGTGCTGCTCGCGCCCGGCATGGGCGACGGCATCCAGGCCGCCAAGGCCGGCATCCTCGAGGTCGGCGACCTCTACGTCGTCAACAAGGCCGACCGCGACGGGGCCGCCCAGGTGGCCCGCGACCTGCGGTCGATGCTCGCGCTGGCCGAGCGTCGCGAGGGTGCCTGGGAGCCCCCGATCCTCAAGACCACGGCCCAGACCGGCGAGGGGGTCGACGCGGTGGTGGCCGCCCTGGCCGAGCACCGCGCCTGGTCGGAGCAGTCCGGTGAGCTGACCCGCCGCCGCGAACGGCGGGCCCGGGCCGAGATCGAGGCGATCGCGGTGGCGGTGCTGCGCTCGCGCTGGGCCGACGTCGGCAGCCACGTCGAGCTCGCCGCGCTCGCCGCCGCTGTGGTGACGGGCGAGAGCGACCCGTACGCCGCCGCCGACCGGTTGCTCGACCGGTGACCACGCCGGCCGCCGTACGCCGCGTGGCCCTGGCGCTGCCCCGGGCCCACGAGCGCGAGGTGCGCGGCCGGGCCAAGCTCCGGGTGGGCCAGATCGTGTTCGCCGCCTTCTCGCGCGACGAGACCGTGCTGGGGTTCGGCTACCCCAGGGCCGAGCGCGAGGGCCTGGTCGCCTCCGACCCGGAGACGTTCCTCCTGCCGGGCGCCGCCGACCTGCGCTACCAGTGGGTGTGCGCCCGGGTGGAGCGGCTCGACGACGCGGAGATGCGCGAGCTGGTCACCGACGCGTGGCGGATGTGCGTGCCGCGGATGCTGCACGACCTGCCGGACCTGCCGGCCCCGACCGCCCGGCTGTGGCACCTCGTGGAGCAGCAGGAGTGGGGCGAGGTCCGGGCGCTGCTGCACCCCGACGTCGTCCTCTCCGACCGGGGCGTCGAGGTCCGCGGCCGGAGCCGGGTGCTCGCGCACCTGCGCGACCACCCGAGGCCCCGGCCGCCCTCCGAGGTCGAGGTGCGCGACGGCCAGGTCTCCCGCTGGCAGCGGTGAGTGCTCCTCAGCGGCGGACCAGCAGGTCGACCCAGACCGCCCGGTGGTCGGAGGAGGGGAACGGGAACTCGCCGGTCAGGCGCGAGAGCGGGTCGGACGGCACGGGCCAGAAGATCCCGGCGTCGCGCACCCGCAGGCCCTGGCGCGAGGGCAGGACGTAGTCGGCGCGGAGGTTGCCCGGGGCGGGGTTGTCGTTGAAGTCGGCGGTGTCGAGCGCGGGGTCGCCCTCGTGCGCGGCGTTGGCGCCGCCCTGGCGGGCGGCCGCCTCGCGGCCACCGGCCGACCGGGGCAGCGGGTCCTGGACACGCGGGTGGTCGAGCAGCTGGTCGATGGCGGCGTCGACCGAGTCGCCGTCGAGCGGGTCGGCGTTCTGGTCGCCGGCGATCACGAACGAGGCGTCGCGGGGCAGGCCGCCGTAGCGCCCGTCGTCGTCGTAGATGTAGCGCGCGTCGCGCCCACCGGCGACGTAGTCGGCCCAGAGCCGGATCTCGTCGTGGTTGCGGCGGCCGTTGCGGTCCTCGGGACCGTCGAAGGTCGGGGGCGTGGGGTGGGAGACGAGGAAGTGGACCGTGCGCCGGCCGATCTCGACCGGGACGTCCCAGTGGGACTTGCTCGACAGGCGCAGCACCCGCCGCTCGGCCTCGGAGTAGAAGTCGGTCGGCAGCAGCGATCCGGGCATGTCGGCCCAGCGGAACTGCTGGAAGGTGCGCACGCCGTCGACGTCGATCGGGTAGCGGCTCAGCACGGCCATGCCGTACTGGCCCTCGAACTCGCCGAACCCGAACGCGTCGTTGCCGCCGCCGACCGAGCCGTTGTTGTCGAGGTCGAACCCGCTCGGCAGACCGGTGTTGGACGGCGCCACGTAGGCGTAGGGGTAGTCGATCGCCCGGGCGCCACCCTGGCCGACCTCGAGGTAGTTGCGCCGGAACAGGTCGACGGCCTTGTTGCCGGGCTCGTAGTCGAACTCGTTGAGCAGCAGCACGTCGGGCCGGGTGCGCTGGACGATCTCGGCGACCGCGGCGGCCTGCCGGTCGTCGCGCGTGGACAGGTCGGCGACGAGCTCGCCCGCGGTGGCGCGGTTGAGGGAGGCGTTGAACGTCTGGAACCGGACGGGGCGGTCGCCGTGGTGGCCGTGGTCGCCGCCGTGGTGGCCGCCGTGGTTGCCGCCGTGGCCGCGGCCGGCGTCGGAGGGCGTGGCCGCCAGCAGGCTGGCGCCGAGCACCAGCGGGAGGACGAGGGAGGGGAGGGCGACCCGACGCGCCCGGGAAAGCGTGGTCATGCCGTCACCTTGCCACGGGCCGCCGACGGTGTGGGCCAACGCTGGGTGAACGACGATCCGTCTCTACGATGGCCGGTATGACGCAGCAACCGTTCACCCGTCGTGGCGCGATCGACCTCTCGGCCCTCAAGCGGCCGGCGACCCCGCCGCCGAGCGCCCAGCCCGGCGCCGGCGCCGGCGGAGCGGGTGCCCCCGCGTCCGGCGGGGCCTACTCGGTCCAGGTGGACACGCAGTCGATGCAGCAGGTCGTCGAGGCCTCGATGACCGCGCCGGTCCTGATGGTCGTCTACTCGACCTCGCGCTCGCCCGAGAGCGCGACGTACGCCGCCGACGTCGCCCGGCTCGTCGAGCAGTACGAGGGCCGCTTCCTGGCCGGCCTCGTCGACCTCGACACCGCCCCGGAGGTCGCGCAGGCGCTGCAGATCAGCCAGGTGCCGGTGCTGCTCGTGCTGCTCGACGGCCGCCCGGTCACCCAGCCCATCCCGGGCGTCGTCCCCGGTGACGAGCTCAGCGCCCTGCTCAACCAGCTCGGGCAGCAGCTCACCGCCCAGGGCGTCACCGACCGGCACCAGCCGCGGGCCGCGGCGGCCCCCGCCGGTGCCGACGACGAGCCGCAGGCCGACCCGCGCTACGCCGCCGCCGAGGACGCCCTGGCCCGTGACGACATCGACACCGCGGTCGCGGAGTACCAGAAGCTCGTCGACGCCAACCCCGCCGACGCCGAGGCCGCCGCCGGGCTGGCGATGGCGCGGGTCCTGCAGCGCACCGCCGGCGTCGACGCCGCCGCGGCGCGCTCGGCCGCCGACGCCGGCCCCGCCGACGTCGACGCCCAGACCCTGGCTGCCGACCTCGACCTCGTCGAGGGCCGGGTCGAGGAGGCCTTCGCCCGGCTCGTGGAGCTGGTCCGGGTCACCGCCGAGAAGGAGCGCGACCGGGCGCGCGAGCACCTGATCGGTCAGTTCGCCGCGGTCGGCAACGACGACCCGCGGGTCCTGGCGGCCCGGCGCAACCTCGCCTCCGCCCTCTTCTGAGACCGGGTCGACCGATGCGCGACTACCTCGACGGAGCGGCGTACCTCGGGCGTGGCTGGCGGTTGATCCGCCAGCGGCCGCGGCTGCTCCTGCTCGGGATGGTGCCCGCGCTGATCGTCTTCCTGGTGCTCGCCGGCGCGTTCGTCACCCTGCTGCTCCACCTGGGCGAGGTGACGGCGTGGATGACGCCGTTCGCCGATGACTGGCCGAGCGCGGTCCGCGACCCGGCGCGATGGTTCTTCGGCCTGGCGATCGTCTTCGGCCTGTTCATCCTGTCGACGGCGACGTTCACCGGGCTCACGCTCACCGTCGGCTCGCCGTTCTACGAGCGCATCTGGCGGGCGACCGAGGACCTCCTGGGTCCGGTCAAGCTGGGCAGCGGGCTCGGGTTCTGGGAGTCGTTCCGCGACGGGCTCAAGCTGAGCCTGGTCGGTCTGGGCATCTCGGTCCTCGTGCTGGTGAGCGGGTTCATCCCGGTCGTCGGGCCGGTGCTCGGGATCTCCCTCGGCGTCGTGCTCTCCGGCCGGATGCTCGCGCGCGACCTGGTGGAGGACCCCCTCCATGCCCGCGGGTTCGACAAGCCGAGCCAGAAGCGTCTGCTGGAGCAGCGCCGTCGGGTGCTGCACGGTTTCGGCATGGCCACCCAGGCCTGCTTCCTGGTGCCGTTCGGCGGCGTGCTGATGATGCCGGTCGCGGTGGCCGGTGCCACCGCCCTGGTGCGCGACCTCCTGCCCGACGAGCGCGGGCCGGCCTACGAGCTCGAGCGCTCGCGGACTCAGGCCTGACCCCGCCCCGACTCCGTGTACGCCGGTCCGCCGGTGCTGACGTTGGCCAGCGCGGCCTGGATCCGGCGGGCGGTGAAGTCGGCACAGCGCTCGACGACCTCGTCGGGGGTCAGGAACGCCGCCTCGCGGATCTCGCGCGCCTGCGGCACGATCCGCTCGACGATGGACGCCGGGTGCGCGCCGCCGTCGAAGACCAGGCACAGCGCGTCGTCCCAGCCACCCCACGGTGGCAGCCAGTCGGTCAGGACGAGCCGGCCGGCCGGGATGTCGAGGGCGAGCTCCTCGGTGACCTCGCGCGCCACCGCCAGCTGCGGTGACTCGCCGACCTCGACCACGCCACCGGGCAGGTCCCAGTCCTGCTTGTAGGTGAGGCGGCACACCAGCACCCGCGGCTCCCCGTCACCCTCGGCGCGCACCAGCATCTGGCTGATGGCGCGCTTGCGGGGGAGGAAGGAGTTGAGGAGCGAGCGGAACGCGCCGGGCTCGGTCAGCGGGGGGTCGCTCGCCAGCCGCGCCAGCACGACGTACTCCTCGGTCTCGGCGCGGTCGCCGGTGCCGGGCGCGACGCGCTCGACGCCCTCGCGGAGCAGGCCGCTGCGGGTGGCGACGCGCAGGGACGCCTCGTTGCCGGGCTCGATCCGGGCCTGCACCCGGCTGAACCCGCCGCCGCCCTCCGGCGCCGCCGTCAGCGCCCAGTCGGTGACCACCCGCACCGCGCGCGTGGCGAACCCTCGCCCGCGGTGCCCGGCGTACAGCCACCACGCCAGCCGGGCGGTGTGCTCGTCGACCCGCCGCAGCTCGACCACGCCCACCGGCCCGCCGTCGACGTCGACCACGAAGCTGTACCGGCTCCCGGCCGCGCTCTCGGCCTCCCACCGCGCCACGACGGTGCGCAGACCGTCCTCGTCGGGGCTCTCGGCCTGACCGAACCAGTAGTCGATGTGCTCGTCGTGACCGGCGACCGCCGGGGCGATGTCGCTGTCGCGCCACGGTCGCAGGGTCACCGTGCCGTCGGTGAGCGTCGGCTGGTCGGTCACCGGATCAGGCTAGTCGCTGGGGCTGCTCCGACCGGGTGGTGGTCGGGGCGACCGACTGGCGACGGAGCCACAGGGTCGCGAGCGGCGGCACCACGATGTCGGCGTGGGCCGGCATCGTGCCGTGCTGCCCGTCGACCGCGAGCACCGAGCCGAGGTTGCCGACGCCGGAGCCGCCGTAGGTGGTGGCGTCGGTGTTGAGCGCCTCGGTCCACAGGCCCGCGCTGGGCAGACCCAGGCGGAAGCCGTCGTGCGGCGTGGCGGCGAAGTTCGAGACGCAGACGAGGTCGGGGTCTCCCTCGCTGCGCCGCACGAACGAGTAGGTGTTGCGGGCGGCGTCGTCGGCGTCGACCCACTCGAAACCGGAGGCCGAGACGTCGTCGGCCCAGGCGGCGCGCGTCTCGACGTAGGTCCGGTTGAGGTCACGCACCAGGTCGGACAGGCCGCGGTGCTCGGGGTGCTCGAGCAACCACCAGTCGAGCTCGCGCGACTCCGCCCACTCCGACTCCTGACCGATCTCGCAGCCCATGAAGAGCAGCTGCTTGCCGGGGTGGGCCCACATGAAGGCGTAGTAGGCGCGCAGCGTCGCGAGCTGCTGCCACCGGTCACCCGGCATCTTGCGCAGCAGCGACCCCTTGCCGTGCACGACCTCGTCGTGGGACAGCGGGAGGCAGAAGTTCTCGGTCCAGGCGTAGGTGATGGCGAACGTCAGGTCGTGGTGGTGCCACTGCCGGTGCACCGGCTCCCGCGCCAGGTAGTCGAGGGTGTCGTGCATCCAGCCCATGTTCCACTTGAAGCCGAAGCCCAGGCCGCCCTCGGAGGTCGGGGCGGTGACGCCGGGCCACGAGGTCGACTCCTCGGCGATCGTGCAGACGCCGGGGACCCGTCGGTAGACGGTGGCGTTCATCTCCTGCAGGAACTGCACGGCCTCGAGGTTCTCGCGGCCGCCGTCCTTGTTCGGCTGCCACTCGCCCTCCTCGCGGCCGTAGTCGAGGTAGAGCATCGAGGCGACGCCGTCGACCCGCAGTCCGTCGGCGTGGAACTCCTCGAGCCAGTAGAGCGCGTTGGCGTAGAGGAAGTTGCGCACCTCGGGGCGGCCGAAGTTGAAGATGTGCGAGCCCCACTCCTGGTGCCACCCGCGCTGGGGGTTGGGGTCCTCGTAGAGGGGGGTGCCGTCGAAGCGGACCAGGGCCCACTCGTCGGTGGCGAAGTGACCGGGCACCCAGTCGAGGATGACGCCGATGCCGGCCTGGTGGAGCCGGTCCACGAGGCGCTTGAAGCCGTCGGGGTCGCCGAAGCGCGAGTCGGGCGCGAAGTACGACGTCACGTGGTAGCCCCACGACCCGCCGAACGGGTGCTGCATGACCGGCATCAGCTCGACGTGGGTGAACCCCAGGTCGCTCAGGTAGGGGACCAGGTTGTCGGCCATCTCGTCGTAGGACCAGAAGCGCCCGCCCGGGTGCCGCTTCCACGACCCGAGGTGCATCTCGTAGACCGCCATCGGTTCGGCGACCGGCTGCCGGGACGCGCGTGCCGCCATCCACTCGTCGTCGGCCCACTGGTGGGTGGACTCGAAGACGCGGGAGGCCGTGTGCGGGGCGACCTCGGCGTGGCAGGCCATCGGGTCGGCCTTCTCGCGCCAGACGTCGTCGGCGCCGAGCACCGCGAACTTGTACGCCGTCCCGGCGCCCGCGCCCGGCACGAACAGCTCCCACACGCCCGACCGCCCGAGCTGGCGCATGGGGTGCTCGCGCCCGTCCCAGGAGTTGAGCTCGCCCTTGACCCGCACGGCGCGCGCCGACGGCGCCCAGACCGCGAACGACGTCCCGCTCACCGTGCCGCCGAGCGGCTCCTCGTAGTGGTGGACCCGGGCGCCGAGGACCTGCCAGAGGTTCTCGTGGCGGCCCTCGTTGACCAGGTGCAGGTCGACCTCGCCGAGCGTCGGCAGGAAGCGGTAGGGGTCGTCGACCTCGACCGGCCCCTGGCCGTAGTCGACGCGCAGCCGGTAGCCGGGCACGTCGCTCATCGCCGCGGTGCCCACCCAGATGCCGCCGTGCTCGTGCTCCAGCGGCACCTCGGTGTCGCCCAGGCGGACGGCGACCCGCTCGGCGAGCGGCTTGAGGGTGCGGAACGTGACCTGCGGCCCGGCCGGTCCCTCGTGGGCGTGCGGGCCGAGGATCGCGTGCGGGTGGCCGTGGTCACCGCGCAGGATCTGGTCGAGCTCGCCGCGCGGGACGGACAGGGGAGTCAGGCCCGTCGGGGTGGTCGGGGGCTGGGCGTCGGGCGTGGTCATGTCGTGGCTCCGATCCGCGCGACGGCGGCCAGGGGGATGTCGACCCAGGCAGGTCGGTTGCGGGTCTCGTAGACGGTCTCGTAGACGGCCTTGTCGGCCGTGTAGGCGCTGACGAGCGTGCGCTGCTCGGGCGTCAGGTCGCCGCCGGCGTAGGCGGAGAGGAAGTAGCGCTGCTGGCGGTCGGTCCACTCGCGGCCGCGGGCCTGGCGCTCGGCCGCCTCGGCGTCGTCGTCCTCGCGCTGGCGGGCCGCGACGTGGGGCGCGTAGTCGAAGGACCGGAGCATGCCGGCGACGTCGCGCCACGGGGAGTCGGGCAGCAGCCGCTCGGCCAGCGTCTTGGCCGGCTCGCCCTCGAAGTCGACGATCTTCCAGCCCGAGGAGGTACGCATGGTCTGGCCCAGGTGCAGGTCGCCGTGGACGGTGTGCACCTCGAGGGTGCCGAGGTCGGCGAGCCGGGCGTACAGCGCCTCCAGCGCCGGGGCGTGGTCGGCCAGGCCGGGGACGACGTCGACCGCCCTGGTCAGCCGTTCCCGCATCTGCGCGGCGATCTGCTCGGCCGGGACGGTTCCGGCGGCGAACGCGCCGCGGAGGTCGGCGTGCACCTCGCGCAGGGCCTCGCCGAGCCGGCCCGACTCGCCCGAGAAGTCGCCGCCGGCCTCGCGGGCGGCGTGCTCGGGGTCGGCCAGCAGGTCGCGGACGCTGGTCAGGGCGAGGTCCCACCCGTCGGTGGCGGTACGCAGGAACTGCTGCAGCATCGCGAGGTGGGTCGGGGTGCCGTCGAGGTCGGCCTCCACCCAGCCGTAGAGGTCGGCGACGTGGGTCGAGCCGGCCCGCGTCAGCGCCTCGTGGGTGGTGATGTCGGGGTTGGGTCCCGGGGTCACCTTGCGGAACAGCTTGAGCACGGAGTCCTCGCCGAAGGCCACCGAGGAGTTGGACTGCTCGCCGGTGAACAGCGACCCGGTGACCTCGAGGTCGACCTCGTGCTCGGGCGTGCGGTGGAACGACAGGCCGCCGGCCTCGACGGGCGCCTGTGCCGCGGCGCCGAACGCCCGCAGCCACAGCCGGGTGGCCTCGCGGTCGTGGAGCGCGTCGTAGGCGTGGACCCAGCCCAGGTCGGCGTCCTCCCACCAGCCGACGAAGGCATGGTCGAGCCGGTGCTCGGGCTCGGTGTAGTAGCTGAGTGGCACCTGGTAGTGCTCGATCTCGCGCGCGCCGTCGGCGTAGGTCAGCTCGACGATCAGCACGTCGACCGTCGGGCTGCCCTCGGCGCCGCCGAGGAGCCCGAGCCGTCGCGCGCCGGTGACGGCGAGCTCGCGGCCCTTGCCACCGAACCACCGCGTGCGGGCGAGGTACGGCGCGATCGCGGCGAGGTCGACGCCGGGCTGGTCGCTCGGGGCGCTCACAGGAGTTGTCCCTCGTCGGGGTGCTCGCTCGGCACCAGCCGGAACCAGTAGAAGCCGTAGCCGCTGAGCGTCAGCAGGTAGGGGAGCTCGCCGACGCGGGGGAACTCCACGCCCCCGAGCAGCTCGAACGGCACCATCCCCTCGAACCGGCGCAGGTCGAGCTCGACCGGCTGCGGGAAGCGGGAGAGGTTGTTGACGCACAGGATGATGTCGCCCTGGTGCTCACGGGTGTAGGACAGCACGCTGGAGTTCGACCCGCCGAGGTCGTGGAACTCACCGAGGCCGAACGCCGGGTGCTGGCGCCGGGCGTGGATCATCCGGCGGTTCCAGTGCAGCAGCGACGACGGGTTCTCCAGCTGCGACTCCACGTTGACGCTCTGGTAGCCGTAGACCGGGTCCTGGATCGCCGGGAGGAACAGCTTGCCGGGCGTCGCGGACGAGAAGCCGGCGTTGCGGTCGGGGGTCCACTGCATCGGTGTCCGGACGCCGTCGCGGTCACCGAGCCAGATGTTGTCGCCCATCCCGATCTCGTCACCGTAGTAGAGGACGGGGGAGCCGGGGAGCGAGAGCAGCAGCGCGTTGAACAGCTCGATCTGGTTGACGTCGTTGTCGAGCAGCGGCGCGAGACGTCGGCGGATGCCGATGTTGGCCTTCATCCGCGGGTCCTTGGCGTACTCGTCCCACATGTAGTCGCGGTCCTCGTCGCTGACCATCTCGAGGGTGAGCTCGTCGTGGTTGCGCAGGAAGATGCCCCACTGGCAGCCCGACGGGATCGGCGGCGTCTGCTCCAGGATCTCCGAGATCGGGAAGCGCGACTCGCGGCGGACGGCCATGAAGATGCGCGGCATCACCGGGAAGTGGAAGCACATGTGGCACTCGTCGCCGCCGGACTCGAAGTCGCCGAAGTAGTCGACGACGTCGGAGGGCCACTGGTTGGCCTCGGCGAGCAGCACCTTGCCGGGGTACTTCTCGTCGACGAAGCGGCGGACCTTGCGCAGGAACTCGTGCGTCTCGGGCAGGTTCTCGCCGTTGGTGCCCTCACGGACGTAGAGGTAGGGGACGGCGTCGAGCCGGAACCCGTCCAGCCCCATGTCGAACCAGAACGAGATGGCCTCGAGGATCGCGTCGTGGACCTTCGGGTTGTCGTAGTTCAGGTCGGGCTGGTGGGAGAAGAACCGGTGCCAGAAGTACTGCTGCCGCACGGGGTCCCAGGTCCAGTTGGACGGCTCGGTGTCGACGAAGATGACCCGCGCGTCCTGGTACTTCTCGTCGGTGTCGGACCACACGTAGAAGTCGCCGTAGGGGCCCTCGGGGTCCTCGCGGCTGGCCTGGAACCACGGGTGCTGGTCGCTGGTGTGGTTGGCCACGAAGTCGATGATCACCCGGATCCCGCGGGCGTGCGCCTCGTCGAGGAAGTGGTGGAAGTCGTCGACGGTGCCGGCCTCGGGGAGGATGTCGGTGTAGTCGGCCACGTCGTAGCCGCCGTCGCGCAGCGGCGAGGAGAAGAACGGCGGCACCCACAGGCAGTCGACGCCGAGCCACTGCAGGTAGTCGAGCTTCTCGGTCAGGCCCTTGAAGTCGCCGGTGCCGTCGCCGTTGGAGTCGCGGAAGCTGCGGACCATCACCTCGTAGAAGACCGCGGTCTTGAACCAGTCGGGTGTCTGGTTGACCGGGTCCCCGGGGTGGGCCGGCAGCACGGGCTGCTCCACGGGCTCCCCGGTGGTGGCCGGACTGACCTCGATCTCGGTCGTCGGCGGCTTGCTCAAGCGTTGCTCCTCAGGGTCAGCACGTGGGCGGGTTCGTCGTGCGGGTCGAGCCGCACGTAGTCGTGCTCGCCCCAGGTCCAGTCGGCACCGGTGATCTCGTCGTGGACGACGAACGTGTCGTCCCACGCCAGGCCCAGCGCCGGCAGGTCCAGGTGCACCGTGGTCTCCCGGGCGGCGTGCGGGTCGAGGTTGATCACCACGATGACGGTGTCGTCGGTGCCGTCGGGCAGCGCGGACCGCTTGCTGAAGACGAGCACGTTCTCGTCGTCGGCGGCGTGGATGGTGATGTTGCGCAGCCGCTGCAGCGCGACGTGCTCGCGGCGGATCTCGTTGAGCCGGGTCAGGTACGGCGCCAGCGAGCGGCCCTCGGCCTCGGCGGCGTCCCAGTCGCGGATCCGCACCTGGTACTTCTCCGAGTCCAGGTACTCCTCGCTGCCGGGCTTCACCGCGACGTGCTCGAACAGCTCGTAGCCGGCGTAGACGCCCCAGCTGGGCACGCTGAGCGCCGCGAGCGCCGCGCGGATCTTGAACGCCGCCGGGCCGCCGTACTGCAGGAACTCGTGGAGGATGTCGGGGGTGTTGACGAAGAAGTTCGGTCGCATCACGTGGTCGGACTCGCTGCTGACCTCGCGCAGGTACTCCTCGATCTCCCAGCGCGCGGTGCGCCAGGTGAAGTACGTGTAGCTCTGGTGGTAGCCGACGGAACCCAGGCCGTGCATCATCGGCGGCCTGGTGAACGCCTCGGACAGGAACAGCACGTCCGGGTCGTTGCGGCGCACCTCGCCGAGCAGCCACTCCCAGAACATCAGCGGCTTGGTGTGCGGGTTGTCGACCCGGAAGATCCGGACGCCGCGCTTCATCCACAGCTTGACGGTGCGCAGCACCTCGCGGGAGATGCCCTTGGGGTCGTTGTCGAAGTTGACCGGGTAGATGTCCTGGTACTTCTTCGGCGGGTTCTCCGCGTAGGCGATCGTGCCGTCGGCACGGGTGGTGAACCACTCGGGGTGGCTCTCCACCCACGGGTGGTCGGGGGCGCACTGCAGGGCCAGGTCGAGCGCGACCTCCAGGCCGAGCTCGCGGGCGCGGGCGACGAAGGCGTCGAAGTCGTCGAACGTGCCGAGGTCGGGGTGGATGGCGTCGTGCCCGCCGTCCTTGCTGCCGATGGCCCACGGCGACCCGGGGTCGTCGGGGCCCGGGGTCAGGGTGTTGTTGGGTCCCTTGCGGTTGACCTCGCCGATGGGGTGGATCGGCGGCAGGTAGATGACGTCGAAGCCCATCGCGGCCACGGCCTCGAGCCGCTCGGCGGCGGTGGTGAAGGTGCCGCTGACGACCTTGCCGGTCTGCTCGTCGACGAAGGCGCCCTCGGAGCGCGGGAAGAACTCGTACCAGCTGCCGTAGAGCGCGCGCTCGCGGTCGGCGAAGGCGCGGTAGGGGCCCGCCGTGGTGAGCAGGTCGCGCAGCGGGTACGCCGCCAGCACGCGGGTCACGTCGTCGGCCTGCAGCTGCGCGAGCCGCGCCTCGGCGGGCCGCTCGGTGTCGGCGGCGGCCGCCAGGGCACCGTCCAGGACGGCGGCGTCGGGCCCCTTCTTCACCTCGGCGCGGACCCGCTCGAGCAGCAGCCGCCCCTCGGTGAACATCAGCTCGACGTCGATGCCGGCGGGGATCTTGATGCCCGCGGCGTGCTGCCAGGTGGCGACGGGGTCGGCCCAGGCGCGCACCTCGAACGTCCAGGCGCCGGGCTTGTCGGGCGTCACCCAGGCCTGGTACCGGTCCACCGGGTCGTCGAGCTTGACCATCCGCACCGGCGGCCGGGCCTTGCCGCGCGGCGAGATGAGCACCACCTCCGCGTCGAGCTTGTCGTGCCCCTCGCGGAAGATCGTCGCCGACACCGGGAAGGGCTCGCCGACTGTTGCCTTGCTGGGGAGTCGCCCAAGGTCCACCACCGGGTGGACGTCCAGAACAGGAATGCGTCCGACCATGCGATCCACCCTTGCGGGTCGCCGCCGAAGCATGCAACTCCCGGCGGGGTGAAGCCAGCAAGCCGGCAGTCGACCGCGAGGAACGAGCGGCCGGCGTGGGCCGGCGCAGGTCGAGCAAGCGCGCGACCGAGGAACGAGGTCGCGACCGCGCGTCGAGACCCGGTGAGGTACCAACCGACGGTGCGCGCGCCGCCCGTGCACCCCACCAGGTCTCGAGACGGTGGCTAGCGCAACCTCCTCGACCATCGTCGGTCAGCGTCAGCGGAACGACCGCTGCGGGTTGTCGATGCCGTACGACGAGCGCCAGCCGGGGAACCTCGTCGTGAAGGCCTGGAGCTCCGCCACGTGCGCGATGGTGCCGCGGTCGGACCCGGCCTTGCAGTCGGTGGTGTTGGTTGGGTCGGCGTCCTGCTCGCCGGCGTACCCGGCGAAGCCGGTGCACTGGTTCTCCAGGACCACGAGCCGCAGCGCGGACGCCCGGGTGGGCCGGATCGCGAAGGCCCGCATGTTGAGCGTCGGGGCGACCGGTCGCGGCCGCGTCGACGGGAACGCGTTGCTCTTCGACACGAAGACCCGCTTCCACCTCGCCGCACCCGACGAGCACGCCCTGACGCACGCCTCGACGGCGAACCTGCGCAGCGCGGTGAACCGCGAGCCGGCGTCCTGGTCGGCCGGGTAGGCCGGACGCAGCAGTGCGCTGACCCCGACCGTGCGCACCGTGACCGGCTTCCTCCCGGCGAGGTCGACCGCGATCGACGGCTTGGTGGCGTCGACGTTGCCGCCGGTGGCGACGCCCCACCCGAGGACCTCGGTGCCGTCGATCAGCTGCCCGGGCTTGCGCGAGCCGCTGGTGGCGCGGATGACCTTGGCGCCCGACCGGGCGGCGGCGACGTTCTTGCTCGTCGCGATCCGCACGACCTGCGTCCGGCGACCCGCGGCGACGGTCATCGTGAACCGCATGAAGCCCCGGGTCGTGCCGACGTAGAGCATGTCGTAGGTGCCGGGCGCGAAGTACGCCGACGGCTTCATCCTGGTCGCGCGGGACAGGTCGGCCACGTGGCGCGAGCGGGCCTCGTAGTCCCCGACGAAGACCTTGCCGGGACCCTGGCCGGCGAAGACGACCCTGACGTTGCGCTTGCGGTCGCCGACGGTCTTGAAGCTGGGCCGCGGGCGGGTGTCGTCGCCGTCCTTGGCGGAGGCGCCGACGCCCATGCCGCGGCGGGCGAACGCGTCCCAGAGGACCTGGCGGTTGGCGCCGCCGAACCGGAGCTTGTCGGCCGCGATCATGGCGTCGCGGGCGTCGAGCATCGAGGTGGCGCCCTGCTGCAGCAGGAACGAGTCGAACAGCAGCTGCACCCAGCGCCGGTTGCCCGGGCACTTGTAGGGCCGCAGCACGCCCTTGATCGGGTGGGCCTGGGCGCACTCGAGCTGCAGCTTCTTGTCCGCGTAGGGGAACTTCCGGTTGTACTTCCGCACCAGCGCCTGGCGCACCTCCCACTGCGTGCCGTTCCAGATCTCGCCGTCGGAGTGCACCTCGGGCCCGGTGGTGTCGAAGCCGTAGTTGGAGTAGTTGAGCGGGTTCTTGTTGATCGCGTAGTCGCGGATCGCGGTCGTCAGGTTGCCGGTGGCGTAGGCGCCGACGGCCCAGATGTTGCCGCCGTTGGAGTAGCCGTGGCTGAACTGGTACTCACCCGCCACCAGGTCGCTCCACGACTCGCCCATGGCGCCGCCCTGCTCGGAGGTCAGGCCCTCGTCGGGCCCGCCGACCATCCGGTTGCTGATGGCGTGGGTGTACTCGTGACCGACGATGCCCATGTCGAGGCCGCCGTCGGTGCACGGGGAGTAGAAGGCGCCGGCGATCGGCTGGAACAGGTACTGGTTGGTGATGCCGGGGACGCCGTCCTGCAGGGCGATCTGGTTGGCGTTGTCGCGACCGAGACCGCTCTGGAGACCGCCGATGGCGCCGGCCTGGGCGTTGCCGATCTCGGGGTCGACGTCGAGCCCGCCCCGGCCGACGTTGTCGACCTGCAGGTTGTAGGCCTTCTCGGTGAACCCGAGGTAGTAGGAGTAGTCGTGCATCCGGTTGTGGGAGGCGAACAGGTTGGCCACCGAGAACAAGATGTCGTTGCCGCCGGGACGCAGCTCGGCCGGGTTGCACCGGGAGTTGTTCCAGGCGTCCGTGAAGGGGAGCGCGTAGTCGCCGGTGACCGAGACCGGGGCCTGCAGCAGCCCGCCCGGCGTGAGCGGGCTGGCCCACGCCTCGCGGGTCAGCGCGTTGTTGCCGCTGGTGGTCGTCGTGGTGGCACCGGTCGCGGGGAGGGTGTCCCAGGGGCCGAAGGCGCCGACGTTGTTGAGCCGGCCGGTCGGCAGCGTGCAGCCGCGTGCGGTGAGCCAGCAGCCGACCCGGGAGTTGCGGGGGGTCTGGCGCGGTGAGTCGAGGGTGGGGTTGGCCGGGAAGAAGCGCCAGCGCGGGTTGTAGGCGCGGCTGCCGCCACCGCCGGTGCCGACGGCCTGGTCGCTGGTGACGACGGTGGCGGCGTAGTTGCCGGGGCCGACCAGCGCCGTGTCGTCGAACGGGCACACCTCGGCCCGGTAGGTGCCGGCCGGGATGCTGGCGGCCGAGTACTGCAGCGCCTCGGGGCTGGTCAGCAGGTCCTGGGAGGCGAGCAGCGTGCCGCCGGGGCCGTAGAGGTTGACGGTGATGTCGTTGGCGGGGTTGACCGCCGAGGCGACGATCGCGATCGACCGCGTCCGGGCGTCGGAGAGCACGAACGGGTGCCGCGGGCCGCAGGACGTGGCGGTGATCGCGCCCAGGAACGGGAACGCGCCCTCGCTGCGGGCCAGCCCGCCCACGGAGGCGGGGGTCACCACGGTCGATGGCGACGACGTGAGGTCGCTGTGGTTGAGCACCTTGTTCTGCCGGTGCAGGACGCGGCCGGTCACCCCGTCGACCAGGACGGTGTACGCCGAGGACTCGCCGCCCTGCACGTCGACGACGTTGGCCTCGAGCACCGGCCGCACCGAGCCGTCGGCCGAGGCCAGCGCCCGCAGGCGCACCTGCTGCTCCTGCAGGAGCCCGGGCACGTCGAGCCGCGTCCAGCCGCCGCTGGTGGTGCGGCGGATGGTGCCGAGGTCGCCGGGGAGGTCGAGGCCGACGTCAGCTGCGGCCTTCAGCCAGCCCTCGGCGGGGCCGATCTCGGCCGCCGGGGGCTGCTCGGTCGTCCTGGTGATCGACGACGACACGTAGGTGATCTCGCCCTTGCCGACCCCGACGGTCACCGCGCTGCCGATCGCGGGCAGCAGGCCGTCGAAGGTCTGCCGGAAGAACACCGCGTGGGCGTCGGAACCGACGAGCCGCTGGTCGATGGCCTGCATGCCGGCGACCTGGGAGCGGGAGATGCCGAAGACCGCGGCGTTGGCGCTCAGCCATGCCCGGGCGGCCCGGACCGGGTCGGAGGAGACGGCCCTCGCGAGCACGCCGTCGGCCGGGAGGATCGAGGCCGGGGTGCCGAAGCGGTTCCAGCGCAGGTCGACCGCACCGAGCCGGCCGGCGGCCCGGCGCTGGGTCAGGCTCGGCAGCGCGCGACCGCGGCTGTCGACGGGCTCCAGGCCGTCGACGGCGTCGCCGATGCCGCGGAACGTGGTGGACAGGTCCGGCACCGGAGCGGGGTCGTCGGCCAGGGCCGGCAGCTGGTTCAGGCCCGGGACCAGGGTGGCGGTCAGCAGGGCGATCGCCGCGACCGTGCAACGGCTGCGACGCGACGGGAGCGAGGTCATGCCGGGACAACGGCGGGCCGCGTCCCACGTTATGCGACAGACATTGGATCGATCCAACAAACAGCGCTAGCGTCGCCCCGTGCGTGCTATCCGTCGGTTCACCGTCCGTCCCGTCCTCCCCGAGGCCCTGGCCCCGCTCGGCGACCTCGCCGGCAACCTGCGGTGGTCGTGGCACCCGGAGACCCAGGACGTCTTCGCCGAGGTCGACCCCGACCTGTGGGAGTCCACGGGCCGCGACCCGGTCAAGCTGCTCGGCGCCGTGAGCCGCCAGCGCTTCGACGAGCTCGCCGCCGACGAGGGCTTCCGGGAGCGGCTGCGGGCCGCCCGGGCCGACCTCGAGCACTACCTGACCGCCGACCGGTGGTACCAGCGCAAGGTGGCCGCCGACGGCGGGTCCGGTGGGCCCGGCCCGCGCGCCATCGCCTACTTCTCGCCCGAGTTCGGCATCACCGCCGTCCTGCCGCAGTACTCCGGCGGCCTCGGCATCCTGGCCGGCGACCACCTCAAGGCCGCCAGCGACCTCGGCGTCCCGATCGTCGGCGTCGGCCTGCTCTACAAGCACGGCTACTTCAAGCAGTCGCTCTCCCGCGAGGGCTGGCAGCAGGAGACCTACCCGGTCCTCGACCCCGACGAGCTGCCGATCTCGCTGCTGCGCGAGGCCGACGGCTCGCGCGCCGCGATCTCGATCCAGATGCCCGACGGCCCCGACCTGATCGCCCGGATCTGGGTGGCCAGCGTCGGCCGGGTGCCGCTGCTGATGCTCGACACCGACGTCGAGGGCAACCCCGAGCACTACGTCGACGTGACCGACCGCCTGTACGGCGGCACCTCCGAGCACCGCCTGCGCCAGGAGCTGCTGCTCGGCGTCGGCGGCGTCCGCGCCCTGCGGGCCTACTCGCGTATCACCGGGGCGCCCGACCCCGAGGTCTTCCACACCAACGAGGGCCACGCCGGCTTCCTCGGCGTCGAGCGCATCCGCGAGCTCACCGTCGCCGAGGGCGGGCCCGGCCTCGACTTCGACACCGCCGTCGAGGTCGGCCGCGCCTCGACCGTGTTCACCACCCACACCCCGGTCCCGGCCGGGATCGACCGCTTCCCGCGGAGCCTGGTCGCGCAGTACCTCAGCGAGGACGCCGGCGCCACGCCCGGCGTCCCCACCGACCGCATCCTGGCCCTCGGCACCGAGGACTACGCCGGCGGCGACGGCGGCGTGTTCAACATGGCCGTGATGGGGTTCCGCCTGGCCCAGCGCGCCAACGGCGTCTCGGCCCTGCACGGCGAGGTCAGCCGCGGCATGTTCAACGGCCTGTGGCCGGCCTTCGACGAGGCCGAGGTCCCGATCGGCTCGATCACCAACGGTGTGCACGCGCCCACGTGGGTCGCCCGCGAGGTGTTCGCCCTGGCGACCGCGCACGGCGCCCACGGCGACGGTGACGACGCCGACGGCTTCTGGGCCGCGGTCGACAAGGTGCCTGGGTCCGACATCTGGTCGGTCAAGCGCACCCTGCGCCACCGGCTCGTCCTCGACGCCCGCAAGCGGCTCGCCAGGTCGTGGGAGAAGCGCGGCGCCGCCCGGGCCGAGCTGAAGTGGATCGACGACGCGCTCGACCCCGACGTGCTGACGATCGGCTTCGCGCGGCGCGCGGCGTCGTACAAGCGGTTGACGCTGATGATGCGCGAGCCCGAGCGGCTCAAGGCGCTGCTGCTGCACCCCGAGCGCCCGGTCCAGCTCGTCATCGCCGGCAAGGCCCACCCGGCCGACGACGGCGGCAAGAAGCTCATCCAGGACATCGTCCGGCTCTCCGACGACCCCGCCGTGCGGCACCGGATCGTCTTCCTGCCCAACTACGACATCGCGATGGCCAAGCCGCTCTACCCCGGCTGCGACGTGTGGCTCAACAACCCGCTGCGCCCCTACGAGGCCTGCGGCACCTCCGGCATGAAGGCCGCGCTCAACGGTGGCCTCAACCTCTCGGTCCTCGACGGCTGGTGGGACGAGTGGTACGACGGCGACAACGGCTGGGCGATCCCGACCGCCGACGGCGTCGACGACGTCGACAAGCGCGACGACCTCGAGGCGGCGGCGCTCTACGACCTCATCGAGAACGAGGTCGCCCCCCGCTTCTACGACCTCGACCACGACGGCGTCCCGACCCGCTGGGTCGAGATGCTGCGCCACACGCTGAAGTCGCTGGGCCCCAAGGTGCTCGCGACCCGGATGGTGCGCGACTACGTGCGCCAGCTCTACGCCCCCGCCGCGATCAACGCCCGCGCGCTCAACAGCGACTACGACGGCGCGCGCGAGCTCGCGGCGTGGAAGGCGCGGGTCAAGGGCGGCTGGCCGGAGGTCCGGGTCGAGCACGTCGAGTCCAGCGGCGTCGGCGACGCTGCCGAGGTCGGGGTCACCCTCACCGTGCGGGCCTTCGTCTGCCTGGGCGAGCTGGGCGCCGCCGACGTCGAGGTCCAGCTCGTGCACGGCCGCGCGCAGTCCGACGACTCCCTCGTCGACACCACCGCCGTCCCGCTGGCGCTGGTCGAGTCCTACGAGGGAGGCCGGCACCGCTTCGACGGCGAGGTCGCGCTCACCCGCAGCGGCCCGTTCGGCTACACGGTCCGCGTGGTCCCGAGCAACGGCTTGCTGACGTCGTACGCCGAGCTCGGCGTCGTCGCCACCGCCTGAGGTCTGTCACCCTGCGGTGGTCTCGAGACGGTTGCTAGCGCAACCTCCTCGACCACCGTGGGTCACCCACGCTGGTCGAGGAGGGCCGCCAGGCCCGTCTCGAGACCACCCCCACGCGGCTCGACCACCGTCGGGTCAGAGCCGCACGGCCCCCGGCTTGCCGTCGCGCACCGCGAACGACGCGAACGTGTACTGCTCGGCGTCCGGGCGGGTGACGGTGCGGACCATCTGCAGGTCGGCGCGGAACCGGTGGCGGTCGACCGAGACGCGCACGTGCCCGCGGCGGTCGCCGTCGAAGAACTTGATGTGCGGGTTGAACGGGACCATCGGGCCGTAGTAGGGCCCGTACGGCGTGCGGTCGCCGTTGGAGGAGATCGAGGTGCCGACGAGCTCGGTCGCCACGACCGGGCTGTCGGGGCGGTCGAAGTCGGCGTGGATGTCGTTGACGAAGGTGGAGTGCCAGTCGCCGGTGATCACGACCGGGTTGCGGGTGCCGGCGCGCTGCCAGGCGCGGATGAGGCGCTGCCGCGCGGCCGGGAAGCCGTCCCACGCGTCGTGCCAGAGCCGGTCGCCGGCCGGTCCGTCGTGGTCGAGCCGGGCCAGCATCACGTTGCTGGCCAGGATGTCCCACTGCGCCCGGGAGCGGACCAGGCCGCGGTAGAGCCAGCTCTCCTGCTCGCGGCCGAGCATCGTGACGTCGGGGTCGTACGCCGCGTCGCACGCGTCGGCCTCGCCCCACCCGCAGGGCGGCACGGAGCGGTGCTGACGCCCGTCGACGAGGTCGATCTGGGCCAGCCGGCCCCAGCGCAGCCTGCGGTGGATCCGGGCGCCGCCGTCGGCGGTCGGCCGCGACGAGAGGCGCACCGGTTGGTGCTCGTACCACGCCTGGTAGGCCGCGGCCCGCAGCGCCGAGATGTCCTCGCCGCCGGCGTACTGCGACTGGGTGCCGGCGTAGTCGTTGACGACCTCGTGGTCGTCCCAGGTGACCAGCCACGGCACCCGCGCGTGCAGCCGCTGCAGGTCGGGGTCGGACTTGTAGAGGGTGTAGCGCAGTCGCCACCCGGCCCGGTCCTCGGGCGCGGCGCGGTGGACGTCGGGGACCGGGACGGCGCGCTCGCGGCCGGTCGCGCCGAGCCCACCCTCGTAGACGTAGTCGCCCAGGAAGACCATCAGGTCGAGGTCGTCCTCGGCGAGGTGGCGGTAGGAGGGGTAGTAGCCGTCGCCCCAGTTCTGGCAGGAGGCGAACGCGAAGTCGAGCCGGCCGACGCGGGCGTCGGGCCGGGGCGCGGTCCGGGTGCGGCCGGTCTCGGAGACGTGCCCGCCCCACCGGAACCGGTAGAACCACTCGGCGTCCGGGGCGAGACCGTCGACCTCGACGTGGACGGAGTGGGCCAGCTCGGGCAGGGCGCGGACCGACCCGGAGCGGACCACCCGGCGGAAGCGCGGGTCGGCTGAGACCTGCCACTCCACGGCGGTCGGCCGGGCCGGCATCCCGCCGTCGGGTGCCAGCGGCTCGGGCACGAGACGGGTCCACAGGACCACGCCGTCGGCGCACGGGGCGCCGCTGGCGATGCCGAGGTTGAACGGGTTGCCCCGCGGCCGGCCGGGACCGGCGAGGGCGTGGTCGAGGGGGGTGAGGGCGACGGCGGCCAGGCCGGCGACGCCGCCGACGGTCCGCAGGAAGTCGCGCCGGCCAGGGTCCGAGAAGGTCTCCACGGCGAGCACGCTAGGAAGGCCGTCGGCGACTCGCCAGGGTGCGCGCGGCCTTGTCGCCGAGCCGTCCGCGGTTGTTCGTCCGCCGTTCAGGACGCCTCGCGCAGCACCACCACGCACGGGCCGGACAACCGCAGCGACTGCCCGTCGCCGACGCTCGTGCCGACGGCGACGGCGGGGTCGGTGGACAGCACGACCTCGCCCGCGCGGAGCAGGTGGTCCTGGGGGACCAGCAGGTCGATCGGGTCTGGCCCGGCGTGGAACCACAGCACGAAGGACCGGTCGGACTGCTGCTCGCCACGCGGGCCGGGGGAGCGCAGCGGGCTGCCGAGGACGAACATCCCGAGCGTCGCCAGCGACCCGTCGTGCCAGTCGGCGGCGGTCATCTCGTGGCCCGCGGGGTGCAGCCAGGCGAGGTCCTTGGGCCCGCCGCGCATCGTCGGCCGCCCCTCGAACCAGTGCCGCTGGCGCAGCGCCGGGTGCTCGCGGCGCAGGCGCAGGGCGGCCTTGGTGGTCTCGTACACGTCGAGCCAGGCGTCGTCGGCACTCCAGTCGACCCAGGAGATCTCGTTGTCCTGGCAGTAGGCGTTGTTGTTGCCGCGCTGGGTCCGCCCGCGCTCGTCACCGGCGGTGAGCATCGGGACCCCGTTGGCCAGGCACAGCGTCGCCATCAGGTTGGCCGCGGCCCGTCGCCGCCGCGCGACGACCTCGGGGTCGGTGGTCTCGCCCTCGACGCCGTGGTTGCTCGAGCGGTTGCCGTCGGTGCCGTCGCGGTTGCCCTCGCCGTTGGCCTCGTTGTGCTTGCGGGCGTGGCTGACCAGGTCGCGGACGGTGAAGCCGTCGTGGGCGGTGACGAAGTTGACCGAGGCGTACGGCGAGCGCCCGTCGTCGGCGTACAGGTCCGAGGACCCGGCGAGGCGGGTCGCGACGTCGCGGACCCCGACCGACTGCCCGCGCCAGAAGTCGCGGATCGTGTCGCGGAACTGGTCGTTCCACTCCACCCAGGGCGGGGGGCACCGCCCGACCTGGTAGCCGTCCGCGGTGGCGTCCCAGGGCTCGGCGATGAGCTTGACCCCGCGCAACACCGGGTCCTGGCCGACGGCCGTCATGAACCGCGAGCGCATGTCGACCTCGCGGTCGGTGCGGGCCAGGGCGGAGAGCAGGTCGAAGCGGAATCCGTCGACGTGCATCTCCGCGGCCCAGTAGCGCAGCGAGTCGAGGATCACCCGCAGCGCGAACGGGTCGTCGGTGTCGACGGTGTTGCCGCACCCCGTGGAGTCCCAGTAGCCGTCACGGGTTTCGTCGACCCGGGTGTAGAAGGCGCGGTCGTCGAGCCCGCGGAACGCCAGGGTGGGCCCGTCGGGGCCGGCCTCCGCGGTGTGGTTGTAGACGACGTCGAGGAAGACCTCGATGCCGGCGTCGTGGAAGGCCTTGACCATGGCCTTGAACTCGGTGACCTGACCGCCCCGGTCGCCCGAGGCGGAGTAGGCCGCGTGCGGGGCGAAGAAGCCGATCGTGTTGTAGCCCCAGTAGTTGACCAGCCCGCGACCCAGCACTGCAGGCTCCGAGACCGACTGCTGCACCGGCAGCAGCTCCACCGCGGTGACCCCGAGGTCGCGCAGGTAGTCGGTGACCGCCGGCGTGGCCAGCCCGGCGTAGGTGCCGCGCAGGTGCTCGGGCACCCGGTCGTGCAGCGCGGTCGTGCCCTTGACGTGCAGCTCGTAGATGACGGTGTCGCGCCACCGCTGCCGCTGGGGACGCCCCCCGCCCCAGTCGAAGGGCTCCGGGGCGACCACCACGCTGCGGGGCACGTACGGCGCCGAGTCGAGGTCGCTGCGCTCGGCGGGGTCGTCGACGTCGAAGCCGTAGACCGCGCGGTCGGGCACGAAGGAGCCGCAGACGGCGCGGGCGAACGGGTCGAGCAGCAGCTTGGCCGGGTTGAACCGGGCGCCGGTGGCGGGGTCCCACGGGCCGTCGACCCGGAAGCCGTACGCCGTCCCGGGCGCGACGCCGGGCAGCGCGCCGTGCCAGGTGCCGAGGGTGCGCTCGGTGAGCTCGTGGCGGGTCTCGCGGCCCTCGTCGTCGAACAGGCACACCCAGGCGGCGGTGGCCCGCGGCGCGTGCACCGCGAAGTTGGTGGCCTCCGCGGTCCAGGTGGCGCCGAGCGGCTCGAGGCGTCCCGGCCAGACGGGGGCGCGCTCGCCGATCTCGCTCCAGACGCCGGGGGACACGCGGGGAATGATAGGGAGGGGGTCGACGGCGGCATCGACCGCGGGGCCGAGAAGGGACGGGACGACATGGGTGAGTTCGTGCGGCTGGAGGTGGCCGACGGGGTCGGGACCATCCGCCTCGACCGGCCGAAGATGAACGCGATCAGCCTGCAGGTGCAGGCCGAGCTGCGCGAGGTCGCGGCCGAGGCGTCCGAGCGCGACGACGTCCGGGCGGTCGTCGTCCACGGCGGCGAGCGGGTCTTCGCGGCCGGCAACGACGTCAAGGAGATGGCCGACCTGTCCTACACCGACATGGTCCGGCTCGGGGCCGGCGTGCAGTCGGCCGTGACCGCGGTGGCGCGGATCCCCAAGCCGGTCGTCGCGGCCGTCACCGGCTACGCGCTCGGCGGCGGCTGCGAGCTCGCGCTCGCCGCCGACTACCGCATCGCCGCCGACGACGCGACGTTCGGCCAGCCCGAGGTCCTGCTCGGCATCATCCCCGGCGCCGGCGGCACCCAGCGGCTCGCGCGCCTGATCGGTCCGAGCAAGGCCAAGGACCTCATCTTCACCGGCCGGTTCGTCCCGGCCGACGAGGCGCTCGCCCTGGGCCTGGTCGACCGGCTCGTCCCCGCCGCCGAGGTCTACGACGCCGCCGTGGCCTGGGCCGGGCAGTTCACCCGCGCCGCGGCGTACGCCCTGCGCGCGGCCAAGGAGAGCATCGACCGCGGCCTCGAGACCGACCTCGAGACGGGCCTGGAGATCGAGCGCCTGCAGTTCGCGTCGGTGTTCGCGACCGAGGACCGTACGACCGGTATGCGATCGTTCATCGCCAACGGCCCAGGCAGGGCCGAGTTCGAGGGGCGCTGATCACCATGACCGACGACGACACCAAGACCACGAAGACCACGAAGACCACCAAGTCCGCGAAGACCGCGAAGCCCGAGGCGGGCGAGGGGGGGCGTGGCTCGTCGTTCGACGCCGCCAAGGCGCGCACCCTGATCGCCCGGCTGCTCTGGGCGGTGTGCTCGCTCTTCGCGCTGATCCTCGCGCTGGCGGCGCTGCTCATCGCGCTCGACGCCAACGCCGACAACGACCTGGTCCGGTGGATCATCGCCCGGGCCGACAACGTCGACCTCGGGTTCTTCGACCTCGGCAACCCGATCAAGGACTTCGACGACAAGAAGGGGGAGATCGACGACGTCAAGACGGCGCTGTTCAACTACGGCATCGCGGCCATCATCTGGCTCGTCCTCGGCAAGTTCCTCGACAAGGTCGTCCGTCCCTGAGCCCACCTCGGCGGGTTGGATCGTTCACATCCGACCCGCCGACGTGATGTCGGGCACGTCGCCCGCCTGGGACGGCGGACGGGTGGTCCCGCGGAGGTGACGCGGCGGTAACCTCGGCCTCGTCGCATCCTCCGGGCCGGTCCGGCCCACCGATCGCATCAGGAGGGGCCCGCAGGGGCCACACCACCATGAACATTGTCGTCTGTGTGAAGTACGTTCCCGACGCCACCGCCGACCGGCGGTTCGAGTCGGACAACACCGTGGACCGCGTGGGCGTCGACGGGCTCCTCTCCGAGCTCGACGAGTACGCCGTCGAGCAGGCTCTCCAGATCAAGGAGAAGTCCGACGGCGACGTCACGGTCACCGCGCTGTGCGTCGGCCCCGACAAGGCGGTCGACGCCGTCCGCAAGGCGCTGCAGATGGGCGTCGACCAGGGCGTGCACGTCAGCGACGAGGCGATCGCGGGCTCCGACTACATCGCCACGTCGCTGGTGCTGGCCAAGGCCGTGGAGAAGATCGCCGAGGGCATCGGCGGCACCCCCGACCTGGTGATGTGCGGCATGTCGTCGACCGACGCCGCCGGTGCCGTCATCCCGGCCATGCTCGCCGAGCGGCTCGACCTGCCCCAGGTGACCCTCGCCTCGGTCGTCGAGACCCAGGGCGACCAGGTCCGGGTCAAGCGCGACGGCGACACCGCCACCGAGGTCATCGGCGGCACCATGCCGCTCGTGCTCTCGGTCACCGACCAGACCGGCGAGGCGCGCTACCCGTCGTTCAAGGGCATCATGGCGGCCAAGAAGAAGCCCCTGGAGACCTACTCGCTGGGCGACCTGGGCGTCGACGCCGGCGAGGTCGGCCTGTCCGTCGCGTGGAGCGAGGTCCAGGACACCACCGAGCGCCCCCCGCGCTCGGCCGGCGAGATCGTCAAGGACGAGGACGGGTCCGGCGCCTCCGCGCTGACCGAGTACCTCGTGTCCAAGAAGTTCATCTGAGCGGCTGAGCCGGGTCAAGAAGGAAGAGAGCACACCACATGTCTGAGGTCCTGGTTGTCGTCGACCACGTCGACGGCGCAGTCCGCAAGCCCACCTACGAGCTCCTGACGCTCGCCCGCCGGCTGGGCGAGCCCGCCGCCGTGTTCTTCGGTCCGAAGGACCAGGGCGCGGCAGCCGCCGAGCTGCTCGGCAAGCACGGCGCCGACAAGGTCTACGTCGTCGACGACGCCGACATCAAGGGCTACCTGGTGGCCCCCAAGGCCGAGGCGCTCCAGCAGCTGGTCGAGCAGACGTCGCCGGCCGGCGTCCTGTTCGTCTCCGGCTTCGAGGGCAAGGAGGTCGCCGCCCGCCTGGCCATCAAGATCGGCGCCGGCCTGATCACCGACGCCGTCGACGTCGAGGACGGCGGCGTGACCACGCAGAGCGTGTTCGCCGGCAACTTCACCGTCAAGGCCAAGGTCACCCACGGCGTCCCGCTGATCACGGTCAAGCCCAACTCGGCGCCGGTCGAGGAGGTCGGCTCCGCCGGCACCGTCGAGGAGTTCACCGCGACCATCTCCGAGAAGGCCAAGAAGGCGCAGATCGTGGCCTCCCAGCCGCGCAAGGCCTCGGGTCGCCCCGAGCTCACCGAGGCCGCCGCGGTGGTCGCCGGTGGTCGTGGCACCGGTGGCGACTTCTCCGCCGTGGAGGGACTCGCCGACGCGCTCGGCGCCGCGGTCGGCGCCTCCCGCGCTGCGGTCGACTCCGGCTGGGTGCCCCACAGCTACCAGGTCGGCCAGACCGGCAAGACCGTCTCGCCGCAGCTCTACATCGCCGGCGGCATCTCGGGTGCGATCCAGCACCGTGCCGGCATGCAGACGTCGAAGACGATCATCGCGGTCAACAAGGACGAGGAGGCGCCGATCTTCGAGCTCGTCGACCTCGGCGTCGTCGGCGACCTGCACAAGGTGCTCCCCGCCGCCACCGAGCAGATCGAGCAGCGCAAGGGCTGAGCCTGCGCCTGTCCGAGGTCCGACGGCCCCGTCACCCGCGCTGCGGGTGACGGGGTCGTCGTCGTCGGGGCGGCGGCTCAGCGACCGGGCAGCCGCGGGCGGATCTCCGGCCCCGGGAAGCGCCCGCCGGAGAACGCCTGGACGGCGTTGAGGATCGTGAGCTCCTCGGGCTCCATGCCGGCGAGGGGCACGAGCACCCCGAGGGTCGGCGGCAGCCCGGCGGCCCGCTGGACCGACGCGCTGCGTGGGAGTCGTCGTCGCGCCTCGACCGCGCGCGCGTCCTCGATGACCAGGTGTCGCTCCACGCCGCTGATGACCGAGAGCTGGTCGATCTCGGCCCACGTCCAGGCGCGGTGGGTGCCGGCCCGCAGCACCTGGATGCCCAACGGCTCCACCCGCAGCTCGTAGAGCTGGGTGCGGCGCAGCCGCGCCAGCAGCGCCAGCGCGCCGACGAGGACCAGGGAGCCGAACCCGACGAACATCGCGGGGTCGAACAGGTCGTCGACGACCAGCAGCCGCACGAGGTTGACGAGCACGGTGCCCGCGGCCACGAGCGCGAACAGGGCGACGGCGATCTGCGCCGGGGTCACGTGGCGGGACGAGGTCCGGGAGACGAGCGGACCGGGCGGGGGACCAGGATGCGTCACGCGCCCGAGGGTACGACGTGCCGCCCCTACGGTGGGCGGATGAGCACCACCGTCACCGGTCCCACTGCCGTCCCCACCGCCGGCACCGACCCCACAGCCCTCGTCCGCGACCTCGCCGGGCGCGCCCGGGCGGCGTCGTACGACCTGGCCCTGGCGACCCGCGGTGCCAAGGACGCGGCGCTGCACGCGATGGCCGACGCGCTGCTCGACCGCTGCCCGGAGGTCCTGGTCGCCAACGCCGACGACGTCGCCCGCGCCGAGGACGGCGGCACCCCGCCCGGCGCCGTCGACCGGCTGCGGCTGACCGACGACCGGGTCGCCGGCATGGCCCAGGGGCTCCGCGACGTCGCCGGGCTGCCCGACCCGGTGGGCGAGGTCGTCCGCGGCAGCACCCTGGCCAACGGGCTCGAGCTGCGCCAGGTGCGGGTGCCGTTCGGCGTGGTCGGGATGGTCTACGAGGCCCGGCCGAACGTGACCGCCGACGCCGCCGGGATCTGCCTGAAGTCCGGCAACGCGGTGCTGCTGCGGGGGAGCAGCAGCGCGGCGGCGTCCAACGCGGCGATCGTGGCGGTGCTGCGCGAGGCGCTGGTCTCCTCGGGGCTGCCGGCCGACGCCGTCCAGCTGGTGCCGGCGGAGTCGCGCGAGACGGTCACGGCGCTGATGCGCGCCCGCGGGCTCGTCGACGTGCTGATCCCCCGCGGGGGAGCGGGCCTGATCGCCTCGGTGGTCGACGGGTCGACGGTGCCGGTGATCGAGACCGGCGTCGGCAACTGCCACGTCTACGTCGACGCCAGCGCCGACCCCGACCAGGCCCTGTCGATCGTGCTGAACGCCAAGACCCACCGCACCAGCGTCTGCAACGCCGCCGAGTCGCTGCTGGTGCACGCCGACCTCGCCGAGACCCTGCTGCCGCGGCTGGTCGCCGCGCTCCAGGACGCCGGCGTCACCGTCCACGGTGACGAGACGGTCGCCGGGCTGCCCGGGGTCGTGCCGGCCACCGACGATGACCACGCGCGGGAGTACCTCTCGCTCGACATCTCCGCCGCCGTGGTGCCCGACCTGGCCGCCGCCGTCGCCCACATCCGGAGGTTCTCCAGCGGGCACACCGAGGCCATCCTCACCCGCGACCAGGCCGCCGCCCGCCGGTTCGTCGCCGCCGTCGACAGCGCCGCCGTCCTGGTCAACGCCAGCACCCGCTTCACCGACGGCGGTGAGCTCGGCTTCGGCGCCGAGATCGGCATCAGCACCCAGAAGCTGCACGCCCGCGGTCCGATGGGTCTGCCCGAGATGACCTCGACGAAGTACGTCCTCACGGGTGACGGACAGGTGCGCCGGTAGGGTTCCGGCCGTGCCAGCCCAGCCTCGTGCCACCCACGCCGACCCGGCGGTCGAGCGGCTGTGGACCGGGGCCACCGTCATCACCTTCGTCCGCACGATCGCGTCGTTCGCGCTGTGCCTGGTCGGGCTGGAGCAGGAGGAGCTGTCCTGGCTGGTCGCCGGGCTCGCCGTCTACTGGGTCGGTGACATGGCCGACGGCGCCTACGCCCGCCTGCGCGACTGCGAGACCCGCATCGGCGGCGTCATCGACATGCTGTGCGACCGGCTCAACTGCGCCGCGTTCTACCTGTGCTTCGCCGCGCTCGAGCACGAGATGATCCTGCCGGTCGCGGTCTACCTCTTCGAGTTCCTGGTCATCGACTTCTTCCTCTCGCTGGCGTTCCTGGCGTGGCCCATCCGCAGCCCCAACTACTTCCACGAGGTCGACCAACGGATCTACGACTGGAACTGGTCCAAGCCGGCGAAGGCCGTGAACTCCTCCCTGTTCGCGGTGCTGCTCCTCGTCACCGGGTGGTGGTGGCTCGGGCTGCTCATCGCGATCGCGCTCGTCGTCCTCAAGTGCGTCTCGCTGCGCTGGCTGCTGCAGCTGGGGATCCCCGTGCCGAGCAGGACCGGGTAGGCCCGGGTGATCGTCCTCGTCTGGCCGGCGATGTTCCTGCTCAGCATTGCCTCGGCCCTCCTGCCGTTCCTGCCGTTCGAGGCCGCCGGCGTCGCGCTCTACAGCCGGGCGCCCCAAGGTCCCGTGACCGCGGTGGTCCTGGGACTGCTGGCGGGCGCCGGGGCCACCGTCGGCAAGCTGGTCTGGTACCACCTGGCCCAGCGCGGCGTGGAGTCCCGCTGGGTGCAGCGCAAGCTGTCGTCGCCCAAGGTGCGCGCCGGCTACGAGCGCTGGACGGTCAAGTGCGAGGGCCGACCCGTGTACGCCGGCGCCGTGATGCTGGTGGCCGCGTCCGTGGGGGTGCCGCCGCTGCTGGTGATGGCGGCCGTCGCGGGCATCGTGCACATGCCGATGCGCGTCTTCCTGCCCACCGTCTTCGCCGGTCGCAGCGTCCGGTTCGTGCTGCTCTTCCTGGGCGCCGACGTCTTCCTGCCCGGCTTCCTGCACTGAGGCGTCCGACCGGTAGGCTGACGACCATGTCGCTGAGCACCGCCTCCGCCCTCCTGACGGCCGCCGCCGAGACCGAGGCGCACTCCGATCCCGCGGTCCACCCCTACGTGGTCGGCGCGATCGCTCTCGGCATCCTGCTCGCCCTCCTCGTCGGTCTGGTGGTCTTCGGCGGAGGACGCGAGCACTCCTAGGACCTCCGGTGACCACCACGGGCACCGTCGCGCGGCGACGGATCGGCGTCATGGGCGGCACGTTCGACCCGATCCACCACGGCCACCTGGTCGCGGCGTCGGAGGCCCAGTCGTGGTTCGACCTCGACGAGGTCGTCTTCGTGCCGACGGGCCGGCCCTGGCAGAAGACCGACCGGGTCGTCTCGCCGCCCGAGCACCGCTACCTGATGACGGTGGTGGCGACCGCCGCCAACCCGCGGTTCCGGGTCTCGCGGGTCGACATCGACCGCGACGGGCCGACGTACACGATCGACACGCTGCAGGACCTCGCCACGACGCTGCCCGACGCCGACCTGTTCTTCATCACCGGTGCCGACGCGCTCAGCGACATCTTCAGCTGGCGCGACGCCGACCGACTCTTCGAGCTGGCCCACTTCGTCGGCTGCACCCGGCCCGGCGCCGACCTGTCCGCCACGACCGTCGAGGCCATCCCGCACGACCGGGTCACCCTCCTCGAGGTGCCGGCCCTGTCCATCAGCTCCACCGACTGCCGCGACCGGCAGCGGGCCGGCCGCCCCGTCTGGTACCTCGTGCCCGACGGTGTGGTGCAGTACATCCAGAAGCACCGCCTCTACTCGGAAGACTGAGCCACCCACACATGACCGCCACCGACCACGCCATCGAGCTCGTCCACGCCGCCGCGCGTGCCGCCAGCGACAAGCTGGCGCAGCAGATCATCGCCTTCGACGTCAGCGAGCAGCTCGCCATCACCGACGCCTTCGTGCTCGCCTCGGCGACCAACGACCGGCAGGTCAAGTCGATCGTCGACGAGGTCGAGGACAAGCTCCGCGAGATCGGCGCCAAGCCGATCCGGCGCGAGGGCGAGCGCGACGGACGCTGGGTGCTCATCGACTACGGCGAGATCGTGGTGCACGTCCAGCACGAGGAGGAGCGCCAGTTCTACGCCCTCGAGCGGCTCTGGCGCGACTGCCCGACCATCAAGCTCCCCGCCGACGTCGTCTCCCACGAGCGGTGACGCGGTGACCCGCACGCTCGTCCTGCTGCGCCACGGCCGGACGGCGTGGAACCACTCCGGCCGCATCCAGGGCCAGCAGGACGTCGCTCTCGACGACGTCGGTCTCGGCCAGGCCGCGCGGACGGCGCCCGTGCTCGCCGCGCTCGAGCCGGCGCTGCTGTGGAGCTCCGACCTGGCCCGCACCCGGATGACCGTCGCCCCGCTGGCCGCGGCCAGCGGCCTCGACGTGACCTACGACGCCCGCCTGCGCGAGTTCGGGTTCGGCGCCTACGAGGGCCTGGAGCGCTCCGACCTGGAGGCCCGCGACCCCGACAGCCACCACGCCCTCGCGCGCGGCGACTACGACCGGGTGACCCACGCCGAGCCGACCGTCGAGGTGCGCAAGCGGATGACCGAGGCGCTCGACGCGCTCGTCGACCGGCTCGAGGCCGGACAGACCGCGATCGCGGTCAGCCACGGCGCCGCCATCCGGGTCGCCGTCGGCGCGCTGCTCGGCTGGCCCGACGAGCAGTTCCACTCCCTTCGGGGGCTCCACAACTGCGGCTGGGTGGTCCTCGAGCAGCACCCGCGCGACGGCGTCCTGCGGCTCTCGGCGTACAACCGCACCGTGGGGTAGACCCGATTTCACATCGCCGACATGCGTTGGCTAATGTATGACCGGTTCGCGGGGGTGTGGCGCAGCTGGTAGCGCACCTGCATGGCATGCAGGGGGTCAGGGGTTCGAGTCCCCTCACCTCCACCCGAACACGAAGGCCCGGTCCGACAGGACCGGGCCTTCGTCGTAGCCTGTGCCCGTGCGCGCGGCGGCAGCGGGTCTGGTGGCGGGTCTGGTCGCGGTCCTGGCCTGCGCCGCCTGCGGTCCCGCGGTCAACGACCCGCGCGGCGCCGCCGAGGACCCGACGGGCCCCGCCACCCCCGAGGCGGTCGCGGCGGAGGTACAGCCGCGCTCCGACCGGGTGGTGCTGGGCTCCGACGAGCACACGATCGCGATCCGTGGTGGGCTCGCCGTCGTCGGCCTGGACGACGACCGCGACGGCGGCACCCTCCTCGACCTGAGCGCCGAGGGGCTCTCCTACGGCGACCTGCTGGTGCTGACCGGGTCACAGTGGGGTCCGTTCGAGGTGACGACCCGTGTGCACCCCGCGGAGCCACCGGTGGGCGAGCGCTGGGAGGACGTGGTCGAGGTCAGCGTCGACGTCGCCGACGAGGTCGTCGTCACCGAGCTGGTCAACAACGATCCCACCGCCACGTTCATCGCCGCGCCCGGCGAGTACCGCCTCCGCGTGTCGGCCCTCGGGCGTCTGTCCGAGCACCAGCACGAGAAGGAGAAGGGGTTCGACGAGTCCTACACGATCCCGGTCGAGCACTACCTGGTGGAGGCATGGCCGGCCGCGCCGGCCCCGCCCGAGGTCGTCCGCGAGACCAGCCGGTGGGCTGCCGAGGTGCGCGCCGGCCCGGCGCCCGAGCCGGTCATCGAGGGCGCCGAGGCCGGCCTGGCCGGGGCCGCGGCGATCGGCCGGGACGCCGACGGGTCGCCCGGGGCCCGGGACCTGTCGGGCGAGCGGGGCGAGATCACGGAGAGCCGCACCATCGCCGCGTCGGCCGAGGACGTCGCCGACCACCTGCGGTTCGGTCCGACACTGTCGAGCCACACCCCGAGCTGGGACTTCATGGCCGGCCCGGACTTCGAGCAGCTCGGCGAGCCGACGTACTCCGGGTCGCACGAGGGCCATCCCGACCAGCTCAGTGGCGCGACCGGCATGATCCGGACCGTCACCACCGAGGAGGTGCCGCGGCGCCGCGTGCAGGAGTGGGCGTGGCTGGTGCCACCGCCGGGGGTCACCGGGGCCACTCCGGAGGAGTCCGACGTCCTCGCCGACACCACCGTCACCACGACCTACGAGCCCGCGTCCGGCGGCGGCACGACGATGACGGTCCGCCACAGCGGGGTGCCGGTGGAGTGGGCCGAGGACATCCTGGCGTGGTGGCGCTACCAGCTCGCCTTCGTGGAGCACCTCGCGACCACGGCGTGAGGCGCTCAGCCCTGCGGGGTCGAGCCGCCTGCGGTCTCGTAGCTCCAGACCTCGCTGTGGGTCGAGACCGGTCGCGGGGCGTCGCCGCCGGCGCGCTCGGCCGCGGAGCGGTGGCCCTCGGCGAAGCCGGGCGAGCTGACCCAGGCCTGGAACGACTCCTCGTCGCGCCACCGGGTGATCACCAGCCACTGCTCGCGCTCGTCGGTGGGACGCAGCAGCTCGAACCCCTCGAAGCCGTCGGCGCCGTCGACGGCCCCGGCCCGGGCGGCGAACCGGTGGGCGAGCTCGTCGCCGGAACCGGCGGGGACGGTGATGGCGTTGATCTTGATCGTGGTCACCCGGCCAGCCTGCCAGAGGGGAGCGGTCCCGCTAGGGCGCGACCGCCAGCTCGCGCCAGTCGACCTCGGCGGTGCGCTGCTGGTACTCCGCCACCTTGCCGGGCCAGTTGGTGGTGATGCGGGGGCCGTCGACGTACCAGCTGTCGCAGCCGTTCCACGCCGAGGCCCGCAGCCGCTCCTGCATCTCGCGGTCGTAGGCCGCGGCCACCTCGGGCCGCACCTCGACGCGGCGGGTGCCGGCGCCCAGGCGCGAGACCGTCTCGGCGACGTAGCCGGCCTGCGCCTCCATCATCGCGATGATCGAGCTGCCCCCGAGGTTGGTGTTGGGCCCGTAGATGGTGAAGAAGTTGGGGAACCCGGGCACGGTGAGGCCCAGGTGGGCGTGGGCCCCGTCGCGCCACACGTCGTGCAGGTCGGCGCCGCCGGACCCGATCACCTCGACGCCGGCGAGGAACCCCGTCGCGGCGAACCCGGTGCCCCAGATGATCACGTCGGCCTCGTGCAGCGTCCCGTCATCGGTGCGGACGCCGCGCGGCTCGACGGCGGTGACGGCGTGGGTGACCACGTCGACGTGCTCGCGGGCCAGCGCCGGGTACCAGTCGTTGGAGAACAGGATGCGCTTGCAGCCGATCTCGTGGTCGGGCACCAGCGCGGCCCGCAGCGTCGCGTCGGGCACCTGGCGGCGCAGGTGCGCCCGCCACGCCGCGCGCACGGTCGCCAGGAACGCCCCCGACCACCGCACCTGCCCACCGAGGGCGGCGTTGAGCTTCTCGCTCGCCCAGAACACCGTGCGCCGCTCGGCCTGCAGCAGCGCCGGCCAGCGCGCGAACGCCCGGTGGTGGTGGGGCCGGTACTCCTGGTCCGGCTTGGGCACGACGTACGGCGCGGAGCGCTGGAACACGGTCATCGCGCCCACCTGGTCGACGATGCCGGGGACGAGCTGGATGGCGCTCGCCCCGGTGCCGACCACCGCGACCCGCGCGCCGGCGAGGTCGACGTCGTGGCGCCACCGGGCCGAGTGGAACGCGGGCCCCGCGAACGTCTCGAGGCCGGGGATCGCCGGGACCACGGGGTTGGAGAGCTGGCCCAGCGCGGCGACCACGACGTCGGCGTCGTACGTCGTGCCGTCGGCGCAGCTGACCTGCCAGGACGTCGCGGTCTCGTCCCAGGCGCAGGAGGTGACCTCCTTGCCCGTGACGACGAGGTCGGTGAGCCCCTCGCGCTCGGCGGCACCGCGCAGGTAGGCCAGGATCTCCGGCTGCCGGGAGTAGCGCCGGCCCCAGGCCGGGTTGACCGCCCACGACCAGGAGTAGAGGGGCGACGGCACGTCGCAGGCGGCACCCGGGTAGGTGTTGTCGCGCCAGACCCCGCCGATCTCGTCGGCGCGCTCGAGCACGGTGATGTCGGTGACGCCGCGCCGGCGCAGCGCGCGGGCCGCCCCCAGCCCGCCGAACCCGGCACCGACCACGACGACCCGGGGGCTGCTCTCGTCCTCTGCCATGCCAGGACCGTAGGCGGCGCCGGACCCGCGTCGACAGGCTTCCGGACCAACGTGGTTGATAATTCCGGACATGCGTCTCGACCCCGCCGCCGACGACTGGTCGTTCGCCCGCGCGGTCGCGGGCGTCGTCGTCCTGGTGCGGTACGCCGGGGCGCGCGGCGTGGACGCGCGCACCTGCCTGGCCGGCACCGGCCTGCGGGTCGGCGACCTCGCCGACGCCGAGCGCGAGGTCACCGCGGCCCAGGAGCTCCGGGTGGTGCGCACCCTGCGGCGCGAGCTCGGCGAGGTGGGCCTGGCGGTGGGGGCGACGTACGCCGCGAGCACCTTTGGCGCGTTCGGCTACGCCGTGCAGTCGTCGCGGACGGTGCTGGAGGCGATGTCGACCGCCGCGCGGTTCATCGACCTCAGCTTCGCCTTCGCGCTCCCGCGCGCCGAGGTGACCGGCGACCGGGTGGTGGTCGAGCTCGGCGGCGCCGACCTGCCGCGCGACGTGCGGAGGTTCCTGCTCGAGCGCGACGGCGAGGCGATCCGGCAGGTGCTGGAGGGCCTGGTGCCCGGCGGCGTCGGTGCGCACCTGGAGGTCGGGCCGGAGGGGGCGCAGGTGGTCTTCGGCGCCGACCAGCTCGACCGGCCCCTGCCCGACCGCAGCGAGACGGCGCTGCGGGCGGCGCAGACCGTGTGCCGTGACGTCGTCGACCGGCGGCGGGCACGGACCGGCCTCGCCGCCGACGTCCGGGTGCTGGTGACGCAACGGCTGCGCGACGGCGCCCCGATGGGGGAGGTGGCGTCGTCGCTGGGGTGGACCGAGCGCACCCTGCGGCGGCGGCTCGCGGTCGAGGGCGTCGGCTACCGCGAGCTCGTCGACGAGGTGCGGTCCTCGATGGCCGCCGCCCTGACCGGGGGCCGCGCCACGCTGCCGCTCGACGAGCTCGCCGGGCGCCTCGGCTACGCCAGCGCGTCGGCGTACGTGCACGCGCGGGCGAGGTGGGGCGGCGGCTGACGCGTCGCGGTCAGACGGCGTTCACCCGTAGGTCACCCGCGCATCCCCGCCGGATCGCTCGACGTCCCTACCGTCGGCGCCATGACCTCCCAGCCCCTGACTCGCCGGCTCCTCCCGATCAGCCCCACCTCCGAGGGCACCGGCGCCCACGGCCGCTCGTCGCGCGACCCGATGACCTGCCTGTTCCGTTGCGGCAACGCCTGCGACCACCCCGAGCCCAACCGCACCGACCACGGTCACGTCCAGGACGAGATCGCCAAGGTCGTCGGCCGCCGCGGCCTGCTGCAGAGCGCGCTGCTCGGCGGCGGCGCGCTGGTCGTGGCCGGCACTGCCGGTGAGGCCGCAGCCGCGACGCCGTCCGTCTCGTCCGGGGCGGCGGGCCGGGTGGCCGGGAGCGCGCCCGCCAAGGGCGGCGACCTGACCAAGGTGTTCGGGGCGGTCCGGCCCAACAAGCGCGACGCGGTGGTCACCGCGCCCGGCTACACGCACTCGGTCGTCGCCCGCTGGGGCGACCCGGTCACGCCCGGCCCGGAGTTCGACGCGACCAAGCAGAGCGTCGAGGCGGCCAAGACCCAGTTCGGCTTCAACTGCGACTACGTCGGCCTGCTGCCGCTCGACCCCGCCAAGCCGCTGGGCGACGAGGCGCTCCTCGTGGTCAACCACGAGTACTCCACCGAGCCGGCCATGTTCCCGGCCGACACCTACAGCGACGACGAGATCAAGGGCATCTCGATGTACAACCACGGCATGTCGGTGCTCCGGGTGCGCCGCGGTGCCACGCCGGGGTCGTGGAAGCGGGTCGCGCCGAGCGCGCGCACCCCCGAGAACCGTCGCCTGCACATCACCACCGGCTTCAAGCTGACCGGTCCGGCCGCCGGCGACGAGCGCCTGCGCACCAAGGCCGACCCGTCCGGCACGTTCGTGCGCGGCACGCTGAACAACTGCGCGGGCGGCATGACGCCGTGGGGCACGGTGCTCTCCGGCGAGGAGAACTTCAACCAGTACTTCGACAAGTCCGGCGACCTCGACGCCCGCTACACCGCGGCGTACGCGCGCTACGGCGTCAGCGGCACCGGCCGCGGCTGGAACACCGTCGACCCCCGCTTCGACCTGACCACCGAGCCGCACGAGCCGCACCGCTTCGGCTGGGTCGTCGAGGTCGACCCGCACAGCCCGAACGAGGCCCCGCGCAAGCACACGATGCTGGGCCGGTTCAAGCACGAGGGTGCCAACATCCACATCGCCAAGAGCGGCCAGGCCGTGGCGTACATGGGTGACGACGAGCGCGGTGACTACCTCTACAAGTTCGTCTCGGCCGGCAAGTTCGACAGCCGCAAGACCCGCGGCGCGCGCATCAACAACAAGAAGCTGCTCACCCAGGGCACGCTGTACGTCGCCAAGCTCAGCGGCGACGGCTCGTCGGACGGCCAGTACGACGGCACCGGCCGCTGGATCAAGATGTGCACCGACACCGAGTCGTTCGTGCCCGACATGTCGGTCGCCGAGGTGCTGATCTTCACCCGCCTGGCCGCCGACAAGCTCGCGCCCACCAAGATGGACCGGCCCGAGGACGTCGAGCCCAACCCGGTCAACGGCAAGATCTACGCCGCCCTGACCAACAACTCCAACCGCGGCAGCGCCGCGATGCCGGTCGACGAGGCCAACCCCCTCGCCACCTCGATGGTCCGGTCCTCGCTCAGCGCCCCGCTCACCCCGGCGTCCGGCAACCGCAACGGCTACGTCCTGGAGATCACCGAGACCGGCAAGCACGAGCACGCCGGCCTGGCGTTCGCCTGGAACCTGATGCTCGTCTGCGGCGACCCCGAGGCCGCCGAGACCTACTTCGGCGGGTTCGACAAGTCCAAGGTCAGCCCCATCAGCTGCCCGGACAACGTGGCCTTCGACAGCGCCGGCAACCTCTGGATCTCCACCGACGGCAACGTCCTGGGCTCCAACGACGGCGTCTTCCGGGTCCCGACCTCGGGCCCCGAGCGCGGTCGGGTGCTGCAGTTCCTCACGGTGCCCCTCGGCGCCGAGGCGTGCGGCCCGCTCATCACCGACGGCGACCGGTCGCTGTTCTTCGCCGTCCAGCACCCGGGTGAGATCACCGGCTCGACGTTCGAGCAGCCGGCCTCCACGTGGCCGCACACCGACGACTTCCCGCGTCCCTCGGTCTGCGTGGCCTACCTGGACCGGTAGTCCCCTCTCGTACGCCGGCCCGCCGCCCTCCCGAGGGTGGCGGGCCGGCGTACGTCCGGGGTCGGTGTCAGGTGATGGTCATCCCGCCGTCGACGGCGAGCGTCTGGCCGGTGACGTAGCCGCCGGCGTCGGAGGCCAGGAAGACCACCGCCGCCGCCAGCTCGGCGGGGTCGCCCTTGCGGCCGGCCGGGATGCGGGGCAGCTGGGAGTCGAGGTAGCCCTCGGGGTACTGCTCGGTCATCTCGGAGACGAAGAAGCCCGGCGCGATCGCGTTGACCCGGATGCCCTTGCGGCCGGTCCACTGCTGGGCCAGGTCGCGGGTCAGCCCGATCAGGCCGGCCTTCGACGCGGCGTACGCCGCCTGGGGGAGGCCGGCGGTGGTGAGGCCGAGCACCGAGGAGATGTTGACGATGCTCGAGCCCGGCTGCATCACCCGTCCGCACGCCTGTGCCATCCAGTAGCAGCCGTGCAGGTTGACGTCGACGACGCCGCGGAACTGCTCGGGTGTCTCCCGGGTCGCGGGCACGGCGGTGCCGACGCCGGCGTTGTTGACCAGGACGTCGACACGGCCGAGCTCCTCCATCGCCCGGGCGACGAGGTGGGTGCACGAGTCGGGGTCGGAGACGTCGGTGGCGACGGTGACCGCCCGGCGTCCGGCCGCCTCCACCAGCGCCGCGGTCTCGGCGAGCCGGTCGACGCGCCGGGCCCCCAGCACCAGGTCGGCACCGGCCTCGGCGAGGCCCTGGGCGAAGGCGACGCCGAGGCCGCTGGAGGCGCCGGTGACGACGGCGACCCTGCCGTCGAGGCGGAACAGGTCGGGGACGGTGCGGGTGGCGGGCATGGTGGGATCGTAGGGGCGCTAAGGTGGTCCCGTGAGCACCCACACCCTGCTTCTCGGACAGCCGCGCTGATCACCCGTTGATCGCGCGGCCACCCCTCCACGCGAGGGGTTTTTTCATGTCCGGAGCGCAGGAGCAGACGACGAGAGCGGAACCATGAGCGAGCAGGTCACGACCGAGAGCACCGCAGCGGCGACGTACGACGTCGCCGCCGTCGAGCGCAAGTGGCAGCAGGTGTGGGCCGAGATCGAGCCCTTCCGCGCCGACGACGACTCGGCCAAGGAGAAGCGCTACGCGCTGACGATGTTCCCCTACCCCAGCGGCGACCTGCACATGGGTCACGCCGAGGTCTTCGCGCTGCACGACGTCATCGCGCGCTACTGGCGCTTCCGCGGGTTCGAGGTGCTCAACCCGATGGGCTGGGACTCCTTCGGGCTGCCGGCCGAGAACGCCGCCATCCGCAGCGGCGAGCACCCGGCGACGTACACCTACGCCAACATCGAGACCCAGGCCGCCTCGATGAAGAACTACGGGCTGGCCTTTGACTGGTCGCGGCGGCTGCACACCTCCGACCCGGAGTACTACCGCTGGACCCAGTGGCTGTTCCTGAAGTTCCGCGAGCGTGGGCTGGCCTACCGCAAGAACAGCCCGGTCAACTGGTGCCCCAACGACCAGACCGTGCTTGCCAACGAGCAGGTCGTCGACGGCGCCTGCGAGCGCTGCGGCGCGACGGTCACCAAGCGTGACCTGACCCAGTGGTACTTCAAGATCACCGACTACGCCCAGGAGCTGCTCGAGGGCCTCGACGAGCTGGCGCCCACCTGGCCCGACCGGGTGATCACCGCCCAGCGCAACTGGATCGGGCGCTCCGAGGGTGCCCACGTCGACTTCGTCGTCGCGGGCCGCGACGAGCCGCTGACGGTCTACACGACGCGGCCCGACACCCTGTTCGGGGCGACGTTCATGGTGGTCGCCGCCGACGCGGGCCTGGCCGCCGAGCTCGTCACCGACGAGCAGCGCGCGGCGTACGACGACTACGTCGAGCAGGTGCGCACCGCCTCCGACATCGAGCGGCTGGCCAGCGACCGGCCCAAGACCGGCGTCTTCCTGGGCGTCCACGCCACCAACCCCGTCACCGGCGCGCACATCCCGGTCTACGCCGCCGACTACGTGCTGGCCGACTACGGCACCGGCGCGATCATGGCCGTGCCCGGCCAGGACCAGCGCGACTGGGACTTCGCGCAGGTCTTCGACCTGCCCGTCGTCCGCACCGTGCAGCCGCCCGAGGACTTCGACGGCGACGCCTACACCGGCAACGGACCGGCCATCAACTCCGCCAACGACGAGATCTCCGTCGACGGCATGGAGATCGCCGAGGCCAAGTCGACGGTCATCGGCTGGCTGGAGTCGCAGGGCACCGGTCGCGGCACGGTCAACTACCGGCTGCGCGACTGGCTGCTGAGCCGTCAGCGCTACTGGGGCGTGCCGATCCCGGTGATCCACTGCCCGGCGTGCGGCGAGGTCGACGTACCCCTGGACCAGCTGCCCGTCGAGCTGCCCGAGCTGCGCGGCGCCGACCTGAAGCCCAAGGGCACCTCGCCGCTGGCGGCGGCCTCGGAGTGGGTCAACGTCGACTGCCCCTCGTGCGGGGGCCCCGCGACCCGCGACAGCGACACGATGGACACCTTCGTCGACTCGTCGTGGTACTTCCTGCGCTACACCTCGCCCGGCTACACCGAGGGCCCGTTCGACCCGGCGCGGGCCAACGCCTGGATGCCGGCCGACATCTACATCGGCGGTGTCGAGCACGCGGTGCTGCACCTGCTGTACGCGCGGTTCTTCACCATGGTGCTGCGCGACATGGGGCTGCTCGAGACCGGCGAGCCGTTCGCGGCCCAGCTCAACCAGGGCTTCGTGATCAACCAGGGCAAGAAGATGAGCAAGTCCCTGGGCAACGGCGTCCACCTGGGCGAGCAGCTGGACGCCTTCGGCGTCGACGCCGTCCGGCTGACGCTGATCTTCGCCGGCCCGCCCGAGGACGACATCGACTGGGCCAAGATGAGCCCCGACGGGTCGCTGCGGTTCCTGCAGCGCGCCTGGCGGCTGGCCGGCGACGTCGCCTCCGAGCCCGGTGCCGACGCCGCGGCCGGCGACGTCGCGCTGCGCCGGGTGACCCACCGCACGGTCGCCGACGCCGAGACCCTGGTCGAGAGCCACCGGTTCAACGTGGTGGTCGCCCGCACCATGGAGCTGGTCAACGCGACCCGCAAGACCATCGACTCCGGCGCCGGCGGGGCCGACCCCGCCGTCCGCGAGGCCGTCGAGGCAGTCGCGGTGCTGCTGTCGCTGGTCGCGCCGTACGTCGCGGAGGAGATGTGGGAGACGCTGGGCCACGCCCCGTCCGTCGCCCACGCCGCCTGGCCGACCGTCGACCCGGCGCTGCTGGTCGAGGAGTCGGTGACCGCGGTCGTGCAGGTCCAGGGCAAGGTGCGCGCGCGCCTGGAGGTCGCCCCCGACATCTCGGCGGCCGACCTGGAGACGGCGGCGCTGGCCGACCCCGCGGTGGTCGCGGCCGTCGGCGACCGCGCGGTCCGCAAGGTGATCGTGCGCGAGCCCAAGCTGGTCAACGTCGTCGTCTGACGGCGGCGTGACCTGGCCTAGGCTCCCCGACATGCCCGAGTCGACCGCGCGACCGGTCGCGGTCGTCACCGACTCGACCGCGAGCCTGCCCCCCGAGCTCGCGGCCGAGCACGGCATCACCGTGGTGCCGCTGCAGGTCGTCGTCGGCGCCGAGGCCCACGACGAGGGCTCGCCGGAGGCCACCCCCGAGGCGGTCGCCGCGGCGCTGCGCGACTTCCGTCCGGTCAACACCTCGCGCCCGGCGCCGGAGGTGTTCCGCGAGGTCTACGGGCGGCTGGCGGCCGAGGGGGTCGAGGAGATCGTCTCGGTGCACATCTCCGGCGACATGAGCGGCACCTTCGAGTCGGCGCAGCTCGCGGCCCGCGACGTGGGGGTCCCGGTGGTGTGCGTCGACAGCCGCCAGGTCGGGGTCGCCACCGGCTACGCCGCGCTCACCGCCGTCCGAGCGGTCGCCGACGGCGCCACCGCCGCCGAGGCCGCGGCCGCCGCGCAGGACCGGGCGGACCGCTCGGCGTCGTACTTCTACGTCGACACGCTGGAGTACCTGCGCCGCGGCGGTCGCATCGGTGCCGCGGCGGCGCTGCTGGGCGGCGCGCTGGCGGTCAAGCCGCTGCTGGCCATCGAGGACGGCGTCGTCTCGTCGCTGGAGCGGGTGCGGACCTCGAGCCGGGCGCTGGCCCGGCTCGCCGACCTCGCGGTCGAGGCCGCCGGCGACGCCGAGGTCGACGTGTGCGTGGCCCACCTGGCCAGCCCCGACCGTGCCCACCAGCTCACCGAGGCCCTGGGGGAGCGGCTCGCCGACCAGCTCGGCGGGCGCGACGTGTGGTGCGCCGAGATCGGCGCGGTGCTCGGCGCCCACGTCGGCCCGGGCATGCTCGCGGTCTGCGTCGCGCCGGTCTGAGCCTGTTCTGACCCTGTGCAGACGTCCCGGAGTCGTCCACAGGACGGGCCGCCTGGCGAGTTCTCCACAGGCCGCGCTGCGGCGTCCCGGGACCGTCGGTCGGGCTGCCTACGGTCCTCCGCATGCGCAGTCGACGACCCAGCCCCGAGCACCAGGACGCCGTGTCCCGGCGCCTCGCCCAGCTCTCCGAGCAGCTCGCCGTCGCCCGCGAGGAGGCGCCGGCGGTCGGCGACGAGTGGTGGGGCGACCACACCCGGGTCGCCCCGGCCCGGACCCCGCTGCACGTCGTCGCCCCGCCGGATCCCACGCCACCACCGACGCCGGTGCCCGAGCCGGGGAGGCACGCCGACCGCCGGTCGCTGACGGGGGTCGCCCTGGTGCCCGAGACCCTGCGCGGCCGGGTCGGCCTCGGGCCCGGACCGGTCGCGGTGGTCGCGGTGCTGGTCGCGGTCGCCCTGGCCTTCACCTGCTGGCAGGTGCTGCGTGACGACCCGGGGCCACCGGTCCCCGCCGCCGGCGCCGAGCCGCCGGTCGACCTCACGCCGGTCTCCGTCCCCGGTCCGAGCACGGCCCCGTCGTCCCCGCCGGCACCCGGGGTGTCCCCGGCCGCGGCCAGCACTGTCACGGTCGACGTCGCCGGTCGGGTGCGCCGTCCCGGCATCGTCGTGCTCGACGCCGGCTCCCGGGTCGTCGACGCCCTCGAGCGTGCCGGGGGAGCGCGGCCGTCGGTCGACCTCACCACCCTCAACCTGGCGCGCCCGCTCGTCGACGGCGAGCAGATCCTGGTCGGTGTCGGGGCCCCCGACGTGGCTCCTCCGGCGGCGGCGCCCGGCAGCACGGCGACGCCGACCTCGCCCGCGGTGCTGGTCGACCTCAACCTCGCCGACCAGGCAGCGCTCGAGTCGCTGCCGGAGGTCGGCCCGGTGACGGCCGCCGCGATCGTCGCCTGGCGCGACGAGCACGGCGGCTTCACCGCCGTGACCGAGCTGCTGGAGGTCGACGGCATCGGCGAGGCCACCCTCGCGACGCTGACGCCGCTGGTGACGGTGTGAGGGGATGCCGCGTGTCGCCGATGAGCCCCACCTCGGTGCGGCGCCCGCCTCCCGCGCCGCCGACCTGCGGATGCCGCTGCTCGCGGTCGCCGCCTGGACCGGTGGACTGGCCGCGCTCCACCTCCCCGCCGTGGTGGCGGTGCCCGGCCTGCTCGCCGCCGCTGCGGTGCTGGCGCTGGCGGCCCGGCGGCGCGCGGGCGGCCCGGCGGCGGTCCTCGCGGCCGCCCTCGTCGCCTTCGGGGTGCTGGTCTCGGCGCTGGTGCGCACCGAGGCGGTGACCGACAGCCCGGTCGCCGACCTGGCGCGGCAGGGTGCCGCCGTCGAGGTGGTCGGCGTGCTGGTCGCCGACCCGCGCCCGGTCGAGAGCCCCTTCGGTGACCAGGTGGCCGTCCGGGTCGAGGTGCGCGAGGTGGTGGGTCGTGGCTGGCGGCACCGGGTCGCCGTGCCCGTGGTGGTGCTCGGCGACGGCGCGTGGCAGCACGAGCCGCTCGGGGCGCGGGTACGCACCACCGGTCGGCTGGTGGTGGCCGACGACGGGGGTGAGGTCGCCGGGCTGCTCACCGGTGCGAGCGACCCGGTCCGGCTCCGCGAGCCCGACGTCTGGTGGCGCGGCGCGAGCGTCGTCCGGGCCTCGATCCGCGACGCGGTCGCGCACCGCCCGGCCGACCAGCGCGCGCTCGTGCCCGCGCTCGTCGACGGCGACGACGCCGCCCTCTCCGCCGACCTCGAGGCCGACTTCCGGGCGACCGGGCTGACCCACCTCACCGCGGTCTCGGGCACCAACCTCACGCTCGTGGTCGGGTTCCTGCTCGTCGTCGCGCGGTGGTGCGGGGTGCGCGGCCGCTGGCTCGCCCTGGTCGCGGTGGTGGGCATCGTGGGGTTCGTGCTGCTCGCCCGCACCGAGCCGAGCGTGCTGCGGGCCGCGGCCATGGGCACCGTCGGGCTGGTCGCGCTGGGCACCAACGGACGCCGCCGCGCGACCCGGGGCCTCGGGGTGGCGGTCGTGGTCCTGCTGCTGGTGCAGCCGGGCCTGGCGGGGTCGCCGGGGTTCGTGCTGTCGGTGCTGGCGACGGCGGGCATCGTGCTGCTGGCTCCCGGCTGGCGCGACGCCCTCGCCCGGTGGCTGCCACGCTGGCTGGCCGAGGCGGTGGCGGTGCCGGCCGCCGCCCAGGTGGCGTGCACGCCCGTGGTCGCGGCGCTGTCCGGGCAGGTCAGCCTGGTCGCGGTCGTCGCCAACCTGCTGGTCGCACCCGCGGTCGGCCCGGCGACGGTGCTCGGGCTCGGCGGTGGGTTGGTCGGGCTGGTCTCCGACCCCGCCGGTCGCCTCCTCGGCACCGGCGCCGGCTGGTGCGTGGGCTGGATCGCCGCCGTCGCCCGCACCGGCGCCGACCTGCCGCTCGCCACCCTGGGGTGGGGGACCGACGCGTGGTCGCTCGCCCTGCTGACCGCGTGCTGCCTCGGGCTCGCGGTGGTGACGCCGGCCGTGCTGCGCACGCCGGCGCGGGCGGTGCCGCTGGCGGTCGCGGTCGTCGTCGTGGTCGTGGTCCCGCTCCCGACCCCCGGCTGGCCGGCCGAGGGCTGGGTGGTGGCGATGTGCGACGTCGGCCAGGGCGATGCCCTGGTCCTGCGGGCCGGGCCCGGCGTCGGGGTCGTGGTCGACGCCGGGCCCGACGCGACCGCCGTCGACCGGTGCCTCGACCGCCTCGACGTCGAGCAGGTGCCCCTGGTCGTGCTCACCCACTTCCACGCCGACCACGTCGACGGGTTCGCGGGCGTGCTCGACGGGCGGCAGGTCGGCGAGGTGTGGACGACGTCGGTGCTCGACCCGCCGGACGGCGTCGACGACGTGCTGGCGGCCGCGACCGGCCACGGGCTGGTGCCCACCCTCCCCGCGGCGGGGTCCCGCCGCTACGGCGACGTGACCCTGCAGGCGGTGTGGCCGCGGCCGCAGGCGCCGGCTCCGGGACCCGGCGACGGCAGCACCGCCAACGACGCGAGCGTCGTGCTCGTGGCCGAGGTGGCCGGCGTCCGGGTGCTGCTCACCGGTGACGTCGAGCCGCCGGCGCAGGCCGCGCTCGCCGCCGACGTCGCCGGGCTCGACGTCGACGTGCTCAAGGTGCCCCACCACGGCAGCCGCCACCAGGACCTGCCCTGGCTGCTGTCCCTGGGCGCGGAGGTGGCCCTGGTCTCGGTCGGCGCCGACAACGACTACGGCCACCCGGCGCCCGACCTGGTGGCCGCGCTCACCGACGCCGGCACCGAGGTGGTGCGCACCGACGAGCGCGGGGACGTGCTCGTGGTCGCCGACGGCACCGGCGGCGGCGGCCTGCGGGTCCGCTCCCGTGGGACGTGAGTGGGACCTGACGGGCGTGTCGGCGGCGTGTGCCAGGGTGGCGGCATGCGAGCGGTGGACGTGCTGGGCCGGGTCACGCTGGTCACCGGCAAGGAGGAGTTCCTCAACCACCGCACGGTCCAGGCGGCCCGTGAGGTGGTGCTCGCCCACGACCCCGAGGCCGAGGTCGCCGACGCCCCGGCCAACGAGCTGAGCTCGGCGACCCTGGGCGAGCTGACGGCGCCGTCGCTGTTCTCCGCCACCCGGTTCGTGGTGGTCCGGGCGATGGAGAACCTCACCGAGGACGCCGCCCCCGGCCTGCTCGCCTACGCCGCCGCGCCGGTCGACGACGTCGCCCTGGTCCTGGTCCACGGCGGCGGCGCGAAGGGCTCGGGCCACCTCACCAAGCTGCGCAAGCTGGGGACCGTCGTCGAGCACAAGTCCGAGGAGCCCAAGCCCTCGGAGTACCCCGGCTTCGTCACCTCCGAGGTGCGCCGCCACGGGGCCACGATCGACAACGACGCCGCCAGGGCCCTCGTCGAGGCCGTCGGCAACGACCTGCGGTCGCTGTCGGCTGCGGCCCACCAGCTGACCAACGACTTCCCCGGCGAGCGGCTCACCGCCGACAAGGTCGCCCGCTACTTCGGCGGCCGGGCCGAGGCCAAGTCGTTCGTGGTCGCCGACCACGCCTTCGCCGGACGCCGCGAGCAGGCGCTCGAGGAGCTGCGCTGGGCGCTCGACAACGGCACCGCGTCGGTGCTGATCACCTCGGCCTTCGCCGGCAGCGCCCGCGGGCTGGCCCGCTACAAGGGCGCGGCCCGGGGGCTGCGCGACAACGACCTCGCCCGCGAGGTCGGCGTCCCGCCCTGGAAGCTCAAGCAGATCCGCGGCCAGTCGCACGACTGGTCCGAGCAGGGCCTCGCCCGCGCCATCCGCGCCATCGCCCAGGCCGACGCCGACGTCAAGGGCGCCTCCGGCGACGCGGCCTACGCCCTGGAGCGGCTGGTGCTCACGGTCGCCGCCCTGCGGGACTGACGACCCGCTCCGCCCGCTGCAGGTTGCGGACGAGCTCCTCGCGGCTCTGGCCGTCGACGTGGTGGCGCCACATCGGGGTGCCGGGGGCGCTGCGCCACGACTCGCTGAGCGGGCTGTTGTCGACCGCGTCGAACCCGAGGTCGTCGTAGTAGCGGGTGACGAGCTCGACGGCCTCGGGGAAGTCGCTCGAGACCACCAGCGCCTTCCGGTCGGGTGCGCCGGCCGGTCGGGCGAGCCGGACGATCGCCGGCAGCGCGTCGTCGGGGACCCGGAGCGGGGAGCGCTCGTGGAACTGGACGTGGGAGAACGCCTTGACGACCCGCGAGTCCGGCAGCTGCTCCTGGCGCAGCTCGTGGATCGTCGTCAGCCCCGCGTCGACGTCGGGCAGGTGCCCGTCGCGCCAGACCATGTAGTTGTTGTTGTCGATCACCACCTTGCCGGCCAGCTCCGCCACCGGCAGCCGGTCGGTGGGGGCGTACGGGAACGCGACGACCGCGAGGTCGGCCGCGGCCGCCGCGTCGGCCGCCGTCGCGGCCCGCGCCCGCGGGCCCAGCGCCTCGACCAGGCGCGCCAGCGTCCCGGGTCCCCGCGAGTTGGCGATCACCACGTCGTAGCCGGCCGCGACCGACACGCGGGCGAGCGTGCTCCCCGCCTGGCCGGCGCCCAGGATGCCGATGGTCGTCATCTGCGGTCCTCCTCGTCGTCCACGTGGGTGAGCGTAGGTCGGACGGCGGCCCGCTCAGGAGGCCCTGTCAGACCCCCGGGTGGGCGTCTGGACGCGCGAAAACGACGACGACCCGCCGTCCTGGAGGACGACGGGCCGAAGGGGTGCGACTCAGAGCGAGGCGGCCTTCTTGGAGATGGCCGACTTGCGGTTCGCAGCCTGGTTCTTGTGGATGACGCCCTTGGAGGCGGCCTTGTCGAGCGCCTTGTTGGCCTCGCGACCGAGCGTGATCGCCTGGTCCTTGTCGCCGGACTCGGCGGCCTCACGGAACTTGCGGATCGCGGTCTTCAGACCGGTCTTGACCGCCTTGTTGCGCTCGTGGCGCTTCTCGTTCTGCTTGTTGCGCTTGATCTGGCTCTTGATGTTCGCCACGGGTGCGTTCGCCTCTTCGTGCTCGATGGACTGGTCGGTGAGTCTGGGTTGCGGTGGCGCGCAGGCGCAGCCGGACACGCGAGGGACAAAGTTACCAGTGGGGCCGGTGACGGTGAAATCGTCATCCGATCCCTAGCCGCCGCGCGGCGGCGGCCAGGAACCGTGCCGACTCCTGGCGCCGGAACGCGGCGAGCGCGGGCAGTCCGACGTCGACCGCGGTGTGGGCGCGGTAGGCCAGGAACACCCCTACGCCCACCAGCGAGGAGGTGACGACGTCGTCGCCGGCACGGACCAGCGCGGGGGAGCCGGCGAGGGAGGCGTCGAACCACGGCTGGTCGACGCGCTCGACCCGGGCGAGCATCGGGTCGAGCCAGTCGGGTCCGACCCCGCAGGCGCCCCAGTCGAGGAACACCAGCTCGCCCGAGGGCCGCTGGAGCAGGTTGTCGTTGCGGATGTCGTGGTGCACCAGCCGGTCCATCGGCTCGGCCGCCAGGACGGCGACGCGCTCGCGCAGCTCGTCGGCGCGCTCGACCACCCACGCCGGCACCAGGTCGGCCGGCAGCTCCGCCGCGTGGTCGAGCCCGACCTGCCACCCCTCGAAGACGGCGCGCAGGTCGGTCAGGCCGGGTCGGTAGAGGGGGTGACCCTCGCCCGGCGGCGGGACGGGCGGCTCCGGCACGCGCTCGCGCAGCACCCGGCCCAGCTCGTCGGTCGCCCCGACCAGCAGGTCCATCGTCGCGTCGTCGGTGAGGTCGGGGTGGGTGCCCTCGACGTCCTCGAGCAGCAGCGCCACCCACGCCCCGTCGTCGTACGACGCCAGCAGGTCGGCCCACAGCGGGTGCGAGCCGATCAGCCCCAGGGCCAGCACCTCGCGCCGGTGCAGCGCGGGGGAGTCGGGGTTGAGCTCCGCGCCCACCGCCTTGACGAACGCGCGGGTCCCGTCGGTGCACACCAGCCGGGTCACGCACCCGGGAGACATCCCGCCGGTCTGCTCGACGGTCGAGACGACGGGGGAGCCCAGCACGTCGTCGACCCACGCGCGCACCGCGGCAGGGACGGCGGCGTAGGCCAGGTGGGTGCCCGCGGCACGGGGAGCGGCCACGCCTACTCCCCGGTCTCCCAGCCGCGTCGCTCGCACAGCCAGTCCCACAGCACGTCGGCCTGCCAGCGCTGGTGGTCGCGCAGGTGCGGCGACGTCGCCGGCACGGGGTCGTCGGCGGTCTTGAGGAAGTAGCCGATCACCAGGGCCAGCACGATGTCGACGGCCTCGTCGGGCACCCCGGCGAACGTCGGGTGGCCGGCGAGGACCGCGTCGACGTCGAGCCCGTCACCGCGCGGGCCCACCAGCAGCATCAACGAGTCGATCCAGGCGGCGCCGACCACCGGCCAGTTCCAGTCGCACAGCACGCTCGTGCCGTCGGGGCGCACCAGGATGTTGTCGTCGCGCACGTCGGTGTGCAGCAGCGTCCCGCCGTCGCAGACCTCGGCGTAGCGGGCGGCCAGCGCGGCCGCCTCGGCCCCGTGCGGCAGCACGAACGTCCGGCGGGCGTAGTCCCAGTGCGCCGGCCAGGCGGCGAACTCCTCGACGAAGGTGTCCAGGGCGAGCCCCGCCGGCGGCGGGGTCAGCAGCTCGGCGGTGGTGGCGAGCATGGCCAGCGACGCCTCGAGGTCGGCGTCGGTCCAGGGGCGGTGCGGTGCCCGGCCCTCGACGTGCTCGATGCCCAGCACCACCCAGTCGGCGGTGGTCTCGACGCCGAGCGTCCACCGCAGCCGCGGCGCCGGTACGCCGTGGGGCAGCGCGGCCAGCTTGCGCGCCTCTTCGCGGTAGGAGTGGGCGAACATCCGCTGCGCCTTGACCGACGCGGCCTTGACGAAGTGGCGTGACCCGTCCGCACCGACCAGCACCGAGGCGAACCCCGGCGTGAACCCCGCGGTCTGCGAGTGCGCCCGGGCCACCTGGGTGCCGATCCGGTCCTCGACGAGCGACCGCAGCTCCGGGGGGAGGTGGGGCCACTCGAGGCGCTGCGCGGTCCGTCCGACCGGGGCGGGGTAGGCACGGCGCACGCTCACGTGCCCATCCAAGCGGGTCATCGAATATGTCGACCCGCCGGAGCCTGGAAGAATGGACGGCACCATGCCCCCGACTGCCTCCGCGCCGAAGCCGGGTCAGACCGACCCCGCGATCATCCGCAACTTCTGCATCATCGCCCACATCGACCACGGCAAGTCGACGCTGGCCGACCGGATGCTCCAGCTGACGGGGGTCGTCGACGCGCGCGCCGCCCGGGCGCAGTACCTGGACCGCATGGACATCGAGCGCGAGCGCGGCATCACCATCAAGAGCCAGGCCGTCCGGATGCCGTGGACCGTGCCGGCCGGCAACGACGAGAGCGCCGAGCCCGGCACCTACGTGCTCAACATGATCGACACCCCCGGCCACGTCGACTTCACCTACGAGGTGTCGCGCTCGCTCGAGGCGTGCGAGGCCGCCGTCCTCCTGGTCGACGCCGCGCAGGGCATCGAGGCCCAGACGCTGGCCAACCTCTACCTCGCGATGGGCGCCGACCTCCACATCATCCCGGTGCTCAACAAGATCGACCTGCCGAGCGCCAACCCCGACAAGTACGCCGCCGAGATCGCGGGGCTGGTCGGCTGCGACCCCGACGACGTGCTGCGGGTCAGCGCCAAGACCGGCATGGGCGTCGAGTCGCTGCTCAACCACATCGTGGCCGAGACCCCGCCGCCGGTCGGCGACGCCGACAAGCCGGCCCGGGCCCTGATCTTCGACTCCGTCTACGACACCTACCGCGGCGTGGTCACCTACGTGCGGGTGATCGACGGCAAGCTCTCGCACCGCGACCGGATCAAGATGATGTCCAACGGCGTCGTGCACGAGATGCTCGAGGTCGGCGTGATCAGCCCCGAGCCGGTCAAGTCCGGTGACCTGGGCGTCGGCGAGGTCGGCTACCTGATCACCGGCGTCAAGGACGTCCGCCAGTCCCGCGTCGGCGACACCGTCACCACCCAGCACCACGGCGCCACCGAGGCCCTGGGCGGCTACAAGCACCCCAACCCGATGGTCTACGCCGGGCTCTACCCGATCGACGGCGACCAGTACGGCGACCTGCGCGAGGCGCTGGAGAAGCTGCAGCTCAACGACGCCGCCCTGGTCTACGAGCCCGAGACCTCCGGCGCCCTCGGCTTCGGGTTCCGCGTCGGCTTCCTCGGCCTGCTGCACATGGAGATCACCCGCGAGCGGCTCGAGCGCGAGTTCGACCTCGACCTGATCTCCACCGCGCCCAACGTGGTCTACGAGGTCGAGCTCGAGGACGGCACCGAGATCGAGGTGACCAACCCCAGCGAGTTCCCGGAGATGAAGATCGCCGAGGTGCGCGAGCCGGTCGTTAAGGCCACGATCCTCAGCCCCAGCGACTACATCGGCACGATCATGGAGCTCTGCCAGGCCAAGCGCGGCCAGCTCGGCGGCATGGACTACCTCTCCGAGGACCGCGTCGAGATGCGCTACACGCTGCCGATGGGCGAGATCGTCTTCGACTTCTTCGACCAGCTGAAGTCGCGCACCAAGGGCTACGCCTCCCTCGACTACGAGCGCTCGGGCGAGCAGGCGGCCGACCTGGTCAAGGTCGACATCCTGCTGCAGGGCGAGCCGGTCGACGCGTTCAGCGCGATCGTGCACAAGGACGCCGCCTACGCCTACGGCGTGATGATGGCCGGCAAGCTCAAGGACCTCATCCCGCGCCAGCAGTTCGAGGTGCCGATCCAGGCCGCCATCGGCGCCCGGGTGATCGCCCGCGAGAACATCCGCGCGATCCGCAAGGACGTCCTGGCCAAGTGCTACGGCGGCGACATCACCCGCAAGCGCAAGCTGCTGGAGAAGCAGAAGGAGGGCAAGAAGCGGATGAAGATGGTCGGCCGCGTCGAGGTCCCCCAGGAGGCGTTCGTCGCCGCCCTCTCCAACGACGGCGCCGGGTCGGCGTCGGAGAAGGGCAAGAAGTAGCCGTCCCGGTGCGCGTCCCCGACGCGTGGTCGGCCCGGCACGAGCCCGACCCGCGGTGGCAGCCGTGGCTGCGCCGCCTGCCCCGCCTGGCCGCCGACGTGCTCGAGGAGTGGCGCCTCACCGTCGGCGGCGAGCAGCGCCACGGCCACACCGCGGTCGTGCTCCCCGTGCGCACCGCCGACGACGTCCCGGCCGTGCTCAAGATCTCCTTCCCCTTCGAGGAGGTGCGGTTCGAGCACCTGGCGCTGCAGCACTGGCACGGCGACGGCGCCGCCCGCCTGCTGCGCGCCGACCCGGGACGCACGGCGATGCTGCTCGAGCGGCTGCACCCCACCGACCTCCTCGACCTGTGGGACCTCGAGGCGTGCGAGATCGTCGGCGGCCTGTACGCCCGGCTCCACGTGCCGGCCCCGCCGCAGCTCACGACCCTCTCGTCGTACGTCGCCCGCTGGACCGAGGGCCTGGCCGGCCTCCCGCGCAGCGCCCCGGTGCCACGCCGGCTCGTCGAGCAGGCGGTCTCGCTGGGTCACGCGTTCGTGGCCGACCCGGCGACCGACGGCACCCTGGTGCACGGCGACCTGCACTACGAGAACGTGCTCGCCGGTGACCGGGACCCGTGGCTCGCGATCGACCCGCAGCCGATGAGCGGCGACCGGCACTACGAGCCGGCCCCGATGCTGTGGAACCGCTGGGACGAGCTGGCCGGCGACGTACGCGGCGGGGTGCGTCGGCGCTTCCACACCCTCGTCGACGCCGCCGGGCTCGACGAGGACCGGGCCCGCGACTGGGTCGTCGTGCGGATGCTGCACAACGTGCTGTGGGAGCTCGACGAGCGGGAGCCCGACGACGGGTGGATCACCCGGTGCCTCACCCTCGCCAAGGCGGTCCAGGACTAGCGGCCCCCTTGGCAGGATGGGGTCATGTCCTGGGTGCGGTCGGTGCACGTCGGCGGCCCCCGGCCGGTGACGTGGACGACCATCGGTCGCACCTCGATCGACAAGGTCGAGGTCATCGGCCCCGTCGAGGTCGGGCCCCTGGGCCTGGCCGGCGACCAGGTCTCCAACACCCACCACCACGGCGGCGTCCACAAGGCCGTCTACGCCTTCGCCCGCGAGGACCTCGACCGCTGGGCCGAGGCGTTCGGCCTGCCGGTGCCCGACGGGATGTTCGGGGAGAACCTCACCACCGAGGGCCTCGACGTCAACGGCGCCGAGATCGGCGAGCGGTGGCGGATCGGGGCCGAGGTCGTCGTCGAGGTCTCCATGTTCCGCACCCCCTGCCAGACCTTCAAGGCGTGGCTGGGGCGCAACGGCTACGACGACCGCGCGTGGCTGCGCCGCTTCGCCGAGGACCAGCGCCCCGGCGCCTACCTGCGCGTCGTCGTCCCCGGGGTGCTCCAGGCAGGGGACCCGGTCGAGGTGGTGCACCGGCCGGGGACGGGGCGGACCGTGTCGTCCTGGTTCGCCGAGGTGTTCCGGCGACCGGGCTGATCCACCGATCCACTGTCGGTCGTCGCGAGCCGTGATCTAGGTTACTCACCAGCAACCTCGTTGGTCTCGGCCGTTCACCCGGAGGACTCCATGCCCGTCAACCACGACGCCTCGTTCGTCGACCACCTCGCGCAGAACGTCGCGGTGCAGTTCCTCGACCGGGTGCAGGCGACCCCGGACGCGGAGGCGTTCCGGTTCCCCCGCGGCGAGTCGTGGGAGTCGGTGACCTGGAAGCAGGCCGGCGACCAGGTCTCCCGGCTCGCGGCCGGGCTGCTGTCGCTGGGCCTCGAGCGCGAGCAGCGCGTCGGCATCGCCTCCGGCACCCGCTACGAGTGGATCATCGCCGACCTGGCGATCATGTGCGCCGGCGGCGCCACCACCACGGTCTACCCGAGCACCAACGCCGACGACACGGCGTACATCCTCAGCGACTCCTCCAGCCGCTTCGTCTTCGCCGAGGACGACGAGCAGCTCGCCAAGCTGACCGAGCAGCAGGACCAGCTCGGCGAGCTGGTCAGGATCATCACCTTCGACGGCCAGGCCGACGGCGACCGGGTGCTCACCCTGGACGCGCTCGGCGAGCTCGGCGACGCCTACCTGGCCGAGCACCCGGGCGTGATCGCGGAGACCGCGGCCTCGATCCCGGCCGACCAGCTCTCCACCCTGATCTACACCTCCGGCACCACCGGCCGGCCCAAGGGCGTGCGCACCCTGCACCGGGCGTGGGTCTACGAGGGTGCGGCCATCAAGGCGCAGGGCATCCTCGACGAGTCCGACCTGCAGTTCCTGTGGCTGCCGATGGCGCACTCCTTCGGCAAGGTGCTGCTCTCCACCCAGCTCGCCTGCGGCTTCGCGACCGCCATCGACGGCCGCGTCGACAAGATCGTGGAGAACCTCGGCGTGGTGAAGCCGACCTTCATGGGCGCCGCGCCGCGCATCTTCGAGAAGGCCCACGCCCGCATCGTCACCATGACCGCCTCGGAGGGCGGGGTGAAGGAGAAGCTGTTCAAGCAGGCCTTCGCCGTCGGCACCAAGGTCGACGAGCTGAAGCTGGCCGGCAAGTCCGTGCCGCTGCCGCTCAAGGCCCAGCACGCGCTGTTCGACCGGCTCGTCTTCAGCAAGGTCCGGGCCCGCTTCGGCGGCCGGGTCCGGTTCTTCATCTCCGGCTCGGCCGCGCTCAACGCCGAGATCGGGCAGTGGTTCCACGCCGCCGGCATCCTCATCCTCGAGGGCTACGGGATGACCGAGAACGCCGCCGGCGCGACGGTCAACCACCCCGACGCCTACAAGATGGGCACCGTCGGCCAGGCCTTCCCGGGCAGCGAGGTCCGGATCGGCGACGGCGACGAGGTGCTGCTCCGCGGGCCGCACATCATGGCCGGCTACCACAACAACCCCGAGGAGACCGCCAAGGCGCTCGACGAGGACGGCTGGCTGCACACCGGCGACAAGGGTTCCCTCGACGCCGACGGCTTCCTCACCATCACCGGCCGGATCAAGGACCTCTTCAAGACCTCGGGCGGCAAGTACGTCGCCCCGCCGGCGATCGAGGCCAAGTTCAAGGCCCTCTGCCCCTACGCCAGCCAGTTCATGGTCTTCGGCGACGAGCGCAACTTCGTGGTCGCGCTCGTCACCCTCGACCCCGACGCGATGGCCGGGTGGGCCACCGAGAACGGCATGGACGGCAAGCCCTACGCCGAGGTCGTCGCCTCCGAGCCGGTCCGCACGATGGTCGCCGGCTACGTCGAGCAGCTCAACGCCCGGCTCAACCGGTGGGAGACCATCAAGAAGTGGGAGATCCTCACCGAGGACCTCACGATCGAGTCCGGCGAGCTGACGCCGTCGATGAAGGTCAAGCGCAACGTCGTCGCCGCCAACAACAAGGAGCTCATCGAGAGCTTCTACGGCTGAGGCCCAGCGGTGGTCGAGGAAGGCGCGCTAGCGCCTGTCTCGAGACCCCCGCAGGGACGGAGCTCGCCGTTCGCGTGCGCCTCACCGGGTCTGGAGACGGTCGTGACCGACCTCCTCGACCGCCGTCGCTCGCTGACCGGTGCGGTGGGAGACTGGCCGGATGCCGTCAGCCCTGCCGGCCGGTGAGCCGGCGCCCGACGACGGCAGCCTCCCCACCACGGCGCTGGCGGGGCTGGGGGAGCGCGGCTTCTCCGTCTACGTGCACGTGCCCTACTGCAGCGTGCGGTGCGGCTACTGCGACTTCAACACCTACACCGTCGCCGAGCTCGGCCCCGGGGCGAGCCGGTCGACGTACGCCGCGCAGGCGGTCGAGGAGGTGCGGCTCGCCCGCCGCACCCTCGGCGACGTCGACCTTCCGGTCCAGACGGTCTTCCTCGGCGGCGGCACCCCGACGCTGCTCCCGCCCGCCGACCTCGCCTCCGTGCTCGCCGCGATCGACGACCAGCTCGGTCTCGCGCCGGGCGCCGAGGTCACCACGGAGTCCAACCCCGACTCGGTGACCCCGGCCGACCTCGAGGCGCTGCGCGAGGCCGGGTTCACCCGGATCTCGTTCGGCATGCAGTCCGCGGTGCCGCACGTGCTGCAGGTCCTCGACCGCACCCACGACCCCGATCGCGTGCCGTACGTCGTCGAGGCCGCCCGCGCGGCCGGGTTCGAGCAGGTCAGCCTCGACCTCATCTACGGCACGCCCGGCGAGTCGCTCGCCGACTGGGAGACCTCGCTCGACACCGCGCTGGCCTGCCGGCCCGACCACGTCTCGGCGTACGCGCTGATCGTCGAGGACGGCACCGCCCTGGCCCGGCAGGTGCGCCGCGGCGTCGTCCCGGTGCCCGACGACGACGACCTCGCGGACAAGTACGTCGTCGCCGACGAGCGGCTGACCGCCGCCGGTCTCGGGTGGTACGAGGTGTCCAACTGGGGCGAGCCCTGCCGGCACAACCTCGCCTACTGGCGTGGCGGCGACTGGTGGGGCGTCGGCCCCGGCGCGCACTCCCACGTGGGGGGCACCCGGTGGTGGAACGTCAAGCACCCGGCGGCGTACGCCGACCGGCTCGCCGCCGGCCGCTCGCCGGTCCACGCCCGCGAGGTGCTCGACGACGAGACCCGCCGTGTCGAGCGGGTGCTGCTCGAGGTGCGGCTGCGCGACGGGCTCCCGCTCGACGTGCTCGACGGCGACGGCCGCCGCGAGGTCGCGGGCGTCGTGGCCGACGGCCTGGCGACCCTGGACGGCGACCGGCTCGTGCTCACGCGCACCGGCCGGCTGCTCGCCGACGGGGTGGTCAGGCGCCTGCTGTGACGAAGTCGATGAGCTCCTCGACGCGGCCGAGGAGGGCCGGGTCGCAGTCGGCGTAGGAGTCGACGCGCGACAGGATCTGCTTCCAGGCACGCGCGATGTCGGCCTGGGTGTCGTGCGGCCAGCCGAGCGAGGCGCAGACGCCCTTCTTCCACTCGATCTCGCGGGGCACGTCGGGCCAGCGGTCGAGACCGATCCGCTCCGGCTTGACCGCCGCCCAGATGTCGATGAACGGGTGGCCGACGACGAGCACGTGCTCGCCCTCGACCCGGGCCGCGATCCGCTGCTCCTTGGAGCCCGGCACCAGGTGGTCGACCAGGACGCCGACGCGGCGCTGGGGACCGGCGCGGAAGTCGCGGACCACCTCGGGCAGGTGGTCGACGCCCTCGAGCAGCTCGACGACCACGCCCTCGAGGCGTAGGTCGTCGCCCCACACCTTCTCCACCAGCTCGGCGTCGTGGCGGCCCTCGACGAAGATCCGGCTGGCGCGGGCCACCCGCGCGCCCGCGCCGTGCACGGCGACCGAGCCCGACGCCGTGCGGGTGGGCCTGGCCGGTGCGGCGCGGCGTACGGGCGCCGACAGCACGACCGGGCGGCCCTCCAGCAGGAAGCCGGGGCCGAGCGGGAACGTACGACGCCGCGAGCGGCGGTCCTCCAGCGTGAGGGTGTGCAGGTCACGGTCGACCGCCACGATCTCACCGACGAAGTCGGTCATGACCTCCTCGACCACCAGGCCGAGGTCGGCGCTCGCCTCGGTCGCCCGGCCACGCTTGGGCGCGCGCCAGTCGCCGGCCAGGACGTCGGAGCCGTAGCGATCCACGTTCCGACGCTAGGCCCGACCGGGCCTGCGGGCGGTCAGGACGCGCCGTGGCCCTTGTCCTGTGACCCACTCGACTCCTCGGACGGCTCCTCCGGCTCCGACCCCTCCGAGGACTCCGCCTGCTTGCCTCCGGTGAGGAGGTCGTCGACGGTCTCGTTGGGGCCGAGGCCCGCCGCCATCGGGTTCTCCTCGGGGTTGAGGTCGTCGGGCAGCTGGTCGTCCTCGATGGCCTGGGGGGTCGTCGTGGCGTCGTTCTCGTCGGGCTGGCTCATGGCCGCGAGGGTACGCCCACCGCCGTGGACGCCGCTCAGATCAGGGGCAGGCGCTTCTGGGCGCGGGGCAGCTGCTCGTAGATGCGGCGGACGGCGTCGCCGAGGTGCTCGACCGGGAACGGCCACTCCGCCGAGGCGAGCGCCTCGGCCACGGGCACCCCGCGCCCTGCCAGGTCGCGCGTGGTCTCGGCGACCAGGCCGATGTCGTTGCGCTGCTGCTCGACGAAGTCGCGGTCGACGACCGCGCCGTGGCCCGGCACCACCAGGCTCGCGGAGGTGGTCAGGCCCAGCACCACGTCGAGGCTCAGCGGCCACTCCAGCGGCCAGCAGTCGGGTCCGAACCCCGGCGTCGCGTCCCGCTCGGCCGACTCCTCGACCAGGTCGCCGGCCAGCACGACGTCGGCGTCGGGCACCCGGACGACGAGGTCGCCGGCGGTGTGCCCGCGGCCGGGGTGGACCAGCTCGACGAAGCGGTCACCGAGGTCGACCACGCGCGCGGAGGAGAACGTGTGGTCGGCCACCACGAGCTCGGTGGCCTGCACCTCCGCGCGGTGCGGGTCGTCGGGCTCGTCGTCGTACCGCCGCTTGATGCGCTCGCCGGCCTCGGCCATCGCCGCGGCGGCCGTCTCGTGGGCGTGGATCGGAACGTCGCCGTACGCCGCCCGCACGGTGCCGTTGCCGAAGCAGTGGTCGAAGTGCTCGTGGGTGTTGACCACCTCGACCACCTCGCCGGCCCCGAGCGCCCGCACGTCGGCGACGACCTCGCGGGCCGCCTGCGCCGAGGCGTGCGTGTCGACGACGAGCAGCCCGCGCTCGCCGCGGACCACCGTCACGTTGACGTCGAACCACGCGTGGCGCGCGACCCAGACCCGGTCGGCGATCTCGGTGAACGGCACGCAGCCGTTCTAGCAGAGGGGCCCGGCTAGCAGAGCCCCGCGTGCAGCTCGGCGCGGAGCAGGTCGCCGAGCTCGGCGGTGGTGGTCGCCGTCCGCGGGAACTCCAGGCGCCGCCGGTGGGCCCCGTCGAGGTCGACCCACTGCACCTCGACGCCGGCGGGGGAGAGGTCGCAGAGCGAGACGCCGACGACCTCGGCCAACCGGGTGCCGGTGGTGGTCGAGACCGCGCGGCGCAGCTCGTCCTGGTGGCAGAGGTTGGCGTGCTCGACGGAGCGCTGCAGGTAGCCGCGGTTGAGCAGGTGGTCGGCGGAGCGGAAGTCCTCGACCGGGACCCGCGCCTGCTCGGCCGGGCCGGCGTGCGGCCCGGCCAGCACGACGACGTCGACGACGAGCACCACCGTCTCGCGGACCTCGGTGCAGCACTCGCAGGCCTCGCGACCGCGACGCTCGAGCGTGCCGCCGAGGGAGAGCACCGCGGCGCGGTCGGCCGACGCCGCCGGGCCCAGGCCGCTCTCGAGGGTGAGCAGCGCCCGGCGTCCGGCCGTCGCCGCCTCGACCAGCCGGGTGTCGACGGGGCAGGAGAAGGTCGGCACGCCGCCGATGTCCTGCATGCCGAGCTCGGCCGCGCCCTCGGTCCCGGCGTCGCCGAGGTCGCCGAGGTCGCCGAGCACGTCGTCGACGCCGTCGACGACCAGCGAGACCCCGGCCGGGCAGGCGAGCACCGAGCGGGCGGCGGCCGCGAGCAGCGTCGGGTCGCCGGTGGACGTGTGCTGGTCGACACTGGTCATGACGTGCTCCTCGGGTCGGGACGAGTAAGGCAAGCCTAACCTTTGCGCCGGACGGCGTCCAGGCGGGTTCGGTGTGCGGGTAGGCTTGGCACTCGGTGGCGGCGAGTGCCAGCCACCGTCGACGCCGAGGAGGGACGCCGTGCAAGAAGAACGCCGCCTCGCGGTCCTGCGGGCGATCGTCCAGGACTACGTCGCCACCGACGAGCCGGTGGGGTCCAAGGCGCTCGTGGAGCGCCACGGGCTCAACGTCTCGCCGGCCACGGTGCGCAACGACATGGCCGCGCTCGAGGAGGAGGGCTACCTCGCCCAGCCCCACACGAGCGCGGGCCGGGTCCCCACCGACAAGGGCTACCGCCTCTTCGTCGACCGGCTCGGGTCGGTCAAGCCCCTCAGTGCCGCCGAGAAGCGCGCCATCGCCGGGTTCCTCGACGGCGCGGTCGACCTCGACGACGTCGTCTCCCGCAGCGTGCGGCTGCTCTCCCAGCTGACCCGCCAGGTCGCCGTCGTGCAGTACCCCACGCTCTCGCGCTCGACCGTGCGCCACGTCGAGCTGGTCGCGCTGGCGCCCGACCGGCTGCTCCTGGTGCTGATCCTCAGCACCGGGCGGGTCGAGCAGCGCGTGGTCGAGCTCGACGCCGACCTCCCCGAGGACGACCTGGCCCGCCTGCGCCGGCGCCTCAACCAGGCCGCCACGGGCGAGGTCATCGCCGACGCGGTGGTCGCGCTGCGCTGCCTCGACGACGAGCCGGCCCCGGCCCCCGCCGTGGCCACGGTGCTCGCCGAGGCGATGAGCGACTACCGCTCCGTCGACCGGGTCGCCGTCGGCGGTGCCGCCAACCTGGCGCGCTACGGCGACCACTTCGACTCCGCCGTCCGCCCCCTGCTCGAGGCGCTCGAGGAGCACGTCGTGCTGCTGCGCCTGCTCGGCGAGGCCTCCGAGGCCGGCACCGTGACCGTCCGCATCGGCGCGGAGGGCCCCATCGAGGAGTTCGCGTCGACCAGCGTGGTCACCACCGGCTACGGCCCCCACGACGACGCCCTGGCCACCCTCGGCATCGTCGGCCCCACGCGCATGGACTACCCCGGCACGATGGCCGCGGTCCGCGCGGTCGCCCGCTACGTCTCCCGGATCCTCGACGAGACGTGACCCACCTCCCGCCCCCCTTCCCCATGCCTCGAACCACCCAGAAGGAACACCGTTGAGCCAGGACCCGTACGAGCTGCTCGGGGTCGACCGCGACGCCGACGCCGACACCATCAAGAAGGCCTACCGCCGGCTCGCGCGCCAGCTGCACCCCGACGTCAACCCCGACCCGGAGACGCAGGAGCGCTTCAAGGAGGTCACGGCCGCCTACGAGGTGCTGTCCGACCCCCAGAAGCGCGCGACGTTCGACCGCGGCGGGGACCCCTTCGGCGGCGCCGGCTTCGGCCAGGGCGCCGGCTTCTCCTTCACCGACATCATGGACGCCTTCTTCGGCGGCCAGGCCGGTGGCGGCGTCGGAGGACGCGGTCCGCGCTCGCGCGTGCGCCGCGGCCAGGACGCGCTGATCCGGATCGAGATCGAGCTGGCCGAGGCCGCGTTCGGCGTCTCCCGCGAGCTCAAGGTCGACACGGCCGTCGTCTGCACGACCTGCCACGGCAACGGCGCCGCCCCGGGCAGCCACCCCGTGCCGTGCGAGACCTGCCGCGGCCAGGGCGAGGTCGCCCACGTGCAGCGCTCGTTCCTCGGCGAGGTGCGCACGCTGCGCCCGTGCGCCGCGTGCCGCGGGTTCGGCGAGACCATCCCCGAGCCGTGCCGTGAGTGCTCCGGCGACGGCCGGGTCCGCTCGCGCCGCACCCTGAACGTCAAGATCCCCGCCGGCGTCGACACCGGCACCCGGGTCCAGCTCAGCGAGCAGGGCGAGGTCGGTCCCGGCGGCGGACCCGCCGGTGACCTGTACGTCGAGATCCACGTCGCCGCGCACGAGACGTTCACCCGCCACGGCGACGACCTGCACTGCACGGTCACGCTCCCGATGAGCGCCGCCGCCCTCGGCACCACGCTGACGCTGCCGACCCTCGAGGCCGACGTCGAGCAGGGCGCCGGGTCGGGCGTCGAGACGTCGTTCGAGCTCGAGGTCGAGCCCGGCACGCAGTCGGGTGCCGAGCGCGTGCTGCGCGGTCGCGGCGTGCCCGGTCTGCGCGGCGGGCGCGGCGACCTCGTCGTCACCACCGTCGTCGAGACGCCGACCAGGCTCGACCCGCGCCAGGAGGAGCTGCTGCGCGAGCTGGCGGCGCTCCGCGGCGAGGAGCGTCCGACCGGTCAGGTCAAGGCGCCGCAGAAGCGGGTCTTCGGGCGCCTGTTCGGCCACTGATGTCGCTGCCGGTCCACCTCGTCGCGTCGCTGGACGGCACGGCCGTCGGCCACACCGTGGTGGTCGAGGGCGACGAGGCCCACCACGCGGTCGCCGTACGCCGGCTGCGCGCGGGGGAGCGGCTGGCGCTCACCGACGGGGCCGGGCGCACCGTGGTGGGGGTCGTGACCGCCACCGGCAAGCGACGGCTCGAGGTGGAGGTCGCCGAGGTGTCGCTGGCGCCCGAGCCCAGCCCCGAGGTCGTCGTCGTGCAGGCGCTGCCCAAGGGCGACCGCGGCGAGCTCGCCGTCGAGGTCCTGACCGAGGTCGGCGTCGCCGTCGTCGTCCCGTGGGCCGCCGCCCGCTCGGTGGCGGTCTGGAAGGGCGAGCGGGCGGAGAAGTCGTGGGCGCGCTGGCGCGCCACCGCGCGCGAGGCGGCCAAGCAGGCCCGCCGGTCGTGGCACCCCGAGGTGGTCGCGCTGGCCACCACCGCCGACGTCGTCGCGCTCGTCGGGGCGGCCGACCTGGCCGTCGTCCTGCACGAGGAGGCCTCGGTGCCGCTGGCCTCGCTGGAGGTGCCGGCGACGGGCCGGGTCGTGGTCGTGGTCGGCCCCGAGGGCGGGCTCACCGACGAGGAGGTCGCGGCGTTCGCGGCCGCCGGCGCGCACGCCGTCCGGCTGGGGGCGGAGGTGCTGCGCACCTCCACCGCCGGGGTCGCCGCCGTCGCAGCGCTCCTGTCGCGCACGCCGCGCTGGTCCTGACGGTCCAGACGGTCCTGACGGTCACGACGCCAGCAGCGCCTCGACCCGGGTGATCTCGTCGTCGAGCTCGGTGCGCTCGCGGCGGGTCAGGTCGCGCAGCGTCTCCAGGACGACGACCCGGCCGTCCTCCGCGCGCCACAGCCCGACCAGCCAGCCGTCGGCGAACAGCGTCGACGCCGATCCGCCGTTGACGCCCATCCAGATGTCGCGGGTGCCCGGCCGGGTGACCCGGTCGCGGCGGGCGTGGCTGAGCCAGACGTTGTCGTAGGTGCCGAGCAGCCGCACCGGGGCCGGGGCGTCCTCGTCCTCGAGCTCGCCGTCGGGCACGTCGTGGAGCAGACGGCCGTCGGCGTCCTCGTGCCGCACGAGGTCGTCCATGGCGGCGACGACGGGGCCGAGCCGGGTCACCGCCGACCACGCCGTGACGTCGGCGGCGGTGGCCGGCCCGAAGGCGCGCAGGTAGCGCCGCACGACGTCGGCCGGGTCGGGCGGGTCGAGCGGCCGTCCGGTCCAGCGGTCGGCCCGGTCGTAGACCACCCCGCCGGCCCCCTTCCACGTGCCACGTGGCGGCAGCTGCACCAGCGGCGCCGCCGAGCGGGCCAGCTGGCCGAGCTGGGTGGCGGCGTACGACGGGAAGCGCTCGGCCAGCGCGAGCCCGATCGCCTTCTGTGGCAGCGGGCCGCCGGCCAGGACGTCGTCGAGCGCTTGCAGGAAGGCGTCACGGTCGACCTCGCGGGCCGGCCCGACGTTCTGGCTGGCGCGGATCTCCCGCTCGTGCACCGATGCCGTCCAGGCGCGCAGCCCGACGTCGTCGGCGGCGAGCAGGTGGACCGTGCCGCGCATCGTCAGGAACCGCACCAGGGTGCGGTCGTCGAGCCCCCGGGTGACCTCGTGGGGGTCGAACGACGACAGCCGGGCGGCGAGGGAGAGGTAGGGCGGCAGGTTCTCCTGCGCCTGCAGGCCGAGGAGGTGACGGCACTCGTCGACGACGGTCGCCTCGACGCGCTCGAGCAGGTGCTGGCGCCGGAGCAGGGTCCGGTTGAGCCGCTGCGCCGACAGCCTCACCACTCGCCCAGTCTCCCCCGGGCTCAGCCGACCGTGAAGGTCTTGGTGTCCTCGAAGGGGCCGGGGCCCTCGCCGCCCGACGGGTCGTCGGTCCGGGCGACCAGGATGTAGGTGCCGGGCGAGAGGGCGCTGACGTCGAGCTCGGCGCTGAACGGGTAGAGCTTGTCCATCCAGCCCTCGGCGGTGGCGAAGTCGGTGAGCACCGCGGCGCCCGACTCGTCGATCACCGTGAAGGGCACCGTCGCCTCGAAGGAGCTGGCCACGCCCTCGACGGCGAGCGTGCCGAGGACCGTCGCGCCCTCCTCGGGCGTCGTCAGGTTGACCAGCGAGAGCACCTTGAGCTCGGGTGCCGCCTTCACGCCGGCGCCGGTCGGCTGGCCGTAGAGGTCGGCCGGGCGGCCGTCGGCGAGCTCGACCCGCACCGGGTCACGGGTCTGGGCCGTGCCCTGGAGCGTGTGGACCAGCGACTGGACGGCGAGGCGGGCGTCCTTGGGCGACATGCCCTTGTCGGCGCTGAGCGGGGAGTCCTCACGCAGGGTGACCACGATGGCGCCGTCCTCCTGCGCGACCGACTCGACCTTCACGCCCTGCAGCAGGGTGCCGTAGTCGGGGTCGAGGGCCCGGCCGGCGAGCAGCAGCGCGGCGGCCTCCTCGAGCGCGTTGGCCGGGTCGACCGCGTGGAACTCGCGGTAGAGGCGCTTGCCCATCGGGGTCTCGCCGACGAAGTAGACCGGGGCGGCCGTCGTCGCGGGCTCGGACTCCGTGGGCTCGGCGGTGGGGGTCTCGGTCGGGTCCGCGGTCGGGCCGCTCGACGTCGCGTCGCTCGTCGTCGCGCTCGGGGCCGGGTCGGAGCCGGTGTCGGACGACACGGGGTCGGGGTCGTCGTCGCCGCAGCCGGCGAGGAGCGCGGCGGTCAGGGCGAGCGCGGTCAGGGTGGGGAAGTGACGCATGGGCACATCCTGTCCCGGTCGCCGGGTCACTCGACGGTGATCGAGCGCGTGTCGGTGAAGGCACCGACGCCCCGGGCGCGCCCGGTGGGGCCGTCGGTCGAGCAGGTGAGGGTGTGGGCGCCGGGCTCGACGCCGGCGAGGTCGACCTCGAGGCTCCACGGGAACAGCCGCGGTTCCCTCCACCCGGCGATGGTCGCGCCCACCCACACCTCCTCGCCGGCGTCGTCGAGCAGCCGGCAGGCGACGGTGCCCTCGAAGCCGTTCGCGACGCCGCGGGCGGTGAAGGAGCCGGCGTAGGCGAACCCCTCGCCGGGGTCGCTGAGGTTGACGTGGGCAAGGGCGTCGAGCTCCGGCGGTCGCGCCACCGGGACGGTGTGGATCGCCGGGTTGACCTGGCGGACGGGCAGCTCGGTCCCCGTGACGGCCTGGAGGGTGAGCACGAGCTGGTACATGGCGAGGTCGCTCGTCCCTGGCTTCGCGACCTCGACGACGATCACGCCGTCCTCGACGGTGTACGACGTCAGGGAACCCTCGGGCCACAGCGTCCGGTAGTCGGGGTCGCTCGGCTCGCTCATCAGCAGCTCGAGCGGGTCACCGGCCGGCTCGAAGTAGCGGTAGAGCGCGGCGTCGACGCCGTCGGGGCCGTCGGAGCCGGGGCCGACGTAGTAGACGGGGGTCGTCCGCGTGGGCGGCTGGCCGACCGGCGTGCCTGGGTCGAGCGAGCTCGGCGCGGCGACCCCGGGAGCCCGGTCGCCCTCGCCGGTGTCGACCACGCTGACGGCGATGACCGCGGCCGCGGCGGCCAGCGCCGCGCCGCCGACGACGTACCAGCCGCGGCGGTGGTGCCGGGACGAGGCGGTGCGGGCGCGGATGACGTCGAGCCGGTCGGTGGGCTCGACGGTGCTCACGGCGTCGTCGAGCACCGCGCGGAGGTCGTCGTCGGGGTGGGTGGTCACAGGTCTTCTCCTTCGAGGAGGGCGCGCAGGGAGGCGCCGCCGCGGGAGGCGTGGGACTTCACGGCGCCGCGGCTGATGCCCAGCGTCGCGGCGATGTCGGCCTCGGACAGGTCGAGGTAGTAGCGCAGGGCCAGCACCTCGCGCTGGCGCTCGGGCAGCGACCGCACGGCGTCGAGGACGCGCGCGCGGCGGTCGCGGGCCAGCGCCGGGCCCTCGGCCGAGGGCAGCGGGTCGGGCCGCCGCTCGTGGGCGAGGTGCCGGTCGACGACGCCGCGGTGCCGCAGCACCGAGCGGGAGCGGTTGACCACGCTCTGGCGCAGGTAGGCCAGCGCCTTGTCGGGGTCGCGGAGCCTCCGCCACCGGCCGTGCAGGGCGACGAAGGCGTCCTGCACGACCTCCTCGGCCGTGCCCGTGTCGTGGACCAGCAGCACCGAGAGCCGGACCAGGCGCCGCCAGTGGGCGGCGTACAGCGCCTCGACGGCGGTGTCGGCGTCCCAGGACGGCGGCTCGCTCACCGTCGCCCCGGCCTCGATCGCACGGGTGGTCACGCTAGTGCGACGCGCGAGCGGCCCGGTCGGTTTACAGCGGGTCTAGGTTGGCGACGTGGACGACTGTCTCTTCTGCAAGATCGTGGCCGGCGCCATCCCGGCCGAGGTCGTGCACACGACCGAGCGCACGGTGGCGTTCCGCGACCTCGCCCCGCAGGCCCCGGTGCACGTGCTCGTCGTGCCGCGCGACCACCACGCCAACGCCGCCGAGCTCGCCGCCGCCGACCCGGAGGCCTCGGCCGAGCTGGTCCGCACCGCGGCGGCCGTCGCCGCCGCCGAGGGGTACGCCGACGACTACCGCCTGGTGTTCAACACCGGCGCGGGCGCAGGGCAGAGCGTGTTCCACACGCACCTGCACGTGCTGGCCGGGCGACCCCTGGCCTGGCCGCCGGGCTGACCGCTGAACCGGTCGCGGGGCGCCCTCAGGTGAAGGCGTTCCAGATCCGCATGATCGCGAAGACGACCGGCAGCCCGAACACCGCGAGCAGCACCCAGGCGGTGAACCGGTGCAGCGGCTTGGCGCCGTCGAGGTTGCCGGCGAAGTCGAGCAGCGCGCCGTCGGGCACGTGGTGGGTCAGCCCCAGCCGGCGGGCGTCGGGCGGCAGGTGCTCGCCCGCGAACCACGACGGCGGGCTGTCGTCGTCGGGCGCGTGGTCCTCGTCGAACTCGTCGACGTGCTCATCGCGCCACATGGCCCCACGGTACGTCGAGAACCGCCGCGACGGGCATCACCCTGCGGCGTAGCATGGGAGGCCACAGCACCGCTCCTGCCCTCGACACCGAAAGGCCGCCCCTCCCGGGCACCCATGACTGACTCGCAGACCCCCGGAGACCTCCAGACACGCCACACCGTCGTGGTCCCCAACAGCATCGACATGGTCAGCCTGCTCGGCCCCGGCGACGAGTACCTCGGGATCATCGAGGGCGGCTTCGAGGCCGAGATCCACGTGCGCGGCAACCGGATCACGATGCGCGGCAACCCGGGCGAGGTCGCGCTCGCCGAGCGCCTGCTCGACGAGCTCGTCACCATCATCCGCACCGGCCAGGGCGTCACGTCCGAGACCGTCGAGCGCGTGATCGAGATGCTGCGCGCCGAGACCACCGAGCGCCCCGCCGACGTGCTGTCGCTCAACATCCTCAGCAACCGCGGCCGCTCCATCCGCCCCAAGACGCTGAACCAGAAGCGCTACGTCGACTCGATCGACAAGCACACGATCACCTTCGGCATCGGCCCCGCCGGCACCGGCAAGACCTACCTGGCGATGGCCAAGGCCGTCCAGGCGCTGCAGGCCAAGCAGGTCAACCGGATCATCCTGACCCGCCCGGCCGTCGAGGCCGGCGAGAGCCTCGGCTTCCTGCCCGGCACCCTGAGCGAGAAGATCGACCCCTACCTGCGCCCGCTCTACGACGCGCTGCACGACATGATCGACCCCGACACGATCCCCAAGCTGCTCGCGGCCGGGACCATCGAGGTCGCCCCGCTGGCCTACATGCGCGGCCGCACGCTCAACGACAGCTTCATCATCCTCGACGAGGCGCAGAACACGACGCCGGAGCAGATGAAGATGTTCCTGACCCGGCTCGGGTTCGGCTCCAAGATCGTCGTCACCGGTGACGTCACCCAGGTCGACCTGCCCGGCGGCACCAAGTCGGGCCTGCGGATCATCCAGGGCATCCTCGACGAGGTCGACGACATCTCCTTCCAGCGGCTCACCAGCCACGACGTCGTCCGGCACCGGCTCGTCGGCCGGATCGTGGCGGCGTACGACGACTTCGACGCGCGCGGCGGGCTGGCGACGGCCCAGGAACGCCAGCGGTGACCGCGTGAGCATCGAGGTCCTCGACGAGTCGGGGCAGGAGGTCGACGTCACGCACCTCGCGCGGCTCAGCCGGTTCGTGATGGACGAGATGCGGGTGCACCCGCTGGCCGAGCTGTGCATCAAGGCCGTCGACGAGGCCACCATCACCGAGCTCAACGAGAAGTGGATGGAGAAGGAGGGCCCCACCGACGTGCTGGCCTTCCCGATGGACGAGCTGCGGCCCGGGCTCCTCGACGAGGAGCCCGAGGAGGGCGTGCTCGGCGACATCATGCTGTGCCCCCAGATCGCCGCCGCCCAGGGCGAGACCGCGGGCCACGGCACGCTCGCCGAGATCGAGCTGCTGACGGTGCACGGCATCCTGCACCTGCTCGGCTACGACCACGCCGAGCCGGAGGAGCACGCCGAGATGTTCGGGCTGCAGGACACGCTGCTGGGGCAGTGGCGCAGCCGGTGAGGCACCGGTGACCGGCACCATCACCCTGCTCGTCGCGGCCCTGCTCGTCGTCCTGGCCGGCGTGCTCACCGCCGCCGACGCCGCGCTCGCGTCGTTCTCCAAGGCCCGGGCCGTCGAGCTGCTCCACGAGGAGCGCACCGGCGCGCGCCGCCTCGTCGCCCTGCTCGACGACGCCCCGCGCCACGTCAACACCGCCCTGCTGCTGCGGCTGCTGTGCGAGATCTCCGCCATCGTGCTGGTCACCCTCCAGCTCGACCGGGCCCTCGACGGCGCCCGCTGGGTCAGCGTCCTGATCGCCATCGGCGTGATGCTGGTCGTCTCGTTCGTGGTGATCGGGGTCGGCCCCCGCACCCTGGGTCGTCAGCACTCCGAGTCGGTCGCGCTGTGGTCGGCGGCCCCGCTGACGGCGTTCACCACCGTGCTCGGTCCGCTGCCGCGGCTGCTGATCCTGCTCGGCAACGCGATCACCCCCGGCAAGGGCTTCCGTGAGGGACCGTTCTCGTCGGAGACCGAGCTGCGCGAGCTCGTCGACATCGCCGAGGCCTCGGCGGTGATCGAGGAGGACGAGCGGCGGATGATCCACTCCGTCTTCGAGCTCGGCGACACCACCGTGCGCGAGGTGATGGTGCCGCGCGGCGACGTCGTCTACATCGAGCACTACAAGAACCTGCGCCAGACGCTGTCGCTGTTCCTGCGCAGCGGCTTCTCCCGGCTGCCCGTGATCGGCGAGAACCTCGACGACATCCGTGGGTTCGCCTACCTCAAGGACATCGTCCGCCGCGACTTCGAGGCCCCCGACGTCGAGCTGACCCAGCACGTCGAGGAGGTCATGCGCCCGGTCGCCTGGGTGCCGGAGTCCAAGCCCGTCGACGCCCAGCTGCGCGAGATGCAGGCCGGCCGCCAGCACATCGCCGTCGTCGTCGACGAGTACGGCGGGACCGCCGGGTTGATCACCATCGAGGACCTGCTCGAGGAGATCGTCGGTGAGATCACCGACGAGTACGACGAGGACGAGATCGAGGTCGAGCAGCTCGGCTCCGCCGACGACGACGCCCCGGCCTACCGGGTCTCCTCGCGCTATCCGGTCGACGACCTCGACGACCTGTTCGGCTTCCAGGTCGAGGAGGAGGACGTCGACAGCGTCGGCGGCCTGATGGCCAAGCACCTCGGACGCGTCCCCATCCCCGGCTCCGCCGTCGAGGCCCACGGCCTGCGCTTCGAGGCCGAGGACACCGCCGGTCGCCGCAACAAGATCGGCACCGTCCGCATCCGCCGCGTCGTCGCGCCGGTGCCCGCGACTCCTGGTGACGGCACGCCGGTGGCTGCTGACGCCTGAGCTGCGCACACACCCCCCACCTAGATTGACCCCATGCTGCGCCGACTTCCCCTCCCGATCCCGGGCCTCGGCCGTCGTGGGCCCCGGACCGTCCTCGAGCTCGACCTCGCGCACGGCGTCCAGACGGTGCCGCCGCGGCACCCGCTGCAGGCGCTGCGGGCGCGGCACGCGCCGTCGGTGCGGGCGATCGGCGACGGGCTGCGTCGGGCGGCGGGTGACGACGACGTGCTCGGGCTGGTGGTGCACGTCGGCACCGCGCCGGTCACCCTGGCGGTCGCCGACGAGGTGGGGGCGATGGTCGCCGACTTCAGCCAGTCCAAGCCGTCGGTGGCGTGGACGGCGTCGTTCGGCGAGCTCAGCAGCGGCCTGGCCGGCTACCGGGTCGCGCTCAACGCCCGCGAGGTGTGGCTGCAGCCGACCGGTGCGCTCGGGCTGACCGGGGTGCACCTCGGCATCACGCTGGTGCGCGGGGGACTGGAGAAGCTCGGGGTTGACCCGGAGTTCGGGCAGCGGCACGAGTACAAGTCGGCCGCCGACCAGCTGGCGGCCACCGAGGTCAGCGCCGCCAACCGCGAGATGGTGCAGCGCCTGGCCGACGCGATCGTCGACGACACCGTCGTCCGCACCGCCGCCCGCCGCGACCTGTCCACCGACGACGTGAGGGCCGCCATGGCGCGTGCGCCGCTGGGCGCCGCCGACGCGCTCGCGGCCGGGCTGGTCGACCGGCTCGGCTACCGCGACGAGGTCTACGCCCACGTGCGCGAGAGCTGGACGCCGGCGTGGGAGCCGGCGTACGTGCACCGCTACGCCGCCGAGGGCCAGGGCCCGCTCGAGCAGGCCCGAGCGCTGGCCTCCGGGCGCGGGCGCGGGGGCGGGCACCGGCCGACGGTCGCCGTCGTCGACGTCACCGGTCCGATCGTGCTCGGGCCCGGCACCGGCGCGCAGGCCGGCGCCGACCGCGTCGGCGCCCGGCTGCGCCAGGTCGGCCGCGACGACGACGTCAAGGCCGTCGTGCTCCGCGTCGACAGCCCCGGCGGGTCCTACGTCGCCAGCGACGCGATCCGGCGCGAGGTGCTGCGGCTGCGCGAGAGCGGCCGCCCGGTGGTCGCGACCATGGGGGCGACCGCCGCGTCCGGCGGCTACTTCGTCGCGATGCCGGCCGACGAGGTCGTCGCGCAACCCACCACCCTCACCGGCTCGATCGGCGTCCTCGCCGGCAAGCTGGTCGTGGAGCGGCTGCTCGACCGCATCGGCGTGGTCCACGAGCCGGTCGACGCCGGCCCGCGTGCCGGCTTCCTCGCCCCCGGCCGCCGGTTCACCGACGAGGAGTGGCGCGTGCTCGACGCCTGGCTCGACGAGGTGTACGCCGACTTCACGGCCAAGGCAGCCACCGACCGCGGGATGCCGCTCGACGTCCTCGAGCCCCTCGCCCGCGGTCGCGTCTGGGTCGGCGTCGACGCCCACGAGCGCGGCCTCGTCGACCACCTCGGCGGCATCCGCGTCGCCCTCGAGCGCGCCTGCGCGCTGGCCGGGCTCGACCCCGACGACGTGCGCCTGCCGACCCCCTCACCGCTCGAGTGGCTGCAGCGGCTCAAGCCGGCCGAGTCCAGCGAGTCCCCGGCGGCCGCGGAGGTCGTCGTCCCCACGGGCCCCGAGGCGCTGCTCGCCCAGGCGGCCGCGGCGGTCGGGCTCGCGGTGCCGCACGGGGTGCTGTCGGTGCCGATGGCGCTCTCCCTAGGCTGATCCCATGCCGGAGCACCCGCACGAGCCCAGCGCCGAGGATGCCAAGCTGGTCACCCTCGCCCGCGCCACCCGCGCCCGCACCCGGGCCGCCGAGGGCGCCGCCGTCCGCGACCTCGACGGCCGCACCTACGCCGCCGCCAGCGTCGAGCTCGAGTCGCTCAAGCTCAGCGCCGTCCAGGTGTGCGTGGCCATGGCGGTCGCGTCCGGGGCGCGCGGCCTGGCGGCCGTCGTCGTGCTGGGCGACGCCGTCGAGCTCACCGTGCCCGACCGCGCCGTGCTCGACGAGTACGCCGGTCCCGACGTCGTCGTCCACCTCGGCGCCGCCGACGGCACCATCTCCTAGGTCGTCGGCAGGAAATCCGCTGCCCCAACCTCACCCGAAGGGGTACCTTGGGGCGGGTGACGGAGACGGGGGCCCGGCAGCACGAGCACGCGGTCGGACTGCTGGCCGCGTCGTACGCCGCGATCCCGCCGGGGCAGCCGGTGCGGCTCGCCAAGACGACCACCAACCTGTTCCGGGCCCGCAGCGCGACCACCGCGCCCGGCCTCGACGTCTCGGGGCTGACCGGTGTGGTCGCGGTCGACCCCGCGGCCCGCACCGCCGACGTGCAGGGCATGTGCACCTACGAGACGCTGGTCGACGCGACGCTCGCGCACGGCCTGGTCCCGCTCGTGGTCCCGCAGCTGCGCACCATCACCCTCGGCGGCGCGGTCACCGGCCTCGGCATCGAGTCGACCAGCTTCCGCAACGGTCTCCCGCACGAGTCGGTGCTGGAGATGGACGTCTTCACCGGTGCCGGCGAGGTGGTCACCACCCGGCCCGGTGACGACCTGTTCGACGCCTTCCCCAACTCCTACGGCTCGCTCGGCTACGCCACCCGGCTGCGGATCGAGCTCGAGCCGGCGCCGGCGTACGTCGCCCTGCGCCACGTGCGCTTCGACGACGCCGCGCAGCTGGCCAAGACGATCGAGGAGATCACCGCCACCGGCGAGCACGGCGGCGAGCGCGTCGACGGTCTCGACGGCGTGGCCTTCGCGCCCGACGAGCTCTACCTCACCCTCGCCCGGTGGAGCGACGAGCCGGGCCCCGGCGGCGCCACCTCCGACTACACCGGGCAGCAGGTCTACTTCCGCTCGCTCCAGGAGCGCGAGACCGACGTGCTGACCATCCACGACTACCTGTGGCGGTGGGACACCGACTGGTTCTGGTGCTCCGGCGCGTTCGGGGCGCAGAACCCGTGGGTACGCCGCCTCTGGCCGCGGTCGCTGCGCCGTTCGGACGTCTACATGCGCCTGCTCGGGCTCGACCGGCGCTTCGACGTCGCCGACCGCCTCGACCGACGGGCGGGCCGGCCGCTGCGCGAGCGCGTGGTGCAGGACATCGAGGTGCCGACCGGCCGGCTCGCGGAGTTCCTGGCGTGGTTCGACGACGAGGTCGGGATGCGCCCGGTGTGGCTGTGCCCGCTGGTCGCCCGGCGCGCGTGGCCGGCGTACCCGCTGCAGGCGGGGGAGCCCTACGTCAACGTCGGGTTCTGGGGCACCGTGCACGTCGGTCCCGAGGCCGTCGACTCGCCCCGCAACCGCGCCATCGAGGCCAAGGTGCACGAGCTCGACGGCCACAAGTCGCTGTACTCCGAGGCGTTCTACGACCGCGAGACCTTCGACCGGCTCTACGGCGGCGACCGGCTGGCCGAGGTCAAGCGCCGCCACGACCCCGACGACCGCCTGACCGACCTCTACGACAAGACCGTCCGAAGGAAATGAGGGATCCGTTGCCCAGCACCGCCACGCCGTTCAAGATCGCCGGTGTCGTCGCCGACCTCACCCGCGGCGGGATGCCGCTGCGCTTCACGGCCTACGACGGCAGCGCCGCCGGCCCGGAGGACGCCGAGATCGGTCTCGAGCTGGTCAACCAGCGCGGCCTGCAGTACCTGCTCACCGCCCCGGGCGACCTCGGCCTGGCCCGCGCCTACGTGGCCGGCGACCTGGTGATCCACGGCGCGCACCCGGGTGACCCCTACTCGGTGATGGAGAAGCTCAAGGACCACACGAAGTTCCGCGCCCCGTCGGCCACGGAGCTGGTCTCGATCGTGCGGGGCCTCGGGCTGACCAACCTCAAGCCGCCGCCCCCGCCGCCGCAGGAGCACCTGCCGCGCTGGCGCCGGCTGATGGAGGGGGTGCGCCACTCGCTGACCCGCGACGCCGAGGTGATCGCCCACCACTACGACGTCTCCAACGCCTTCTACCGCCACGTGCTCGGCCCCTCGATGGCCTACACCTGTGCGGTCTACCCCGACGCCGAGGCGTCGCTGGAGCAGGCCCAGACCGAGAAGTTCGACCTCGTCGCCCGCAAGCTCGACCTGCAGCCGGGCCAGCGGCTGCTCGACGTCGGCTGCGGCTGGGGCGGGATGGTGATCCACGCGGCCCGCGAGTACGGCGTCCGCGCGCTCGGCGTCACCCTGAGCCGTCAGCAGGCCGAGTGGGCCAAGAGCGCGATCGACGCCGAGGGCCTGGGCGACCTGGCCGAGGTGCGTCACCTCGACTACCGCGAGGTGCTGGAGTCCGACTTCGACGCGGTCTCCTCGATCGGGCTCACCGAGCACATCGGCGTCGCCAACTACCCGTCGTACTTCGGCTTCCTGCGCGACAAGCTCAAGCCGGAGGGCCGGCTGCTCAACCACTGCATCACCCGCCACGACAACCACCCGGCCCGCACCGGCGCGTTCATCGACCGCTACGTCTTCCCCGACGGCGAGCTCACCGGCTCGGGCCGGGTGATCAGCGAGGCGCAGGACGCCGGCCTGGAGGTGATGCACTCGGAGAACCTGCGGAGGCACTACGCGATGACCCTGCGCGACTGGAACCGCAACCTGGTCGAGCACTGGGACGAGTGCGTCGCGGAGGTCGGTCTCGGCACCGCGCGTGTCTGGGGCGTCTACATGGCCGCCTGCCGGGTCGGGTTCGAGCGCAACGAGGTGCAGCTGCACCAGGTGCTCGCGGTCCGCACCGGCGACGGCGGGTCCGACGGGTTCGCGCTGCGGCCGACGTGGGGGTCGTGAGCCGCACCACCACCACTACCCTCGGACGGTGAGCACCCGAGCCGCGACGTACGACGCCGACGTGCTGTCGCGCACTCGGCTCGCCGCTCACCTCCTCCGGCTCGAGCTCGGCGGGCCCGGTCTGTCCGGCTTCACCAGCACCGGCGTGCCCGACGAGTGGGTCGGGCTGGTGGCGCCCGGTCAGTTCCAGAGCCGCTACTACACCGTCCGGTCCTGGGACGGCGAGCGGCTGACCTTCGACGTCGTGGTCCACGACGTCGGGCTGGTCACCGAGTGGGCGGTCGGCGACTGCGTCGGCGACACCGTGACGGTGACCGAGCCGAAGGGGTCGTTCGCGATGCCCGAGGGCGCGCGCTGGCTGATGCTCGTCGGCGACCTGACCGCGCTGCCCGCGATGGCGCGGATCGGTGAGAGCGTCGACGTGCCGACCCGGGCCTGGGCCGAGGTGCCCGACGGACCGATGCCCGACTACCTGGGCGGCCTCGAGGTCGACTGGCTCGTCCAGCCCGGCGACGGGCAGAGCCGGCTGGCCGAGGTCGTCACCGACCTGGTGTGGCCCGAGGGCGAGGGCTACTTCTGGATGGCGGGGGAGTCGGCGCAGATGCGCGCGATCCGCAAGCACCTGATGCGCGAGCGCCGGCTGCCCAGCACGGCGTACGACGTGATGGGCTACTGGCGCGCGGTCGCCGGCCGGCAGCCGCGCTCGGTCGACCCCGGCCCCGTCTGGCGGGCCGGCAAGGCCGCCGGCAAGTCCGACGACCAGATCTGGGCCGACTTCGACGACGCCCAGGAGAGGGCCCAACCATGACCAGCACCCCCGAGCTGCCCGCGCACCGGAGCGGCTTCGCGTCGTTCGTCGGCCGCCCCAACGCCGGCAAGTCGACGCTGACCAACGCCCTGGTCGGCAGCAAGGTTGTGATCACCAGCTCCAAGCCGCAGACCACCCGCACCGTGGTGCGCGGCATCGTGCACCGGCCCGACGCCCAGCTGATCCTCGTCGACACCCCTGGCCTCCACCGCCCGCGCACGCTGCTGGGCGAGCGCCTCAACGACCTGGTCAAGACCACGCTGTCCGAGGTCGACGTCGTCGCGGTGTGCTTCCCGGCCAACGAGAAGATCGGCCCCGGCGACCGGTTCATCGTCAAGGAGATGGGCAAGGTCAAGCGCACCACCAAGGTCGCGATCGCCACCAAGACCGACCTGGCGACCCCCGAGCAGCTGGGCCGGCACCTGCTCGACATCGCGGCCCTCGGCACCGAGACCGGCACCGACTGGGCCGAGATCGTCCCGGTCTCCGCCCAGGCCGGCCACCAGGTCCAGCTGCTCGCGGACCTCCTCGTCGGGCTGCTCCCCGAGGGCCCGCAGCTCTACCCCGACGGCGACCTCAGCGACGCCCCGGAGGAGATCATCGTCGCCGAGCTGATCCGCGAGGCCGCGCTCGAGGGCGTGCGCGACGAGCTCCCGCACTCGATCGCCGTCGTGGTCGAGGAGATGAACCTGCGCGAGGACCGCCCCGCCGACAAGCCGCTCCTCGACATCCACGCCAACCTCTACGTCGAGCGCGACTCCCAGAAGGGGATCATGATCGGCCACAAGGGCTCGCGCCTGAGCGACGTCGGCCGACGTGCCCGCCTGCAGATCGAGGCCCTCCTCGGCACCCCGGTCTACCTCGACCTGCACGTCAAGATCGCCAAGGACTGGCAGCGCGACCCGCGCCAGCTGCGCAAGCTCGGCTTCTGAGCGTCGGAGCCGGGGAGGTCAGTCGGGTGCCCAGCACCTGAGGAACGTCTGGCCCGTCGCCCACTGCTCCGCGTCGGGTCCCTCGGAGGCCCACTCGTAGTCGAGCGGGTCGTCGGCGACCTCGGCGGCGGCGTCCTCGCACGGCACGCCGGCCTCCCGCACGGCCTCCGGCCCGGGGTAGCGGCCGGGCTCGAGCGGGATCACCGAGAACGCCCGCCACGAGTGCGGCGCGCTGCACGGGACGCGTTCGAAGTCAGGCGCGTCGGGGCTGGCGGACCCGCACATGCCGTAGCGGTCGCGGCCCTCGGGGGTGTCGAGGACGCCGGCCAGGGAGCCGCGCAGGGTCACCAGGTCGTCGGCACCGGCGAGGGCGACGAGGTCGCAGCGGTACCAGTCGGCCCCCGCGGCCGCCTGCTCGAGGCTGGGGGTGAACCACACGGCGCGCAGCATGCTCAGGCGCAGGTCCTCGACCGACCCGCCGACCACCTCGCCGAGTGCCGCCGGGCAGGTCTCGGCCACCTGGCGCTGCACGCGCGCGGAGTCGATGGCCAGCAGGTGCCCGGCGACGACGTTGTCGACGCGGCCCGCGGCGTAGGTCTGGGCGCTGTGCGGAGCCCGGCACGGCACCGGGTCCTCGCCGTTGGTCGGCGAGAGCACCTGCCGGTAGGACAGCCGGTAGCACGCGTCGGCGGGTGGCACCGGGACGGCCGTGGCCCGCGGGGGAGGCGTGGGGGTGACCTCCGCGGTCGGGGTGCCGGTGGGGTCGGGCGTGGGCTCGTCGTCGCCACCAGAGCACGCCGGGAGCAGGAGCGCGACGGCCAGGGCGAGCCCGGCGAGCGCCGTACGGCGGGGCCCGGCGTCAGTCACGGGTGCGGGCCCAGCACACCGACCGGCGGTTGCCGGCGTCCCACTCGGCCTCGTGGAACCAGGTGTAGCCGTAGTCGTACTGGGCCGGGTAGTTGAGGTAGGCGAGCACCGACCGCTTGCAGAAGTCGCGCGAGCGCACCTCCGACAGCCGGTCGCCGGGGTAGGGGTCCTTGGTCTCGCCGAGCTTGATGGTCGTCACCGCGCGCCAGTCGTGCGGCTGCGAGCACGGGATCTTGGTCGACTCGGCGACCGAGGGGCCCGAGACGCAGGCCATCCAGCGGTCCGGGGGACGCCCCTGCAGCAGTCCGCGGGCGGTCTCGGGCAGCGGCACGAGCGCCTTGCTCTGCTCGCCGCCGCCGACCACGTCGCACCGGTACCACCGCGCGCCGTCGTCCCACGCCTTCTCCGACGGCCGGAACCACGCCCAGCTCAGCACCGTGCGCATCGCCAGGCTCTCGTCGGCGCCGAGGAACTCCCGCAGCGCGTTGTTGCAGGTCTGGTAGGCGAACGCGCCGACCTCGGGGGAGTCGTACGCTGCGTCGTCGAGCTCGGGCGGCAGCTCGCCGACGGCGTACGTCTCGGCGGTGTGGCGCGCTCCGCAGTCGACCACCTTGCTGGCGTTGACCGGGGCGAGCACCTCGTCGAGGGTGAGCTGGCGGCAGGCGCCGAGCTCGGGCGCCTCGACCGCGTCGATCTGCTCGGGGTCGGCGCCCGGCGGTGTCGCCTGCTCGGGCTCGCTGCAGGCCGTCAGCAGGGCGAGGAGGGTCGCCAGCACGCCGACCGCCGACGCGATCCTGGCGCTGCGAGCCCGGGGTGCCACGAGGGGCGATGCTACCGGCGGGTGCGTGAGGCCCGCCTGGGACTAGGTGCTGAGCAGCGCCCCGAGCGTCCCGCCGAGCTCCTTGGCACGCTCGCGCTCGGCGGCGCCGACCTCGCCCAGCACCTCGACGACCGCGGCGGCCTGGGTCCACGGCAGCGCCTGCACGATCGACAGGACGCTGCGCACGGCACCCCCGGTGTCGTAGCGGCCGTGCACCCACAGCCCGAACGGTTTCCTCCCGCCGGCAACCGCCGCGCCGCTCCCGTCGTCACCCAGGGCGCCTCCGACCTCGAGGAAGACCGAGTCGAAGAAGTGCTTGAGCGCACCGCTCATGTAGCCGAAGTTCGCGGTCGTGCCCAGCAGGTAGCCGTCGGCGGCCCGGACGTCGTCGGCCGTCGCGTCCAGCGCCGCGCGGACCACGACCTCGACGTCCTCGATGGCGTCGTCGGTGGCACCCGCGACGACGGCGTCCGTCAGGGCCTGGACGAGCGGCGTCGGGGAGTGGTGGACGACGAGGAGTCGGGGCACGGCCGAACCCTAGGCGCCGACCCCCGCGCGGGCGGCACGGTCGGCCGGAGCCCGCGTCCCCGGCGCAACCCTGTCAGCGTGTCCGTGCTCGGCTGGGTCGACGGTTGGCAGATGCAGTGCTGCGGCGACCCGTTCGCCGTCGGTGACGGACGGTGGCCACGATCGGGATCTCTGTGTGGACGCTCGACGCGGGATCGCGGGGTGTGCCGCTGCTCGCTTCCTCCTGATGGTCAGTCCAGGCAGCTCAGAACACCGTGCACCGTGAAACCGGAACTTCGAAGGAAGTCGAGCCGGGCGACGCTCGACCCGTCTGCGCGCAGGACGAAAGCGTGCTTGCTGTCTTCGGGGATTCGGTAGGTGTGTCCGGTGAACGGCGAATCCCGCAACCATGCCTCGACGGCCTCTTCGCGCGTCGGGAGTCCGTCAGGCTGTTCCAGGAGGTATCCGCCGTCAGTCTCTGACATCTCGCCGCTGGGGCACGAGAGCCCGAGGTCGTTCGCAGGACTGACGGCCGCGGCGCTACCAGCATCTGTCGCGGGCTGGGCATCGTCCGAGCCAGACGGACTCGTTTCGCCGCACGCCGAGAGAAGCACGCCCACCAGGGCCGCCCGAACTAGGAGAGTGCCGCGCCGACCTTCAGTCACGTCGGAGTAGACGTGTCGAGCCCCGGACCCGGTTCCCAGTGTTCCTGTGCCGTTCGGGTGCACCCGACCATCGGCACGAGAGGGCTATCGGTGAAAACGGGCGGCCGTCTCGTCGGACAGGGCGGCGTCGACACGATCGCGCAGGCCAGCCCCAGGCCTCCTGGCCAGGAGCGGCCGTACATCGGCAGTAGCGCGCAGCTCGGGACGTGATCGGTCGGTTCGGACGGGCGCTGCCGTCCTAGCATCGGCCCATGTCTTCGCCGACCGGCGACACCACTCGCTACAAGTGGCACCTGAACTGGCTGTGGGGAGCCGTCCACGAGCTCCCAGCAGGTGTCCTCTACGGCGCAACCGCAGCGACGCCCGCCGAGTGCGACGAGATGATGACCGGCCTCGAGGAATTCGACCGGCTGTGCGCTCGGCTCGGACTGACGGACCACGAGGTCTTCATCGAGGGCTGCCGGTGGCACTTCGAGCACTACCCGCACTACCTCGGTCGCAGACACCACTTCATCGACCACGAGAGGTACGTTCGGGACCGACGAGGCCCGCTCACCGTCCCTCTGCCTACGACGCCCCTCGGCTGAGCATGGGAGCCGGTCTGGATGACGAGGCTACGACGGCGCCCGGACTCTGGGCTCCATCTGCGCGGCCGGCCGTGGGGCGTTAGAGTGGCTGCGTCATGACGATGCGCCGACTCCTCCTTCGCTGCCGCAGCGAGGCCCACGCCGACTAGGCCGCCGACCTCCTCGCTGCGGAGTGGTCACGTGCGCCGGCAGACCAGCCCACGATCAGGAGCAGCAGCCATGACCAGCACCTTCCACGAGCACAACCCGCAGCAGCCGAGCGGGATGCCGTACTCGCGCTACGAGCCGTTCATCCCCGTCGACCTCGCCGACCGCACCTGGCCCACCAAGCGCATCGAGAAGGCACCGCGCTGGTGCGCGGTCGACCTGCGCGACGGCAACCAGGCCCTCATCGACCCGATGTCGCCCGCCCGCAAGCTGACGATGTTCAAGCTGCTGGTGCAGATGGGCTACAAGGAGATCGAGGTCGGGTTCCCCAGCGCCAGCCAGACCGACTTCGACTTCGTCCGCCAGCTGATCGACGAGGACCTGATCCCCGACGACGTCGTCATCCAGGTGCTCACCCAGGCCCGTGAGGAGCTCATCGAGCGCACCTACGAGGCGATCCGGGGCGCCAAGCAGGCGATCGTCCACCTCTACAACTCCACCTCGACGCTGCAGCGCCGCGTGGTCTTCGGCCTCGACGAGGACGGCATCGCCGACATCGCCGTCCAGGGCGCCCGGCTGTGCAAGAAGTACGAGGAGGGCATCCCGGAGACCCAGGTCTTCTACGAGTACAGCCCCGAGTCCTACACCGGCACCGAGCTCGAGTTCGCGGTCCGCGTCTGCAACGAGGTGCTCGAGGTCTTCGAGCCCACCGCCGACAAGCCGGTGATCATCAACCTGCCGGCCACCGTCGAGATGGCCACGCCCAACGTCTACGCCGACTCGATCGAGTGGATGGACCGGCACCTCGCCCACCGCGAGCACGTCGTGCTGTCCCTGCACCCCCACAACGACCGCGGTACGGCGGTCGCGGCCGCCGAGCTCGGCTACCTCGCCGGCGCCGACCGGATCGAGGGCTGCCTGTTCGGCAACGGCGAGCGCACCGGCAACGTCTGCCTGGTCACCCTCGGCCTGAACCTGTTCACCCAGGGCATCGACCCCGAGATCGACTTCTCCGACATCGACGAGGTCCGCCGCACGGTCGAGTACTGCAACCAGCTGCCGGTCGCCGAGCGGCACCCCTACGGCGGCGACCTCGTCTACACGGCGTTCTCCGGCAGTCACCAGGACGCCATCAAGAAGGGCTTCGAGGCGCTCGAGCGCGACGCCGCCGCCGCGGGTCACCCCGTCGACCAGCACCCGTGGGCCGTCCCCTACCTGCCCATCGACCCCAAGGACGTCGGCCGCTCCTACGAGGCCGTGATCCGGGTCAACAGCCAGTCCGGCAAGGGTGGCGTGGCCTACATCCTCAAGACCGAGCACAAGCTCGACCTGCCCCGCCGCGCGCAGATCGAGTTCAGCCGCACTATCCAGCAGGTGACCGACAGCGAGGGCGGCGAGGTCACCCCCGCCGAGATCTGGGCGGCGTTCCGCGCCGAGTACCTCGACCGCGAGACGCCGCTCCGGCTCGACTCGGTGCACACCAGCTCGGCCGCCGGCGAGAAGGACGCGCTCACCGTCAACGTCTACGTCGACGGCGCGCTGCAGACGCTCGAGTCGGTCGGCAACGGCCCGATCGCCGCGTTCGTCAACGCGATCAACGCGCTGCCCCACGACCTCGACGTCCGCGTCCTCGACTACCACGAGCACGCGCTCAGCGAGGGCGGCGACGCCCTCGCGGCGGCGTACGTCGAGTGCGCCGTCGGCGACCAGGTGCTGTGGGGCGTCGGGCTCGACCACAACATCGTCACCGCCTCGCTGCGGGCGGTGCTCAGCGCGGTCAACCGGGCTGCGCGCTGACCGACAGGACTGCGTACGCCGGCAGGCCATCGCTTGCACGGGCCACGTCGACGGCGACGCGCTCGCGTAATCTTCGAGAATGGTGGTGACTGAGCGGATCGGGCAGTTCTTCCTCGACAACGGGGCCGGTCGCGACCGCCTGGAGTACACCGAGTACGGCGGCGGCGAGGCCTGGGTCGTCCTGCTGCACGGCCAGCTGATGCCGCGCCGGATGCATCAGCCGCTGGCCCGGGCGCTCGCCGCCGAGGGGCTCCACGTCGTCACGCTCGACCTGCTCGGGCACGGTCGCTCCGACCGGCCGGCGGACCCGCTGGCCTACTCCACGACCGCGTTCGGCGAGCAGGTCGTCGCGCTGCTCGACCACCTCGGGGCCGACCAGGCGGTCATCGGCGGCACGTCGCTGGGCGCCAACGTCTCGCTCGAGGTCGCGGCGCTGGCGCCCGAGCGGGTGCGCGGGCTCGTCCTGGAGATGCCGGTGCTCGACAACGCGGTGACAGCCGGGATCGTGGCGTTCGCCCCGCTGCTGTTCGCGGCCCGGTTCCTGCCCTTCACCGTCAACGGCGTACGCCGCGTCACCCGCCTGGTGCCGCGGGGCGTCGTGCCGTTCTGGGCCGGCATCGCGCTGGACACCTGCAACCAGCGCGCCGACTCGATGGCCGCCGTGGTGCACGGGTTGTTCTTCGGCCGGGTCGCGCCGCCGTCGCGCACGCGCCGCGCGATGACCGTGCCGGCGCTCGTGGTGGGGCACCCGTCCGACCCGATCCACCCCGCCGCCGACGCCGCGATGCTGGCCGAGGAGATGCCCGGGGCGACGTTCGTGCGCGCCCGCAGCATCCTCGAGTGGCGGGTCGCGCCCGAGCGGCTCGACCGCGCTGCGGCCGAGTTCGCCCTCGACTGCTGGACGCCCCAGGGCGTGCGGGACGCCCGGGACACGACCGCCTGACCAGACGCCTGATCAGACGCCAGGTCGGACACCTGGCCCCGGCACGTCACCCGGTCGGAGAGGGTGCCGGGTGGCACGATGGGCGGGTGCCTCTCTACCGCGACGAGGCGGTCGTGCTGCGCACCCACAAGCTGGGGGAGGCCGACCGCATCATCACCCTGCTGACCCGCCACCACGGGCGGGTCCGGGCGGTCGCCAAGGGCGTGCGGCGGACGACGTCGAAGTTCGGCTCGCGGCTCGAGCCGTTCACCCACGTCGACCTCCAGCTCGCCGAGGGACGCACCTTCGACATCGTCACCCAGGCCGAGACGCGGTCGCTGTTCCACGCCGGCCTCGGCACCGACTACGACCGCTACACCTCCGGCACGGTGATGCTCGAGACCGCCGAGCGGCTCGTCACCGAGGAGAAGGAACCCTCGCTGCAGCAGTTCCTCCTGCTCGTCGGCGGCCTGCGCGCCCTCACCGCGCCCGACCGGCGTCCGCTGCAGGTCCTCGACTCCTACCTGCTCCGCTCGCTCGCCGTGGCCGGCTACGCGCCGTCGTTCGAGCACTGCGCCCACTGCGGCCTCGAGGGCCCGCACCGGTGGTTCAACCCCTCGATGGGTGGCGTGCTGTGCTCCACCTGCCGGCTGCCCGGCTCGGCCTCCCCGGCCCCCGAGACCCTCCTCGTCCTCGGCGCCCTGCTCTGCGGCGACTGGGACGTCGTCCACGCCGCCGCCGACCGGCACCTGCGCGAGGCCAGCGGCCTGGTCGCCGCGTTCCTCACCTGGCACCTCGAGCGGCAGCTGCGCTCGTGGGAGCACGTCGAGCGGTGACCGGGCGGTTCCCTAGAGTGAGCGCGTGAAGCGCGCTGTCCGGCCTCCCACGCCGCACCCGTCGGGGGCTCGGCCCCCGGCGATCCCGAAGGACCTGGTGCCCCGGCACGTGGCCATCGTGATGGACGGCAACGGGCGGTGGGCCAAGGACCGCGGGTTGCCGCGCACCAAGGGCCACGAGGCGGGGGAGTCCTCGCTGTTCGACGTCGTCGAGGGCGCCATCGAGATCGGCGTCAAGGCGGTCTCGGCGTACGCGTTCTCCACCGAGAACTGGACCCGTTCGCCGGACGAGGTGAAGTTCCTGATGGGCTTCAACCGCGACGTGATCCGCCGGCGCCGCGACGAGATGCACGAGCTCGGGGTGCGGGTGCGGTGGGCCGGGCGGGCGCCGCGGCTGTGGCGGTCGGTGATCAAGGAGCTGCAGGTCGCCGAGGAGCTGACCCGCGACAACGACGTCCTCACCCTCACGATGTGCGTCAACTACGGCGGCCGCGCCGAGCTCGCCGACGCGGCGCGGTCGATCGCCCAGGAGGTCGCGGCCGGCCGGCTCAACCCCGACCGCATCGACGAGCGGACCTTTGCCAAGCACCTCTACGTGCCGGAGCAGGCCGAGGCCGACCTGGTCTGGCGCACCTCCGGCGAGCAGCGGCTCTCCAACTTCGTGCTCTGGCAGGCGGCGTACGCCGAGATGGTCTTCACCGACATCCTGTGGCCCGACGTCGACCGCCTCGCGCTCTGGCGGGCGATCGAGATATACGCCGAGCGCGACCGGCGCTACGGGCGGGCCTGAGGCGGCTCAGCCGGCGGCGTTGCGCAGCAGCCAGGCGTCGACGACCTGGCCGGTGTCGGGCTCGGCGTGCTCGACGTCCTGCGAGGTGATGGTCTCCTCGAGCCGGACCGGCTCGGGCAGGGTGTCGAAGCGGCTCATGGGCCGAGGGTACGCCGCCGGCGGCACGCGGCACAGGTCCCGAAGACCTCCAGGGTGTGGCTGACGTCGACGAAGCCGTGCTCGCTCGCCACGGCCTGCGTCCAGCGCTCCACCGCCGGCCCCTCGACCTCCTCGGTGGCGCCGCACGAGCGGCAGACCAGGTGGTGGTGGTGGGTGTCGGAGCAGCGCCGGTAGGTCACCTCGCCGCCCTCGGCGCGTAGGACGTCGACCTCGCCGGCGTCGGCCATCCGCTGCAGCGTGCGGTAGACGGTGGCCAGGGCCACCGGCTCGCCGTCGCGCTCGATCAGGGCGTGGATCTCCTGGGCGGACCGGAAGCAGACGTCGGAGTCGAGCGCGCGAGCGACGGCCGCCTGCTGCCGGGTGCGTCCGTTGCCCGGCCTGCTCGTCGACGGCGTCGATTCCTGGTCGGTCATGCGCCGCGCACCATCGCGATCAACGGTGAGCAGGGCTGGCGGACGACCCCGCGCGGCAGCGCGGCGCCCGCGCGTGGCGTCGCCGCTGCGGCGGTGACCCCCGCCCTCGGCGGGGCGGCGACGACGCGGGTACCGGGCGACGCGCTCGCGCCGTGCCAACTAGTGTTCGTCATAGTGCTCGCCGTGTTGCGCGTGGCGGTGGCCGTCGTGGACGTAGTCGACGTGGTCGTCGTGGGGCACGGCGAGGTGGCCACAGGTGGGGCCGTGGTCGTGGTCGTGCTCGCCGTGGTCGTGGCTCACCTCGTGGGCGGGCGGTTCGTCGGCGAACGGCTCCCGCAGCCGGGTGCGGTGCCGGAGCCAGAGCCCGACCGGCCAGGTGACGACGAACATCGCCAGGGCCAGCAGCACGATCGTCGGACCCGGTGACAGGTCGGCACGGTAGGAGCCGAACGCGGCGACGACCAGGCCGCCGACGGAGGCGACGACGCCGACCACCATCGCGCCGGACAGGGTGGTCCGGAACGACCGGCTCAGCTGCTGCGACGTCGCCACCGGCACCACCATCAGCGCCGAGACGAGCAGCAGTCCGACGGTGCGCATCGCCACGGTCACGGTGACGGCGGCCAGCACCGCCACGAGCATGTTGTAGACGCGGACGTCGAGCCCCGCGACCCGGGCGAACTCCCGGTCGTGGGAGACCGCGAACAGCTGGGGCGACAGCCCGATGCAGACCGCGACGACCACCGAGGCCAGCACCATCGTGGTGATCACGTCGCCCACCGAGATGGTGAGCAGGGAGCCGAACAGGTACTCCTGCAGCCGGGTGGCCGGTTCGCCGCCGATCCCGGTGAGCAGCACGCCGCCGGCCAGGCCGCCGTAGAACAGCAGCGCCAGGGCGACGTCGCCGTTGGTGTTGCCGCGCTCGCGCACCACCTCGATCGCGATCGCGCCGGCGGTGGCCACCAGGACGGCGGTCCAGGTGGGCGACCACCCGGTGAGCAGGCCGATCGCGACGCCGGTGACGGCGACGTGGCCGATGCCGTCGCCCATCAGGGCGAGCCGCCGCTGGACCAGGTAGGTGCCGATCGCGGGCGCCGCGAGGCCGGTGAACAGCGCGGCCAGCAGGGCCCGCTGCATGAACGGGAGGCTGAACAGCTCGGCGGGGCTCATCGGCCGGGCCTGTCGAGCGGCGAGGCGACCCGCAGCGCGTGCGACCGCGGCGCGGCCGGGCCCTGGTGGGGGTGGTGGTGGTCGTGGGCGCTCAGGTCGGTGTCGCGCAGCGGGCCGTCGTACTCGACCCGGCCGTCGCGCATCACCACGGTCCGGTCGACGAGGGGAGCGATCGGCCCCAGCTCGTGGGCGACCAGGACGACGGTCGCGCCGCGCTCGTGCAGCCGGCGCAGCGCGTCGGCGAGCGCGAGCTGGTTGGCGGCGTCGACGCCGGCGGTCGGCTCGTCGAGGAAGAACAGCTCCGGCTCGCCGGCGAGAGCCCGGGCGATCAGCACCCGCTGCTGCTGGCCTCCCGAGAGGGTGCTGACGCTGTCGCCGGCGCGGTCGGTCAGCCCCACCAGGTCGAGCGCGTCGTCGATCGCGCGGCGGTCGGCGGCGCCCAGCGGCCGCAGCAGCCGGCGGCGGGGGAGCCGGCCCGCGGCCACGGTCTCGCGCACCGACGCCGGTACGCCGGACTCAGCGGTGCTGCGCTGCGGGACGAACCCGATCCGACGCCAGTCGCGGAACGAGTCGAGGGACGTGCCGAACAGCGAGACCCGGCCACTGCTCAGCGGGCGCAGCCCGGTGAGGGCGCGCACGAGCGTGGACTTGCCCGACCCGTTGGGCCCGAGCAGGGCGACGAACTCGCCGGCGGCCACGGTCAGGTCGACGCAGCGGAGCACCGGACGACCCCCGATCGCCACGGAGCCGTCGGTGAGCTCGACGGGGTTCACGAGCATCCGTTGGCCTCCCGCAGGGCGTCGAGGTTGGCCCGCATCAAGGAGAAGTAGTCCTCGTCGGTGGTCTCGTCGGTCAGGCCCTCGATCGGGTCGAGCACCGCGGTCCGCGCGCCGGTGTCGCGGGCCAGGGAGTCGGTGAACGCCGGGCTCGCCAGCCGCTCGCTGAAGACGGTGGTGATGCCGGTCTCGCGGATCAGCTCCTGCAGGTCGGCGATCCCGGCGACGGTCGGCTCGGCGTCGGGGGACAGGCCGGCCACCGGCGCCACCTCCACGCCGTACTCGGCGAGGTAGCCGAACGCGTCGTGGGAGACGACGATCGTCGTCCGCTCGCACTCGGCCAGGCCGTCGGTGTACGCCGCGTCGAGGGAGTCGAGGTCGGCCCGCAGCTCGGCGGCGTTGTCGGCGAAGTCGTCGGCGTGGTCGGGCTCGAGCTCGGCCAGGGCGTCCGCGACGGCGTCGCCGAGGTCGGCCATCCGGTGCGGGTCGAGCCAGAAGTGCGGGTCGAGGTCGCCCTCGTGGTCGTGCCCGTCGTCCTCGTGGTGGGGCTCCTCGTGGCCCTCCTCCTCGTGGCCCTCCTCCTCGTGGTGGGGCTCCTCGTGCTCGGCGAAGGGCACCAGCCCGACGACCTCGGCCGCGTCGAGGACCTCGCCGGTGGCGTTCTGGGCCACCGACTCGTCGATGGCCGGCTGGAAGCCCGCCTCGTGGACCACGAGGTCGGCGGCCGCGATGGTGGCGGTCTCGCGGATGGTCAGCTCGAGGTCGTGCGACTCCTGGCCGGGGGCGGTGAGGTTGTCGACCTCGGCGTGCTCGCCGGCGACCCGCTCGGTGACGTAGGCGAGCGGGTAGAACGCCGCCGCGACCTGGGTCTCGGTCGTGTCGTCGCCGAAGGCGGCGCAGCCCGAGGTGGCCGCGAGGAGTGCGGCCAGGGCAGCAAGTCGTCGCATGAGAACCATTCTCACCGCTTCTGAGAATCATTGTCAAAGTGGGGTGCGGCAGGATGGCCTTCGTGTCCCCGCTGATCTCCGCCCCCGACCTCCGTGCCCGGCTCGGGTCCGTCACCGTGCTCGACGTGCGCTACCGGATGGGCGGCCCGCCCGGGGCGTCGGAGCACGCCGCCGGGCACGTGCCGGGGGCGGCGTACGTCGACCTCGACGCCGACCTCGCGGCGCCGCCCGGACCTGGCGGCCGGCACCCGCTGCCCGACCCGGAGGTGTTCGCCGCCGCGATGCGGCGGTGCGGCGTGCGCCGCGACCGCCCGGTCGTCGTGTACGACGACTGGTCGGCGCACGCGGCCGGCCGCTGCTGGTGGCTGCTGCGCCACCACGGCCACGACGACGTCCGGGTGCTCGACGGCGGGTACGCCGCCTGGGTCGCCGACGGGGGAGACGTCGAGACGGGCGACGTGTCGCCACCGCCCGGCGACCTCGTGGCCACACCCGGCCGGCTGCCCGTGATCGGGCCCAGCGACGTCGGCGACGTCGACGTGCTCGTCGACGCCCGGGCGCCGGAGCGCTACCGCGGCGAGGTCGAGCCCGTCGACCCGGTGGCCGGGCACGTCCCCGGCGCCGTCAACGTGCCGACGGCGCGCAACCTCGACGCCGCCGGGCGGTTCCGGTCACCCGCCGAGCTGCGCGAGGTCTACACCGCCGCCGGGATCACCGACGGCTCCGACGCCGCGGTCTACTGCGGCTCCGGCGTCACCGCCTGCCACGACCTGCTCGCCCTCGAGGTCGCCGGCCTCCCCGGCGCCGCGCTGTACCCCGGTTCCTGGAGCGGGTGGGTCGCCGACCCGACCCGTCCGGTGGAGACCAGCTGAGGCAACGCCGGCAACGGTGATCGAGCCGGGCGAGCGCCAGCGAGCCCGAGTCGAGATCCGGCGAGGGAAGGCACCCTGCGGGGGTCTCGACTCGCAGGGACTCCGTCCCCGCGGCTCGACCACCGTGCGGTGGTCGCCCTATGGCGACGGCGTCACCAGTGAATGCCCTTGAACACCTTGGCGAGCATGATCTGCTCCGACTCGCGGGTGCCGCCCTCGGGCACCTGGCCCTTGGCGGCGGCGGAGTCGGGGAAGACGTGGTAGGCCATGTTGAGCAGCCGGAACGCCAGCTTGGGGGCGACGGTGTGGGCGACGGCGCCGACGTTGCCGAGCAGGGTGTTGATCTCGTGGGGCCGGTCGACCATCGCCGAGATCACCGTGTCGGCGGCCTGGGCCGGTGAGATGGTGGGGAACTTGTCGTAGAGCTTGGTCGGCGCGATCATCGGCGTCCGCACCAGCGGCATGTGGATGTTGGTGAAGGTGATGCCGTTGCCCACCACCTCGGAGGCGACGACGTTGCTCCACGAGTCGAGGGCGGCCTTGCTGGCGACGTACGCCGAGAACCGCGGCGGGTTGGTCTGCACGCCGATCGAGGACACGTTGACGACGTGGCCGGACTTCTGGCGCTGCATCGCCGGCATCAAGCCCATCACCAGCCGGATGGCGCCGAAGTAGTTCAGCTGCATGGTGCGCTCGAAGTCGTGGAAGCGGTCCTGGCTCAGCCGCAGCGACCGGCGGATCGAGCGGCCGGCGTTGTTGACCACGAAGTCGACCGACGGCAGCTCGGCATCGACCTGCTCGCAGAGCCGGTCGATGGCCTCGAGGTCGGACAGGTCGCACGGGTAGACGTGGGCCGTGCCGCCGCGCAGCTCGATCGTGGCCCGGGTCTCCTCCAGCTTGTCCTTGCCGCGCGCGACCAGGACCGGGATGCCGCCGGCCTGGGCCACCTTGAGCGCGGTGACCTGGCCGATGCCCGAGGAGGCGCCGGTGATCACGACGTGCTTGCCGGCCAGGGCGTTGCGCACCCGCGGGTCGCGGCCGGTGGACTCGTCGAGGTTCTCCTCCCAGTAGCCCCAGAGCGTGCGGGCGTAGCCCTCCAGGTCGGGGACCGCGATGCCCGAGCCGGCCAGGGCCCGCTCGGTGCGGGTGGAGTCGAAGACCGCGGAGAAGCCGGTGTGCGCCACGACCTCGGCCGGGATGCCGAGCCGCCCCAGGGTCTGGTCGAGCACGAGCTGGGCCGGCTTCTGGCGGGCGAGCGCGGTGAGCACGCGGCCGGGGCGCAGGGCCGCCGGCACCGGGAGCCGCGGCCCGACGGTGGCGACCTGGGGTGCGCCGGCCGCCTTGCAGAACAGGTTGACCAGCTCGACGGTCGGCTGCGGCTCGGGGTTGACCAGGTGGAACGCCTCGCCGTCGCGGTCGGGCAGGTGGGCGAGGTGGTCCATCGCCTTGGCGACGTAGTCGACCGGGACGACGTTGGTCTCGCCCAGGTCGACGCCCGCGAGCGGCAGCCACGCTGGCAGCACGTCGCGCAGCGCCTTCATCAGCGGGAAGAAGTAGTAGGGGCCGTCGACCTTGTCCATCGCGCCGGTCTGGGAGTGGCCGACCACGATCGCCGGCCGGTAGACCCGCCACGGCACGGTGCTCTCCTCGCGCACGATCCGCTCGGACTCGTACTTGGTGCGGTGGTACGGCGACGGCAGGTGCTGCCCCTCGCCGAACATGGTCTCGTCGAAGTGACCGCGGTGGTCGCCCGCCGCCGCCACCGACGACACCTGGTGGAAGCAGCCGGCCTGCAGCGCACCGGCGAGGGCGACGGCGTTGCGGGTGCCGCCGACGTTCAGCGTCTCGTTGGTCGCGTCGTCGGCGGTCATGTCGTAGATCGCCGCGAGGTGGAAGAAGTGGTCGACCTCGCCGACGTGGTCGGCCACCCACTGCGCGTCGACGCCCAGCTCGTCGTCGGCCAGGTCGCCGACCACCGGGACCACCCGGTCCGAGCCCCACCCCCGCATCAGCGTCTCGAGACGCTGCATCGACCCGGCCCGGCACAGCACGAAGACCTCGCCCTCGCGGTGGTCGACGAGCTCCTGGACGAGGTGGCGGCCGATGAAGCCTGTGGCGCCGGTCACGAAGTAGGCCATGCGCCGCACCCTACTGATCAATCGGCGCGAGCGCGTCGGCCTGTTCGGGCGTCGCCGCCGCACGAGGAGGGCGGTGGCCCGAGCCGCTGCGGCGGCGCCGCACGGGTCCGCCACGCTGCCGCGACGGGCTCGGAGGAACCGGCGGTGGTGGAGGAAGGCGCGCTAGCGTCTGTCTCGACCACCGCGCAGGTCAGTCGTTGCCGGGCCCGCCGAACATGATCTCGTCCCAGCTCGGGACCGAGGCGCGGCCCTTCTTCTTCTGGACCGGACGGCGGGCGGGCTCCTCGACCTGCGGCGCGGGTGCCGGGTCGGGGTCGGCGGCGGCCGCGTCGACGGCCTCCTCGCGCAGCGCGGGGTCGTCGGAGGCGGGGGTGTCGTCGAGGAAGGCCTCGACCGGGTCGTCGGCCGGCTCGGGGTCGGAGACCAGCTCGATGGCGTCGTCGCCCAGCGGCAGCTCGTCCTCGGCGACCGAGGTCAGGCGGCGCTCGCGCACCGGCTGGAGGTCGTCGCGGGCCGGGGCCGGCGACGGCACGACCTCGCCGATCAGCCAGCGGGCGTCCTCGTCGTCGAGGACGACGTAGTTGCCGGGGAGGTCGAAGGTCAGGTGGGCGGTGCCGGTGCGCACGGGCAGGGCGTAGCCGGCCGCGAGCGTCCAGCGGCCGTCCTCGCGTCGCCAGGCGTCCCACTCGACGCCGTCGGGGTCGATGTTGAGCGAGCGGAGGTGGGCCTCGACCGACTCGCCGAGGGTGCGGCCCTGGGCGCCGGAGGTGCCGGCCTCGCCGGTGGGACGGCGTACGTGGGCGCGCTGGGCGCGGTCGGCGACGTGCTGCCGCTCGGCGAGGACCGGACCGACGAAGGCCATGATCTTGTCGACGCTGGTCTGGGCCGCCCGGGCCACCTGCTCGGCCGACTCTCCCGCCCGGATCCGGGCCTGGATGTCGCGTGGTCGCAAGGTGCTGTCCATGGTGATCTCCAACTGGCCGAGACGTGAGGCATCGCCGCGCAGGGCGGCGCGGAGGCTGGGCGTGACGGGGAGCGTGTACGTCGCGCCGTGGTCGTCGACGAGGAGCAGCGTCGCGCGGTCGTCGCTGACGCCCGCGAGGGCGAGCGAGGCCTGCCGCGGCTGGGCGGGAGCGTCGTCCGCGGCGGGTCGACCGGGCGTCGCCGTGACCTGCTCGGCCCTCTCCATCGTGTGCCCCATCCCGTGCGCTCGGTCGTCCGCTCGACCCTACGCCAGCGGTCGCACGAAGCCGGGGCGGCGCGCCCTAAGGTCGAAGCGTGCCCGGCACCCTCGTCACGCTCGACCTCGTCGGGATCTTCGTCTTCGCGATCTCCGGCGCGCTCGTCGCGGTCCGCAAGGACCTCGACGTCTTCGGGGCCCTCGTCCTCGCCGGTACGACGGGTCTCGGTGGCGGCTTCCTGCGCGACGTCCTGATCGGGGCGACGCCACCCGCGGCGCTGGCCGACTGGCGCTACCTCCTGGTGCCGATCGCCGCAGGGTTGCTGACGTTCTGCTGCCACGGCGCGCTGGGCCGGATGGAGCGCCAGGTCTCGGTCTTCGACGCGTTCGGGCTCGCGCTGTTCTGCGTGGCGGGGGCGCTCAAGGCGCTCGACCACGGGCTCGGACCCGTGCCGGCGGCGTTGCTCGGCATGGTCACCGGCATCGGCGGCGGCATGCTGCGCGACCTGCTGGCCGGGCGGGTGCCGGTGATCTTCAGCGGTGAGCTCTACGCGACGCCGGCCCTGGCCGGCGCCGCCGTCACCGTCGTCGGCGTGCGGGCCGAGCTGCCGCTCGCCGCGGTCGCGGTCACCGGTGCGCTGGTCTGCCTGGTGTGGCGGCTGCTGGCGCTGTGGCGAGGCTGGCAGGCGCCGTTGCCACGGGGTCCCGCCAGCGTCTGACCCGGCCGCGGCCCACGTGCCGGTCGCCTCAGAGCGTGCGTCCCGCGACCACGGCCCCGGGCGGCAGGTCGTCGACGACCACGGTGCACGTACCCGACGGCACCGTGCAGGCGTGGACGGCGCCCGACCGGTCCGGCCGCTCGAGGACGACCATCACGGTCGTCGCGTCGAGCCACCCGGCCAGGTAGGAGAAGGCCTGCGGGGCCGCGGCCGCGGCCGCTCGCAGGTCGAGGTCGACCACGCGGTCCTCGCGCGCGTCGTAGACGCCGCGTCCCGCGGCGGTCGCGCTGCCTCGCGTCATGGCGATGCCTCCGACGATGTCGTCGGCCGCGACGTAGCGCCCGTCGGGCGAGAGGACGACCGCGGTCTCGTAGCCGAGCCCCTCCTCGCCGTCGGGGCCGGCGAGCACGATCCCGTCGGCGGGCGCCGACGAGCGGACGCCGGCCACGACCCCGGCCTCGACGTCGACCACGGCCAGGTCGTGGGGGCGGTGCTCGCCGGTCACCAGGTCGAGGACGATCTCGCCGCGGCCGTCGGCGAGGTACGCCGACCCGCCGTCGACGTCGTGCAGGCTCAGGCGCTCGCCGGTCGCGGGAGGGTCGAGCGCGATGCGGGTGGTCTCGAGCGTCCGGGTGTCCACCACGGCGAGGTCGACGGCGTCGCCGTCGCGCTCGATCCAGGCCGCGGCGTGCCCGTCGGGGTCGGCCTGGAGCAGGCTCACGGGGTAGTCCTGGCCGGCCGGGTCGCCGGCCGACCCGAGGTCGCGCTCGCTGCCGTCGGCGTAGCCCGCGACGGTTCCTGATGAGAGGTAGACGTAGCCGTCGAGGGTGCGGACCAGCCGGTCGACCGGGCGCGCCAGCTCGACCGTCCGGTCGCCGTCGACGACCGTCGTGCCCACGGCGTAGACCGGCGCCGGGGTCCGGGTGCCCGTCGGGAACGGGTCGGCCGGCTCGGGCGAGGTGCGGGCGGGGTCGGGGCCGGTGAGCACGACGGTCAGGGCCGCCGCGGCGGCCAGCCCGGCGACGCCGCCGGTCACCGCGGCGGCGCGGCGGCGTCGTACGCCCCGGTCGCCGGCGGCACGCACGGCGTCGAGGTCGACGGGGGCGAACCCGGCCTGGTCGGCCCGGGTGTGCAGCGTCTCGCGCAGCCGGTCGGTCATCGGGTCGTCCCCATCGGGTCGGGTGCGGGGAGGAGGTCGGGGTCGTCGCCGAGCCGCCGGCGGAGCTTGGCCATGGCGGCCGAGACCTGGCTCTTCACGGTACCGACGCTGCAGCCCATCGCATCGGCGGTCTGGGCCTCGGTGAGGTCCTCGTAGTAGCGCAGCACGACGGCGGTGCGCTGGCGCACCGGCAGCTGGAGCAGCGCGGCCCACACCGCGTCGTGCTCCACGACGTGGGCGGCGTGGTCGCCGACGGCCGAGGGGCCACCGGGCCGCTCGGGGAGGCGCTCGACGGCGCGTTCGTGCCACGACCTGCGGCGGAACCAGGAGATGGCGGTGGTGGTGATCGCCCTGCGCGTGTACGCCTCGGCGTGGCCGAGGTCGTGCAGGCGGGGCCAGGCGACGTAGGTCTTGGTGAGGGCCTCCTGGACGAGGTCCTGGGCGTGGCCGGTGTCGCCGACCATGAGGTACGCCGCGCGCTGCAGCGCGGGGGAGCGCGCGGCGACGAACTCCGCGAAGTCCGCGCGATCGCGGGACAGACGGCTCATGACGGGTTCGGGACCTCACGCGTGAGCGGGGTCGCCGTCCTTCCGGGCCGCCGCGGTCGTCCGCACGGCCAGGCTCGCCACCAGCGCGAGGACCCCGCCGCCGACCGCGACCAGGTAGGCCGGCGAGGCCCCGGCGTGGTCGACGACGATGCCGGCGAGCGCGGCGCCGGGTGCGACGCCCGCGACGATGCCGGTCTGCACGAACGCCATGCCCTCGGTCAGCCGCGAGGGCGGCACCGCCTGCTCGGCCAGTGACATGGTGGCGATCAGGGTCGGCGCGATCGCGAAGCCCGCGACGAAGAGCACCGCACCCATCACCCACACGGTGTCGATGAGCACCAGCGGCACCATGGCGACGGTCATCGCCGCAGCCCCGATCCGCAGCCGGGCGAGCACGGCGCGCTTCCACGTCACCGCGCCGGTGAGGACGCCGGCGATCAGGCTGCCGGCCGCCCACAGCGCCAGCAGCACCCCGGCCAGCGCCTTGGCCCCACGCTCCTCGGTGAACGCCACGGTCGTGACCTCGGCGGCGCCGAACAGCGTGCCGAGGGCGAGCGATGCCACCGAGAGCGGGACCACGGTCTCCCACGGCATCCGCGCCCGGTCGCGCCGGTCGGTGACCGGCGGGTGCGGTGGCGGCTCGGTGGCCCGCTGGGCGCTGAACGCGAGGGTGCCCGCGACGCCGGCGACCAGCGCGGTGGCGAGACCGGCGACGGGGTGGACCGCCGTGGCCAGCACGGTGACCAGGATCGGCCCGGTGATGAAGACGGCCTCGTCGGCGACGGCCTCGAGGGCGAACGCCGTCTGCCGGTCGGCGTGCTGGGTGAGCACGTGCGCCCACCGCGCGCGCACGCACGAGCCGACCGAGGGGAGCGAGGCCCCGGCGACCGCCGCGAGCGCGTACGTCGCCGCGAGCGGCCACCCCGACTCGACCGACCACATCAGCGCGGCGAGCGCGACGCCCCACAGCGCGATCGCGACCGGCAGCACGCGCGACTGCCCGAGCCGGTCGATCCAGCGGGCCTGGAGGATGGCGCAGCCCGCGTTGGCGAGCAGGGCGACACCGGAGACCGAGCCGGCCAGGCCGTAGGACCCCGACTCGGCCTCGACGAGCAGGACGATGCCGAGGCCGACCATCGCGATCGGCAGCCGGGCCACCAGGCCGGTGGCGGAGAACAGCGCAGCGCCCGGCTTGACCAGGATGCGGCGGTACGTGTCGAGCATGTCCGGGGGAGCATAGGCCCGCGGGCGTGGGCCGACCCGATCGGGCGTCACCCCTCTGGTGGAGCGCCCCCTCCTACGATGTGGGCGTGCCCGACGCGACGCCGTACGACGCCCTGCTCCTGGTCTCCTTCGGCGGACCGGAGGCCCCCGACGACGTGGTGCCGTTCCTGGAGAACGTCACCCGCGGTCGTGGCATCCCGCGCGAGCGGCTGGAGGAGGTCGGGGAGCACTACTACCTCTTCGGCGGCCGCTCGCCGATCAACGACCAGAACCGGTCGTTCCTGGCGGCGCTGCGTGCCGACCTCGACGAGCACGGCGTCGACCTGCCGGTCTACTGGGGCAACCGCAACTGGGACCCGTACCTGACCGAGACCCTGCGCCAGATGACGGCCGACGGCGTCCGCCGGGCGGCGTGCTTCGTCACCAGCGCCTACTCGTCGTGGTCGAGCTGCCGCCAGTACCGCGAGAACCTCTACGACGCCGTCGCCGCGCTCCCCGAGGGCGCCGACGCCCCGGTGCTCGACAAGCTGCGGCACTACTTCAACCACCCCGGCTTCGTGGCGCCGGTCGTCGACGCCACCGTCGCCGCACTGGCCGACCTGCCGGCCGAGTCGCGGATCGTGTTCGTGACCCACTCGATCCCGACGGCGATGAACGACGCGAGCGGCCCGCCCGAGATGGACGGCGCCTACGTCACCCAGCACCGCGACGTCGCCCAGGTCGTGGTCGACGCGGTCGCCACCCAGACCGGACGCCGCCACGAGCACGACCTGGTCTTCTGCTCCCGCTCGGGCTCGCCGCACGTGCCGTGGCTGGAGCCCGACGTCAACGACCACCTCGAGGAGCTGGCTGCCGCCGGGGTGCCGGGAGTGGCCGTCGTGCCGGTCGGGTTCGTCTCCGACCACATGGAGGTCATCTACGACCTCGACACCGAGGCCGCCGCCACCGCCGAGCGGCTCGGGCTGCCGTTCCGCCGGGCCGCCACGCCCGGCGACGACCCGCGCTTCGTGGCGGTCGTGCGCGACCTGCTGCTCGAGCGGGCCGCCGTCGAGCGCGGCACCGAGGTCGCCCGGGCCGCCGAGGGCACGTTCGGGCCGTGCTGGGACCGCTGCCCCGTCGGGTGCTGCCCCAACCCGCGCGCCCCGCGCCCGGCGCTCACCGGCGTCCCCGAATGAGCCGGCCCGCCACCGGGCTGGCCGCCGAGCTGGCCGACCTGGCCGTCGAGGTCGCCCGGGAGGCGGCCGAGCTCGTGCGCGACCGGGCCCGCGGCACCGTCACCGTCGCCGACACCAAGACCAGCGCGATCGACGTCGTCACCGAGGCCGACCGCGCCACCGAGGCGCTGGTGCGCGAGCGCCTGCAGGCGCGCCGTCCCGACGACGCGATCCTGGGCGAGGAGGGCGACGACGTGCCCGGCACCTCGGGCGTGCGTTGGGTCGTCGACCCGATCGACGGCACCGTCAACTTCCTCTACGGCATCCCGCAGTACGCCGTCTCGATCGCCGCCGAGGTCGACGGCGAGGCCGTCGCCGGCGTCGTGGTCGACGTCGCCAAGGGCGTCGAGTACGTCGCCGGCCCCGGCGCCGACGGCACCACGGTCGCCCTGCGCGACGGCGTACCGATCCGGGTCGGGCCGCCCCGCCCGCTCGACCGGCGCCTGGTCGGCACCGGCTTCTCCTACGTGACCGAGGTCAAGGTCGTCCAGGCCGCCGCCGTGGCCCGCCTGCTGCCCCGCATCCGCGACGTACGCCGCCTCGGCTCGTGTGCGCTCGACCTGTGCCACGTGGCCGAGGGACTGCTCGACGCCTACGTCGAGGAGGGCGTCAACCTGTGGGACCACGCCGCCGGCGGACTGGTCGCGCGGGCGGCCGGTGCCAGCTCCGTGACCGGCCCCGGAGCCGGCGGTCTGACCCTGCTGGTGTGTGGTCCGACACACGGCTTCGACGACCTGGTCCAGGCCACCCGCGACGCGGGGTTCTGGGCGGAATAGCGCGGTGTCCAGCGCCGTTCTGGGCACCGTCTACCGACCGGTGTTCCCCCAACGGGATCCATGGTGCATGATCTGCCGCGCCGGGCGGGGGCCGACATCCAGGGACATTGACAGTAGAGGGGAGTGAGCGACGCGATGGCGACTGACTATGACGCACCGCGCAAGAACGAGGAAGAGCAGTCAGAGGAGAGCATCGAGGAGCTCAAGGCACGGCGGCACGACAAGAACTCCGGCAAGGTCGACGAGGACGAGACCGAGGCCGCCGAGTCCTTCGAGCTGCCCGGCGCCGACCTCTCCCACGAGGAGCTCGCCGTCGAGGTGAAGCCGAAGCAGGAGGACGAGTTCACCTGCATGAGCTGCTTCCTGGTGCACCACCGCAGCCAGCTGGCCGACGAGAAGAAGATGATCTGCCGCGACTGCGCCTGATCCAGCCGTACGCCGACCCGCCGTCCCCGCTCCGTGGGGCCGGCGGGTCGTTGGTCTCGGGGCGGGTGGCGGGTCGCTGGTCGAGGGGGTTGCGCCGGCAGCCGCGACCGACGCTGGTCGGGGAGGTTGCGCCGGCAGCCGCGACCGACGCTGGTCGAGGAGGTTGCGCCGGCAGCCGCGACCGACGCTCGTCGAGGAGGTTGCGCCGGCAGCCGCGACCGACGCTGGTCGAGGAGGTTGCGCTAGCAACCGTCTCGAGACCACGGGGCCCGAGACTCGCGGACCTTCGGGGGCAGAACTCGCGGTTCGGGGGCGATGTTTCGGCCCCGAGGTGCGGGTTTCCCCGGTGCACCGGGGAAGTTGGCACCCGGTCCGGTCCCACCAGTCACGCCGAACCCACCCGCACCACCTACCAGGCAGAACCTGAGCTCCCCAGGCGATGCAATGCCCGGGAACTTCAGACTTCCCCGGTCCACCGGTGAAATCCCGCCTGCCAGCCCCCGCCGACGGACCGGCGCGAGCGGCGGCTACTTCCCGTCGCGACGCAGGTCGGGCGGCAGGTGGCCGGTCGAGCGGTGGTAGTACGACGCGGCGCGGCGCTGGGCCAGCATCCGGGCGAGGCCGATGAGGGCGCCGCTGACCACGGCCCAAGCGACGGCCTCGCGGAGGTCGACGTCGGGGTCGGCCGGGTTCTCGGGCGGGTTCTTGCTGGTGGCGACCTTCCAGGAGGCGTTGATCCCCTTCTTGGCCACGGCTGCCGCGCCGAGCGCGGAGACGAGGGAGAAGACCGACCAGAGCTTGGAGCTGTCGGAGCCGCTAGAGGTGTCCTTCTTCGCCATGGGCACGACCCTAGCGCCCGGGCTCGTCGCGGTGAGCGGACACCGCCTGCACGGCGGCGGCGAGCTCGTCGGGGTGCCGGGTGCCGACCAGCCAGTACGGCGCCGGGTCGGCGGGGTCGGTGATCTCCACCTGCACCGCGCGGGCGAGGTAGGGCCGCAGCATCAAGAAGGCGCGGGCGTCGGCGTCGACGCCGGCCGCGCGGCGGGCCTGCTCGGCGTCGAGGGAGCGGGCGGTGCCGAGGTGGGCGGCCTCGATCCGCGCCCGGCCGACCCGCAGCTCGCCGTCGCCGACCACGATCCGCGGCGAGCCGTAGCTGCGCAGCGCGCCGACCATCAGCGCCAGCGCGAGCGCGGTCACCGACCAGGCCAGCGGCCCGGGCACCGCGACGACGAGGGCGAGCCACAGCGAGACCACCAGCATCGAGCACTGGACCCACCAGCGCAGCGGTACGGCGAGTCGCTCGTCGTAGGCCGTCACCACGGGTCAAGCCTCGCACCCGGGCCAGGGCCGGCACGTCATAGGGTCCGTCCGTGCCCGACCTCGAGATCCAGGTGGTCCGCCTCGACCCCGACCTGCCGCTGCCGGCGTACGCGCATCCCGGTGACGCCGGCGCCGACCTGGTGACCACGGTCGACGTGACGCTGGCGCCGGGGGAGCGGGCGCTGGTCCCGACCGGGGTGGCGATCGCGCTCCCGGACGGCTACGTCGCCCTGGTGCACCCGCGCTCGGGCCTCGCGGCGCGGCACGGGCTGTCGATCCTCAACACCCCCGGCACCATCGACGCCGGCTACCGCGGGGAGGTCAAGGTGCTGCTCGTCAACCACGACCCGCGCGAGCCGATCGAGCTGCAGCGCGGCGACCGGATCGCCCAGCTGGTGGTGCAGCGGTTCGAGCGGGCCGCGTTCGTCGAGGTCCAGAGCCTCCCCGACAGCGCCCGTGGGAGCGGGGGCTACGGTTCTACAGGTGGTTTCGCACCACCCTTGTCCGCCACCGAGGAGTGACCCCGTGAAGTTCCGCCGCAAGTCCACCGTCGGGGCGGCCGACCCCGCCGTCGAGGAGTCGGCGACGACGGCCGAGCCCGCCGAGGGCCCCTACGACGCCGACGACCTGCCCGACGACGGGCTCGAGCGCGTCGACCTGGGGTCGCTGCTGATCGCCCCCACGCCCGAGCACGAGCTGCGCATGCAGGTCGACGAGGCCTCCGGCCAGGTGCAGTCGGTGATGCTGGCCGGTCCCGAGGGTGCCGTCGAGATCCGCGCCTTCGCCGCCCCGCGCCACGGCGACCTGTGGAGCGAGGTGCGCCCCAAGATCGCCGCCGACATGACCCAGCGCGGCGGCACCGCCACCGAGCGCGAGGGCCGGTTCGGCCCCGAGCTGCTCTGCGAGATCCAGGTCAAGCGGCCCGAGGGCAACGCGGTCCAGGCCTCGCGGATCGTCGGCATCAACGGCTCACGCTGGCTGCTGCGGGCCACGTTCCTCGGCAAGCCCGCCCGTGAGGTCGACGACTCGACGCGGTGGGAGGACGTGCTGACCAGGGTCGCCGTCCGCCGCGGGAGCGACCCCAAGATGGTGGGCGAGCCGCTGCCGCTGGTGCTGCCCGAGAGCGCCCGCCGGGTGACCCCGCCGGCCCAGGGCTGAGCGTCGCGGCGACCATGGCCGAGAAGAGCCGGCTGCGGCGCACGATCAGCAGGTGGGCCAACCCCGACGACACCTACGCCCGCGACATGCGGCGCACCTACGCCGGTGCCGGTGACCTCGCGATCGTCGATGCGCCCGACCGTCAGCTGGTCACGCTGCGCGGCACGGTGCGCACCGTCACCGTGCGCCCGCGCGGCGGCGTACCCGCCCTCGAGGCCGAGCTGTACGACGGGTCCGGGGTGCTGACGATCGTCTGGCTCGGCCGCCGGCGGATCGCCGGGATCGACCCCGGTCGCGGCATCCAGGTGCGCGGGCGGATCGGCGTCCACGACGGCGTCCGGATCATCTACAACCCGCGCTACGAGCTGATCGCGTGACGACCGGCGAGCACGAGGACCACGCCGCACGCGCCGCAGCGGGTCCGGGAGGCCCGGGGGGCCTGGACGGACCCGAGAAGCCGGCCCCGACGGTGGCCACGGTCGAGGCGATGGTCCGCCAGCAGATGTCGGCCGCGCTCGGCGGCCGGCGCGGCATGCTCGAGGCGGCGGTGCCCGGGCTGATCTTCACCGCGGTGTGGCTGCCGACCAAGGACCTGCGGCTCGCCCTGGTCCTCAGCCTGGCCTCGGCCGGCATCGCCCTCGCGGTCCGGCTGCTGCAGCGCAGCACGCTGCAGTACGTCCTCAACGCGCTCTTCTCGATCGGCATCGGCTACGTCTTCGTGCGGATCGCCGCCGGCAGTGGCGGGTCCGAGGACGACCAGGCGCTCGCCTTCTTCCTCCCCGGCATCCTCTACAGCCTCGCCTACACGATCGTGCTGTTCGGCTCGGTCGTCGCGCGCTGGCCCGCGGTCGGGTTCATGCTCGGCAGCGTCACCGGCGACCCCACCGCCTGGCACGCCGACAAGCAGGTCGTACGGCTCTGCTCGCGGCTGACCCTGCTGCTCGGCGCCCCCGGCGCCGTCGGCGTCGCCCTGCAGGGCCCCGTGTGGGTCCTCGGCTGGCAGGACGCCATCGACACCGGCACGGCCGTCGCGATCATCGCCGCGCTGCGCTACGGCCTCGGCTGGCCGCTGCGGATCGCGTCCTGGTCGGCGATGGTGTGGCTGCTCGCCCGCAACGCGACGCCCCTGGAGCCCGGCACGCCGTCGTGACGTGGGTGCCGCCGCTGCGGGGGTCTCGACGCGCCCGTTCCGGCTCCGTCCCCTTAGCCGGGGGGCTTGGTCGGGTGCGACCCGGGCGCCAGCAGCCGCTCCAGCTCGTCCTCGAGGTCGGCCGGGACGACGAACAGCAGCTCGTCGCCGGACTCGACCGGCTGCTCGGGGTCGGGCACGTAGACCTGGCCGTCGCGCAGGATCGTCACCAGGGCGCAGTTCTCCGGGAACGGGATCAGCCCGGTCGGCTTGCCGACGTACGGCGAGTCGGTGGGCAGCGTCATCTCGACCAGGTTGGCGCCGCCCTGGCGGAAGGTGAACAGCCGCACCAGGTCGCCGACGGTGACGGCCTCCTCGACCAGGGCCGACATGATCCGCGGGGTGGAGACGTTGACGTCGACACCCCACGCCTCGGTGAACAGCCACTCGTTGCTGGGGTGGTTGACCCGCCCGACGGTGCGCGGCACCCCGAACTCGGTCTTGGCCAGCAGCGAGGTGACCAGGTTGACCTTGTCGTCGCCGGTGGCGGCGATGACGACGTCGCACTTGTCGAGCCGCGCCTCCTCCAGGGAGGACAGCTCGCAGGAGTCGGCGAGCAGCCACTCGGCGTCGGGCACCCGCTCGGGCTGGACCGAGCGCGGGCTCTTGTCGATGAGCAGCACCTCGTGGCCGTTCTGGATCAGCTCGGCGGCGATGGAGCGGCCGACGGCCCCGGCCCCGGCGATGGCGACTCTCATCCCTGCTCCTCAGGACCGTTCTTGATGATCTGGAACACGTGGCCGGCGTCGGCCTCGCGCATCACCAGGTGCAGCAGGTCGTTCTCCTGGATGACGGTCTCGCGGTCGGGCAGCATCCCCTCGCCGAGCCGGTCGATCCACGCGATCCGCGCGCCGGTCTGGGCCTGCAGGGCGATGGTGCGCTGACCCACCCAGACCTCCGGCACCGGCACGTGGTCGACCCGGATGGCGCCGCTGGGGTCGCGGAAGTCGGGCTCGGCGCCGGCCGGGAGCAGCCGGCGCAGGACCTGGTCGGCGGTCCACTTCACGGTCGCGACCGTCGTGATGCCGAGCCGCTGGTAGACCTCGGCGCGGCCCGGGTCGTAGATCCGGGCCACGACCTGCTCGATGCCGAACTGCTCGCGGGCCACCCGGGCGGCGATGATGTTGGAGTTGTCACCGCTGGAGACGGCGGCGAACGCGTCGGCCCGCTTGATGCCGGCCTTCTCGAGCACCGTCTGGTCGAACCCGTAGCCCGTCACCTTGTCGCCGTTGAACGCCGGGCCCAGCCGCCGGAACGCATCGGGCTCGCTGTCGATGACGGCGACGGTGTGGTTCCGGTCCTCGAGACTGCGCGCCAGGGTCGAGCCGACCCGGCCACAACCCATGATCACGACGTGCACGGGGATCACGGTATAGGCACGGTGCTCCCCTATGCTCCAGCCGTGGGTGTGGGTGACGTCTCCAAGCGAATACTGCTGGGGCGCAAGCTCCGGAGTGCGCAGCTGGGGGAGACCCTGCTGCCCAAGCGGATCGCCTTTCCCATCTTCGCCAGCGACGCGCTGTCGTCGGTCGCCTACGCCCCCGACGAGATCTTCATCATCCTGTCCCTGGCCGGCGTCAGCGCCTACGCCTACTCGTGGTGGGTGGCCATCGCGGTCGCGATCGTGATGCTCGCCGTGGTCAGCTCCTACCGGCAGACCGTGCACGCCTACCCCAGCGGCGGCGGCGACTACGAGGTCGCGACCGTCAACCTCGGCCAGAACGCCGGCATCACCGTCGCGGCCGCGCTGATCGTCGACTACGTCCTGGTCGTGGCGGTGTCGCTGTCCTCGGCGGCGCAGTACGCCGCGTCGGCCCTCGGGTTCCTGGCCGAGCACGAGGTGCTGGTCGCCGTGGGGCTGGCGGTCTTCCTCACCCTGACCAACCTGCGCGGCGTGCGCGAGTCGGGCACGACGTTCGCGGTGCCGGCGTACGCCTTCATCGTGGGCATCACGGTGATGTGCGTGTGGGGGTTCGCCCGCGACCTGATGGGCGACCTGCCGGAGGCGGCGAGCGCCGACCTCAGGATCGTCGAGGCGGAGGGCTACGAGGGCACGATCACCACGATCGCGCTGGTCTTCCTGGTCGCCCGCGCCTTCTCCTCCGGGTCCGCGGCGCTCACCGGGGTCGAGGCCATCTCCAACGGCGTCCCGGCCTTCCAGCGCCCGAAGAGCCGCAACGCCGCCACCACGCTGGCCCTGCTCGGGTTGATCGCGATCACGTTCATGATGGGCGTGGTCACGCTCGCCCGCGAGATGCACGTGCGCTACGTCGACCCGCACGACCTCGACCGGCTCACCTACGCCGACGGCAGCCCGCTGCCCGACGACTACGACCAGCCGACCCTGATCGCGCAGATCGCCGACGGCGTCTTCGACCACTTCCCGCCGGGCTTCTACTTCGTCGTGATCTCGACCGGCGTGATCCTGGTGCTGGCCAGCAACACGGCGTTCAACGGCTTCCCGGTGCTGGGCTCGATCCTGGCCCGCGACGGGTTCGCGCCCCGCGCCCTCGGCTCGCGCGGCGACCGGCTCGCCTACTCCAACGGCATCGTCTTCCTCGCCGTGATGGCGATCCTGCTCATCATCGCCTTCGACGCCCAGGTCACCCGGCTGATCCAGCTCTACATCGTGGGCGTCTTCGTCAGCTTCAACCTCAGCCAGCTCGGGATGATGCGCCACTGGAGCCGTCGCCTGGCCACCGAGCGCGACGCCGCCGAGCGGCGCCGCATGCAGCGCTCGCGCATCATCAACGCCGTCGGCCTCGCGCTCACCGCCGCCGTCCTGGTCGTGGTGCTGCTCACCAAGTTCCTGCAGGGCGCCTGGATCACGATCCTGGCGATGGGCACGTTCTTCATGCTGATGAAGGCCATCAAGAAGCACTACGTCAGCGTCAACCAGGAGCTCGAGGTCGACGAGGCCGACAACCTGCTGCCCACGCGGGTGCACGCGATCGTGCTGGTCTCCAAGGTGCACAAGCCGACGCTGCGGGCGCTGGCCTTCGCCAAGGCGTCGCGGCCCAACATCCTCGAGGCGGTCTACGTCGCCAGCGACCCGCGCGAGACCAACAAGCTCATCGACACCTGGGAGCGCCGCAACCTCGGCGTCCCGCTCAAGCTGCTGCACTCGCCCTACCGTGAGCTGGTCAACCCGATCGTCGCCTACGCCACCGAGATCCGGCGGGCCAACCCGCGCGGCGTGGTGGCGGTCTACATCCCCGAGTACGTCGTGGGCCGCTGGTGGGAGCAGCTGCTCCACAACCAGACCGCCCTGCGGCTCAAGGGCCGGCTGCTGTTCACCCCCGGCGTGATGGTGATCTCGGTGCCCTTCCAGCTGCGGTCGTCGCAGATCGCGGTCGAGCGCGAGGAGCGCGAGGCGCTCCGCTCGCGCCCGGGCGACACCCGCCGCGGTCAGCGGTGACGCGATGAGCCGACGGACACCCCGCGGACGCCCGCGGGCCCGCCAGGCCCGCGGCGCCTCGCGGGTCGGGGAGCGGTTCGAGGTCGAGGTCGGCCCCGTCGGGCACGGTGGGTTCTGCGTGGCCCGCCACGAGGGTCGCGCGGTCTTCGTGCGGCACGCCCTGCCGGGGGAGCGCGTGGTGGTGGCGGTGACCGAGGGCACCGACGGCGACCGGTTCTGGCGCGCCGACGCCGTGGAGGTGCTCGACCCGTCGGCGCACCGCGTCGAGGCGCCCTGCCCGTACGCCGGCCCCGACGCGTGCGGCGGCTGCGACTTCCAGCACGTCGGCGTCCCGCACCAGCGCGACCTCAAGGCCGCCGTCGTCGCCGAGCAGCTGCGCCGCCTCGCCGGCCTCGAGGTCGACGTCGTGGTCGAGGCCGTGCCCGGCGACGTGGGCGGGCTCGGCTGGCGCACCCGGCAGCGCTACGCGCGCCTGCCCGACGGTCACCGCGCGATGCGCAAGCACCGCTCGCACGACCTGGTGCCGGTCGACCAGTGCCTGCTCGAGTCGCCCGACCCGGCCACCCACCTCGTGCACGGCGTCGCGTTCGAGGTGGCCGACGAGGGCTTCTGGCAGGTCCACCCCGGTGCACCCGAGACGCTGGTCGACGCGGTGATCGGTGCTCTCGACCCGCGGCCGGGGGAGTCGGCCCTCGACCTCTACGCCGGCGTCGGGCTCTTCGCGCGGTTCCTCGCCGACCGGGTCGGTGACCCGGCCCGGGTGACGACGGTCGAGGGCAACCCGGCCGCCTCGGCGTGCTCGGCGCGCAACGTGGCCGGGGCCACCACGCTGACCGGCGACGTCGCGACCGTGCTCGCGGGCCGCTCGGCCCAGCCGGTCGACCTCGTCGTCCTCGACCCCTCCCGCGAGGGCGCCAAGCGGGCGGTGGTCGAGCAGGTCGCCGTCCGCACGCCCCGGGCCGTGGCCCACGTCGCCTGCGACCCCGCAGCCCTGGGCCGCGACGTCGCCCTCTTCGCCGAGCACGGCTACCGGCTCACCTCGCTGCGCGCCTTCGACCTCTTCCCGATGACCCACCACGTGGAGTGCGTCGCGCTGCTGGAGCGAGGCTGACCGGCGCGGGTCAGCGCACGACGTCGTAGACGAGCTTCTGCACGCCGTTGGCGTAGGTCTGCGACTCGGTGACCCGCAGCACCTGCTGGGCCTTGTCGGTCTCGCTGAAGTAGCGCTTGCCGGCGCCGAGCAGGACCGGGAAGACCAGGAGGTGGAAGCGGTCGACGAGGCCGGCGTCGGTCAGGTTGCGGACCAGGCTCGCGCTGCCGTGGATCGAGATCGGGCCGCCCTCGGTCTCCTTGAGCGCCGCGACGTCGTCGAGGCTGCGCAGGATGGTGGCCGGCCAGCGCGGCTCGAGGGCGGCCTCGTCGAGGGTGGTCGAGACGACGTACCGGGGCATCGCGTTGTAGCGCGGGAAGACGTCGGTCATGTCGGGCCACACCGGCGCGAACGCCTGGTAGCTGACCCGGCCGAGCAGCAGGGCCGTGGCCTCCTCCTGCTCGCGTCCCTTGAGCTCGTAGGCGGCGTCGTCGTGCTCGACGGCCTTGAAGGTCCAGCCGCTGCTGCGGTGGCCGGGCTCGCCGCCCGGGCCCTCGACGACGCCGTCGAGGGAGAGGAAGGCGGTGGCGATGAGGGTGCGCATGGGGTGCTCCTGGTGAGTCGTCGGGGGGTGCTGTCACCCTCTCCACGAACGGGCCGGGTGTCATCCGACACCTCGCCGCACTTTTGTTTTGGTCCGGGTCGGACAGGATGGCCTTCCGCACCCCCGACGGAAGGTCCCAGATGCCCATCTCCCTCGACAAGGTCGAGTCCACCGCCCCCGAGCTGGTCTCCTTGGCCAAGCAGGCCAAGGTCAGCCTGGAGAAGCGCAACCTGTTCGGCAGCCGCGCCAAGGTCGCGGTCGTCATGGACTTCAGCGGCTCGATGTCGCGCGAGTACAAGGAGGGCCGGGTCCAGCGCCTCACCGAGCGCATCCTGGCGCTCGCGACCCAGCTCGACGACGACGGCGCGATCGACTTCTTCGTCTTCGACTCCAGCGCGGCCTACCTCGGCGAGGTGCCGCTGACCAACTACGCCGGCGCCGTCGATCGCCTGACGCAGGGACGCCGGATGGGCACCACCGACTACGCCGGCGCGTTCCGCACCGTGCGCGACCACTTCGGGTTCCCGCCGCCGCAGGTGGTGCAGGGCGAGAAGAAGGGCCTGTTCGGCCGCAAGAAGAAGGTCGAGGGCGCCGTCGACGTGGCCCTGCCGCCCGGCATGCGGCCGGCCAACGAGCCGGTCTTCGCGATCTTCCTCACCGACGGCGCGCCCAACTCCAAGCCGCAGGCCGTCCAGGCCCTCATCGAGGTCTCGACCGCGCCGATCTTCTGGAAGTTCCTCTCGATCGGCAAGGAGTCCTTCGAGTTCCTGCAGAAGCTCGACGACCTCGAGGAGCGGGTGATCGACAACGCCGACTACAAGCCGATCGGTTCGATCGACGCGCTCAGCGACGAGCAGCTCATCGACGCCCTGCTCGACGAGTACGGCGAGTACGTCGCCGAGGCCCGCCGCCTCGGCATGGTCGTCTGACCGCTCACCGCCGGGACGCGTAGACCCGGCGTACGACGTCCTCCACGTCGGGCTCCTCGATCGCCAGGTCGAGGACCTCGGCGTGCCGGGCCACCTCGGCCAGGACCCGGGCGGCCGTGGTGGCGCCGGGGTCGAAGGACAGTCGCTGGCGCAGCCCGCCGCCCTCGCTGCCCCGGTGCCGGGTGCCCTCGACGTCGACCAGGTCGGGCACGCCGTGGTCGCCGGGGGCGGCGAGGTCGACGACCATCACGCGCTCGGCGCCGACCGTGGCCGACAGCCCGGCCAGGGTGCCGTCGAAGACCAGCGACCCGCGGTCGACGAGCAGGATCCGGTCGCACAACCGCTCGACGTCGCCCATGTCGTGGGTGGTGAGCAGCAGCGTGGTGCCGTGGGTGCGGCGCTCGGCCACGAGGAACTCGCGCAGCCGCTGCTTGGACAGCACGTCGAGCCCGATCGTCGGCTCGTCGAGGATCACGAGCCGCGGCGAGTGCAGCAGCGCCGCCGCCACCTCGGCGCGCATCCGCTGCCCGAGCGAGAGCTGCCGCACCGGGGTCGAGAGGAACTCTCCCAGCTCCAGCCGGTCGATCAGCTCGTCGCTGCGCTCGCGCTCGCGCATGGGGGAGAGCGAGTGGATGGCGGCCAGGATGCGCAGCGACTCGCGCACCGGCAGGTCCCACCACAGCTGGGTGCGCTGACCGAAGACCACCCCTACCTCGCGGGCGAGGCGCCGCCGGTCGGGCACGGGCCGGAGCCCGCACGTGGTCACCTCGCCACGGGTGGGGACCAGGATGCCGGTGAGCATCTTGATCGTCGTCGACTTCCCGGCGCCGTTGGCACCGATGTAGCCGACCGCCTCGCCGGCGGCGACCTCGACCGAGAGGTCGTCGACCGCGACGACGGTGCGGCGACGCAGGCCGTCGCGCACGGTGAAGTCGCGGCCGAGCCCCTCGGTCCGCACGATCGTCTCGGTCGTCATCCGCCGCCTCCTTGGTAGTGCCGTACCCCGAGCCGCCAGCTCAGCGCGGCGAGCGCCCACGCCCAGACGGCGGCGAGCGGCGCCGTCCAGCCGATCCAGTCCGGCAGGCCGAGCCGCTGGGCGCCGTCGAGGTCGAGGTCGAGCAGCGTCACCACCGGCAGGAAGGCGGTGAACGCCATCGGGAAGAGGAAGCCGAAGACCACCAGCAGCGGCCGGCCCCACACGGTGGCCGGCTGCGTGGCGGCGTACCGGCCGCCGTAGACGAACGCGTTGGTCGTCTCGGCGCCGTCGATGAGGAAGAACTGGACGCCGGCGGCCCACACGAACATGGCCGCGAACGTCAGCGTCGAGCAGACGAGCGCCGTCGCGAGCAGCAGGACCGCGGCGGGGGACCAGGCCACGTCGTTGACGACGAGCGCGGCGACGAGCACCGCGACGCCGACCGCAGCGCGCGCGACCCGCCGCAGCTGCAGGTCGCTGGTCATCAGCTGCAGCAGCAGCGGCTGGGGCCGCAGGTAGAACACGTCGAGCGTGCCGGCGCGGACGTACGTCGGGATCGTGTCGCAGTGACCGACCACCATGTCGGCCAGGGAGAACCCGATGTCGGCGATCGCGAAGACCAGCAGGACGGCCGCCAGGTCGAGGCCGCCGATGCGGTCGACCTGCAGGTAGAGCACCGCGACCTCGGCGAGCTCGACGACCCCGACGAGCAGGCTGCTCACCAGGTCGACGCGGAAGCTGGCCCGGTGGCTGCGCTGGGACCGCACCCGGGACGCGACCACGGCGCGGTAGGGCGCCGTCCGGTCGGCGAGTCGCGAGGTCTGCGTCATCCGCCCTGCACCTCCAGGCGCCGGCGGCCGGCCCGGGTGAGCCACTGACCGGCCGCGACCGTGGCCAGCAGCCAGCCGACCTGGACGAGCACGTGGACGACGGCGCCGCCGTCGTCGACCCGGCCGGCGAGGATGTCGGTGGGGTACATCAGCATCGACGGGAACGGCGTGGCGCTGGCCGCCACGAACAGCCAGTGGGGGAAGAACCAGATCGGCAGGAACAGCCCGGCGAAGAACCCGGACACGATCATGTAGAGGATCTGCAGGCCGCGGGTCTCCACCAGCCAGAACCCCGCGGTGGCCACCAGGTAGACCGTGGTCGCCGAGACGGTGACGGCCAGCAGCAGGCTGAGGATGCCCAGCACCGGCGCGACGACGCCGTCCGGCCACGGCACCCCGATGACCAGGGCCCCGATCGCGAGCGTCGGCACCCCGCGGGGCAGGAACGCGAACAGCGACCGCCCGACCTCGGTGGCCACGAACGCGCCCTGGACGTCGACCGGGCGCAGGAAGTCGACGGCGACGTCGCCGGTGCGGATCCGCTCGGCGAGGTCGGTGCGCCCCATCAGGTTGACCGACCCCAGCATCGCCTGGCTGATCCACACGTAGGCGCTCACGGCGCCGAGGTCGTAGCCCTCGAGGTCGCCCCCGGCCTCGCGCACCGCGGCGAACAGGATGGCCACCTTGAGGAAACCGAACGTCGTGTTGGCGACCAGGCCCCCGAGCGCGGCCAGGCGGTAGGTCGACTGCCGCCGGAACCCGGCGACCAGGAGCCGGCAGTAGACCCTCCCCGCGTCGCGCACAAGCGCGAGAACCTACCCCGGTAGCGCACACCTGCCAAGCCCGGGATGACGACATCGGGTCATGCGCGGCCCCCGACAGCCGTCGTTGGATGAGTGCTCCAGCACCCGCACGAGAGGCACCCCGTGACCACCACCACCTCCCGCCGTCGTCTGTCCTACGCGAACGTCACCGCCACCCTGGCCCTCGTCGTCGCCCTCGGGGGCGGCGGCGCCGCCGTGGCGTCCGGCCTCGCCAAGAACTCCGTCGGGTCCCCGCAGATCAAGGACGGTCAGGTCCGGACCGTCGACCTGGCCGGCGGCGCCGTGACCGGGTCCAAGGTCAAGGACGGGAGCATCACCGGGGCGGACGTCAAGGACGCCACCCTGCGGAACGTCGTCGTCCGGGCCAGCGCCACCACGAGCAACGTCACGATGACCGGCGGCAACGACGTCGCCGCCACCGTGCAGATCACCGCGCCGGCGGCCGGGTTCGTGGTCCTCACCGGACAGGCCGTCTTCGACAGCAGGGACGCCACGAGCTACGTGCACGTCACCATGCGCGACGGCGCCGCCGTCGTCTTCGAGACCGACTGGGACACCGGCGACGACGACGGGTACTTCGACCAGGCCCAGGCGGCCACCACCGTGCTTCCGGTCGCCGCGGGCAAGCACACCTACCAGCTGGTGCTGCAGGAGGACGACGCCGCGACCCACGGTCGCTTCTACAACGGCCGGCTGATCGCGCAGTACGTCGCCGCCGGGTCGGTCGACCCCGGCTGACCGCGACGGACCGCGACGGACGGCGACGGACGGCGATCGGGGGTGGCGTGGGGGCGGGGGCCGAGATTTCCCCGGTGGACCGGTGAAATCTCGCGCCGGCTTCTCGACATCGTGTATCTTGACATCAAGAGAGTTCGCCAGCGGGTTAGGCCCGCCTTACTACCCGCGCCGACCGGCGCGGCGGCAAGATGGCGGGACCACGAGCACCCACGAGGAGACGGCTGATGCCCAGCAAGGACAGCTTCGGCGCCAAGAGCACCCTCGACGTCGACGGGACGTCGTACGAGATCTTCCGCCTCGACGCGGTCACCGGTGAGGGGCTCGACGTCGCCGGCCTGCCGTTCAGCCTCAAGGTGCTGCTGGAGAACCTCCTGCGCACCGAGGACGGCGCCGACATCACCGCCGAGGACATCAAGGCGATCGCCGGCTGGGACCCCGAGGCCGACCCGAGCAAGGAGATCCAGTTCACGCCGGCGCGCGTGATCATGCAGGACTTCACCGGCGTGCCCTGCGTGGTCGACCTGGCCACGATGCGCGAGGCGATGGCCGACCTCGGCGGCGACCCGACCCGGATCAACCCGCTCGCGCCCGCCGAGATGGTGATCGACCACTCCGTGATCGCCGACGTGTTCGGCACGCCCGAGGCGTTCGAGCGCAACGTCGAGATCGAGTACGAGCGCAACCGCGAGCGCTACCAGTTCCTGCGCTGGGGCCAGGGCGCCTTCGACGACTTCAAGGTCGTCCCGCCGGGCACCGGCATCGTCCACCAGGTCAACATCGAGCACCTCGCCCGCACGATCTTCACGCGTGAGGTCGACGCCGGAGACGGTCGGACGACCCTGCAGGCCTACCCCGACACCTGCGTCGGCACCGACTCCCACACCACCATGGTCAACGGCATCGGCGTCGTCGGCTGGGGCGTCGGCGGCATCGAGGCCGAGGCCGCGATGCTCGGCCAGCCCGTCTCGATGCTGATCCCGCGCGTCGTCGGCTTCAAGCTCAACGGTGACCTGCCCGAGGGCGCGACCGCCACCGACCTGGTGCTCACGATCACCGAGATGCTGCGCAAGCACGGCGTCGTCGGCAAGTTCGTCGAGTTCTACGGGCCCGGCGTCTCGGTGCTGCCGCTGGCCAACCGCGCCACCATCGGCAACATGAGCCCCGAGTTCGGCTCCACGATCGCGGTCTTCCCGATCGACGAGGAGACGACGAAGTACCTCCGGCTCACCGGCCGCTCCGAGGAGCAGCTCGCGCTCGTCGAGGCCTACGCCAAGGAGCAGGGCCTCTGGCACGACCCCGACGTCGAGCCGCGCTTCTCCGAGAAGCTCGAGCTCGACCTGGCCACCGTCGTCCCCTCGCTCGCGGGCCCGAAGCGGCCGCAGGACCGGGTCTCGCTGTCGGAGGCCAAGGAGGCCTTCCGGACCGCGCTGGCCGACTACGTCACCGACGGCGACACCGGCGGCGACGACCGCAAGCCCGGCGTGCCCCAGCAGGAGAAGCCGAAGGGCGTCACGTCCGAGGTCGACGAGGCCTCCGCGGAGTCCTTCCCGTCCAGCGACGCGCCGTCGTCCAACGGCGGTGGCGGTTCCGACCACGCCAACGGCAGCGGCACCCCCGACGACTGGCACACCCACGCCGCCTCCGGCGAGGGTCGCCCGTCGAACAAGGCGAGCGTCCGGCTCGAGGACGGCACCGAGTTCGAGATCGACCACGGTGCGGTGACGATCGCGGCGATCACGTCGTGCACCAACACCTCCAACCCGTCGGTGATGATCGGCGCGGCGCTGCTGGCCAAGAAGGCCGTCGAGAAGGGCCTCGAGCGCAAGCCGTGGGTCAAGACCACGCTCGCGCCCGGCTCCAAGGTGGTCTCGGACTACTACGAGAAGTCCGGCCTCACGCCGTACCTCGACAAGCTCGGCTTCAACCTCGTCGGCTACGGCTGCACCACCTGCATCGGCAACTCCGGCCCGCTCATCCCCGAGGTCAGCCAGGCCGTCAACGACCACGACCTCGCGGTCGTCTCGGTGCTGTCGGGCAACCGCAACTTCGAGGGTCGGATCAACCCCGACATCAAGATGAACTACCTCGCGTCCCCGCCGCTGGTCGTCGCCTACGCACTGGCCGGCTCCATGGACGTCGACCTGTTCAACGACCCGCTCGGCCAGGACCAGGACGGCAACGACGTCTTCATGAAGGACATCTGGCCGACCTCGAAGGAGGTCGAGGACGTGATCGCCCAGGCGATCACCTCGGAGATGTTCGACGACGGCTACGCCGACGTGTTCGCCGGCGACGAGACCTGGCGGTCGCTGCCCACCCCCGAGGGCAAGACCTTCGCCTGGGACCCCGAGTCGACCTACGTGCGCAAGCCCCCCTACTTCGACGGGATGCCCGACGAGCCCGAGCCCGTCACCGACATCGAGGGTGCTCGGGTGCTGCTCAAGCTCGGCGACTCGGTCACCACCGACCACATCAGCCCGGCCGGTGCGATCAAGAAGGACAGCCCCGCCGGGCAGTACCTCGCCGAGCACGGCGTGGGCCAGCGCGACTTCAACTCCTACGGCTCGCGCCGCGGCAACCACGAGGTGATGATCCGCGGCACATTCGCCAACATCCGGCTGCGCAACCAGCTCGCGCCCGGCACCGAGGGTGGCTTCACTCGTGACTTCACCCAGGACGACGGGCCGGTCACCACGGTCTACGAGGCCTCGGAGAAGTACGTCGCCGCCGGCACGCCGCTCGTCGTCCTGGCCGGCAAGGAGTACGGCTCCGGCTCCTCGCGCGACTGGGCCGCCAAGGGCACCTCGCTGCTGGGGGTCAAGGCCGTCATCGCCGAGTCCTACGAGCGGATCCACCGCTCCAACCTGATCGGCATGGGCGTCATCCCGCTCCAGTTCCCCGAGGGCGAGACCGCCGAGTCGCTCGGCCTGACCGGCGAGGAGACGTTCGCGATCTCGGGCATCACCGGGCTCAACGACGGCACCACGCCGCGCACGGTCCGGGTCACCGCCGGCGACGTGGAGTTCGACGCCGTCGTCCGGATCGACACCCCCGGTGAGGCCAACTACTACCGCAACGGCGGGATCATGCAGTACGTGCTGCGCAACCTCCGTCGCCAGTCGGCCTGACGCGAACGCTGGTCGAGGAGGTCTCGAGACAGGCGCCGGCGCGCCTTCCTCGACCAGCGTCGGGAACCGGGTGGTTTGGGGGTCCCCGTCGGCGCGCAGCCTGACCCCATGCGCAATCCGTTCCGCCGCCCGACACCCGAGCCCCGACCCGACCCCCAGCCGGGTGCACCGCCGACCGGCGAGCAGGAGGCCGAGCTGCGGGAGATCGCCCGCGACCTCGTGTGGCCCGGGTTCGCCGAGCTCGACCACGTGCGGGTCGTGCTCGAGGACCACCCGCTCGACGACGCCGACCCGCAGGCGCAGGCGCTGGCGGCCGACCGGATCGCCCGCGAGGAGTGGGACCGGCGGGCCGCCGAGCTCGCAGCGGCCCCCGGCGGCGGCGACTTCGACCGGCTCGCGGCGGCGTACGACGGGCTGGCCCACGAGGGCGTGCTGGGTCGGATGTGCTTCACCTGCTGCAACACCTGCGGCACCGACGAGATCGGTGACGAGCGGACGGGCGAGTGGGCCTACACGTTCTTCCACGAGCAGGACGCCGAGCGGCTGCTGGACGCCGTCGACGGCGAGGCCACGCTGTTCCTCACCTTCAGCGCCTTCCGCCCGCTGGCCGCCCCCGGCACCGACCCGGCCGAGGCCGACCGTGCCGTCGGTCGGCTGGTGCGCGACGCGGTCGCCGCGCAGGGTCTCGCGGTCACCTGGGACGGCTCCGCGGAGCAGCGGATCCAGGTGACGGTCCGCGACTGGCGCAAGCCGCTGCCGGCCGTCTGAGAAAGTTCGGCTCCGGACCCCACCACCGGGGCCGCTCGTCGCGTGCAGGTGGTCGAGGACCCGAGGAGGACCGATGACCGCACCCACCGACCAGCTGACCGCTCGCCTGGCCGACCTGGCCGACGAGGGCCCCCGCACGCTCGACTCCACCGACCTGTGGGGCCGGGGGCGGCGGCGGCACCGGCGCTGGCAGACAGGAGCGGGTGCCCTCGCCCTGTTGGTGGTCGCCGGCATGGCCGGTGTCGCAGGGGCGGTCGTGTCGGGGTCCGGGCAGGACGTCGCGCCGGCGGGCACCGATCAGCCGCTGCCGCTGCTCGACCGGATGCACGTCCCCAGCGCCTGGACCGGCGGCACCGCCGACGACGGGCCGATCGGGCCGCTCGTCGCGGTGACCGGAGCGAATCGCTCCTCCCTGTTCTCCTCGACGTCGGGACTGGTGGGGATCTCGGCCAGCGGGGAGTACCGGTTCCTCGACCTCCCCGACGCCGGGGCGGCTCCCGGCGACGAACCCCTGCCGGAGGACGGTGCCGGGTTCGCGCTGTCGCCCGACGGCCGGCACGTCGCCTACGGCTTCCAGGGGCCGGTCGAGGGGGGACTCGGCACCACCGGCGTCGCGGTCTACGACACGACGACCGGTGAGGTGCGTCGCCACGACCTCGAGACGTCGTACGGCGTCGTCGTCGAGGGCCTGGCCTGGGCCGGGGACGACGTCCTGCTCGCGGACTACAGCGTCTACGACGCCCTCCCCGACAACACGGGTAGCAGCCGCCAGGCGGGCCGCAGCCTGGTCTGGGACCTGGCCCGCGACGATCCGCGGCTGGCCGGTGAGCGCCGATGGCTCGGCCTCGCCGACGCCACCTCCGTCGGCGACCGCCTCCTGACCGTCGACGGTCGCCGGACGTCGTTCGTCGCGCCCGACGGCACCGTGACCCCCGGCCCGCGGCTGCCGGCAGCCGCCGAGCCGGGCAGCATCGCCGTCAGTCCCGACGGGACCCGGGTCGTGTGGGCTCCGCGCGACGGCCTCGGCGCCCGCCTCATGGTGGCCGACCTGGCCGACCCGGCCGGCACGGTTCGTGCGGTCGCGGCCGACTACGCCTACGTGGCCGGGTGGCGCGACGCCGACCACGTCGTCACTGGCGCCTCGGGCAACGGGCTCGACACCGTCGACCTCCGGGACGGGTCGCTCGACCGGGTCGTGACGTTCGACGGACACCCGCAGGGCCGGGCGGCTCTGGTCGTCGCTACCGACGCACTGCGGGGACCGCTCGTGGACGGGCCGGAGCCCGACCGCGCGGTCGACCGGCGCCTGGTGGTCGTCCTGGGCGTGGGCTCCCTGATGCTCCTGCTCGTGCTGCTCCGCGGTGTCCGGAGGCGTCGTGCCAAGCTCCGCTGACCGGGACGGGTTCGAGGAGTACGTCGCTGCGCGGAGGCACGCCCTGCTCCGCACGGCGTACCTGCTGACCGGCAGCCACGCCGACGCCGAGGACCTCGTGCAGACCGCGCTGATCAAGGCAGTGCCGCACTGGCGCAAGATCGCTGACGACCCCGAGCCCTACGTGCGCCGGATCCTGGCGCGCGAGAGCGTCAACCGCTGGCGCGCGCGTCGCTGGCGCGAGGTCACCACCGACCACCCCCCGGAGGGCGCGGCCACCGGGAGGCTCGACGACCACGTCGTGGAGCGGGAGGAGCTGCGGCAGGCGCTGCTGTCGCTCGCGCCACGCCAACGGGCCGTGGTGGTGCTGCGCTACTTCGAGGACCTGACCGAGCGCGAGACCGCCGACGTGCTCGGCATCGCCGTCGGCACCGTCAAGTCGCAGGCTCGCGACGCGCTGTCGGTGCTGCGCCGCAGGCTCCCGGCGATCGGCCCCCTCGAGGTCGGTTGACCGGCGGCGCGCCGAGCACCCGTCGGTTGCGGTGCGGCGACGTCCGCGGCCGCGACGATGGCTCGGTGACCCGACTTCCCCTCGTGGTGCTGGCCGTCGTCCTCGCCCTCGGTGCCACCGGGTGCGGCGACGACGAGCCCGACTCCGCCGCCCCCTCCGAGCCCACGTCCGAGACCACCTCGACCGCGACCGAGCCGACCACCGAGCCGACCAGCGAGCCGACCAGCGAGCCCACGAGCGAGCCGGTGGAGCCGACGTCCACGCCGACCGCGTCGGAGCCGACGTCCGAGCCGGCCACGCCGAGCCCCCCGACCCCGACACTGACCCAGACGCCGGTCGAGCCGCCCGGCCCGGGCCCCACGACGTACGACGAGGCGCGGGCGCGGTTCGACGCGGCCGGGCAGGAGCCGGTGCAGATGAGGCGGTTCCGCACCGCGGCCGGCACCTACTGCCTGCTCGACCCGACCTTCCTGGTCGGTTGCGAGCTGCCCAGCGGGGGCATCCCCGACCCCGACTACTGCGGCAACGGGCCCACCGAGAACGTGGGACGGGTCCTCCTCGAGGACCGGGGCGCCACCGCGGAGTGCAACAGCGACACGATCCGCGAACCGGGCGGCAGGCTGCTCGCGGTCGGCTCGGTGGGCGGCTCGGCGGCGACCGGTGTCCTGTGCCTCGTCGAGGACGTCGGGGTCACCTGCATCGACCCCGAGCGCTCGCGGGGGTTCTTCCTCGGCTCCGACCAGTACACCCTGTTCTGACCCCTGCCCCTCGGGGCTAGCGTGACGGCATGATCGTCGCCTTCAGCATCAGCCCCGTGTCCGGTGACGCCGACGGAGGCGTGGCCGAGGCCGTCGCCGCCGCGGTGCGCGTCGTCCGCGAGTCGGGCCTGCCCCACGAGACCAACGCGATGTTCACCAACATCGAGGGGGAGTGGGACGAGGTGATGGACGTCGTCAAGCGCGCCGTCGACGTCGTCGCCGAGGTCTCGCCCCGCGTCGGCCTGGTGCTCAAGGCCGACATCCGCGCGGGACGCACGGGGGAGATGACCGCCAAGCTCGAGCGGCTCGAGCGCGCCCTCGACGACGGGCGCTGACCCCGGTGCGCACCGAGACCCGTTCCTACCGGACCGGCGACCGCGAGGTCGTGCTCGACCTCACCGCCGACGCCGCCGCGTTCGCCTCGGCCGACGGCCCGGTCGACGGGCTCCTGCAGGTGTTCGTGCCCCACGCCACCTGCGGCATCGCGGTGATCGAGACCGGCGCCGGCTCCGACGACGACCTGCTCGCCGCGCTCGGCGACCTGCTGCCGGCCGACGACCGCTGGCGCCACCGGCACGGGAGTCCCGGCCACGGCCGCTCCCACGTGATGCCGGCGATCGTGCCGCCGCACGCGACCGTCCCGGTGCTCGGCGGCCGGCTCGCGCTCGGCACCTGGCAGAGCATCTGCCTGGTCGACCTCAACGTCGACAACGACGCCCGCGAGGTGCGGTTCAGCCTCCTGGCGTGATCGAACACCTGTTCGATACGATGCGGGCATGTCGCACCTCGTCGTCCCGCCAGGCTGGCCCGCCGCCGTCCGTCCGCCCGACGCGCCCCGGTGGGAGGCCACGGCCGAGGCGTGGCTGCTCGACGTCAGCCCGCCGGAGTTCCGGTCCTACCCCACGCTGCGCCGCCACGTCGTCCTCCTGGCCAGGTTCGCGGTGCTGCACGTGGAGTCGATGCAGGCGGCGTGCCGGCGCGGGCTGAGCGAGGCGCGCGGCGAGCTGCGCGACCTGGTGCCACCCGACGTCGTCGACGACGCCGTCGACACCTGGCTCGCCGAGGACGCCCGGTTGCTGGCGCTGCGGCGGGAGGTCGGGCTGGTCGAGGACGCCCTGCGCGGCACCCGCTACCGGGCGCGGCTGTGACGCTCCGTGGCCGGTGTCACGGGAGCGGGTCGGCCGAGCCCAGCCGCCAGAGCGCCAGGCCGTGCACCCCGAGCCGGCGGGCCAGGAGCACGCGCTGGCGGAACGACCGCCCGTCCGACCACCACATCATCGTGCCGCCGGGCAGTCGCGCCGACCACTCGCCCGAGCGCGGGTGCCACACCGGCCGGACGCCGGCCTCGCGGCTCAGGCGCCGCGCCGCCGCCGGGGTGACGGTGCGTCCCGTGCGACCGGTCCCGGCGGCCGGCCAGGTGTAGCCGTAGCCGGCGACACCGAGGTCGACGCGCTCGGCGGGCACGACCCGCAGCGCGGTCCGCACCGCCCGGCGCTGCCAACCCAGGGCACCGACCGGGCCGGGTCCCGACCACGTCGGGCCGTGCTGGTCGTAGGTCATCAGCTCGATGCGGTCGACCACCCGGCCGAGCCGGCCCAGGGCGTAGCCGCGGGCACGGTAGGCGCGGAGCGAGGTCGACCCGCTGATGTCGATGGTGACCGTCGAGGCGGCGGGCAGGGCCGCCTGGAGGGCCGCGCACAGGGCGACCAGGCCCCCGGCGTCGCCGCGCCGGACCAGCTCGAGGTCGACGTTGATGCCGTCCCACCCGCCGCGGCGGGCCAGCACGGCCAGCCGGTCGGCCACCCGCTCGATCGCGGCGCGGCTGGACAGCAGCCGGTGCGCGCGGCGCGGGTCGAAGCCGCCGAGCCCGTTGCTGTAGTTGCTCACCAGCAGCTCGGTCGCGAGCCCCTCGCGCCGCGCGGCCCGGCCCACGCCGACGACGTCGCGCGTCGGGGCGACGACCCCGCGGCCGTCGGGGGTGAGGGCGGCGGCCGCGACGCTGACCGTGCTCAGGGCGTGCGCGTCGCGGCGCAGCACCCGGTGCGGCAGGCTGCCGAGCGCCCACCCGGTGACGGGCAGGCGGGGCCGGGCCGGCTCGGCCACCGCGGTCGCTGAGGCGACGGGCGCACCGCTCGCCGGGCCCGGGACGCCCAGGAGCGTGGTCGCCAGGATGAGGGCGAGGGCCGGGGCGAGGGCCGGCCTCGAGCGCGTCATGCCGCACAGCGTGCCACTACGGTGGCGTCGTGCCGTCCTTCGCCTGCGTGGTCCTCGTCGACCGCCGCGGGTGGTTGCTGCTGCAGGAGCGCGACGAGCACGCGCCGATCGACCCCGAGGCCTGGGGCCTGTGCGGCGGCCACGTCGAGGACGGTGAGGACGTCGAGGACGCCGCCTACCGCGAGCTGCTGGAGGAGACCGAGCTCGACCTGCCGCGCGGCACCCTGCGCCACCACACCACCCTCGACGTCTTCCACGAGGCCTACGGCACGACCGACCCCGTCCACGTCTACGTCGCCGGCGTCGACCTCACCGACGACGACGTCGAGTGCCACGAGGGCCGCCGCATCGTCCTCGTCGACCCGGCCACCCTTCCTGACCTGCCGCTCGGCCGCTCCGCGGCGCAGGTCCTGCCCCCGCTGGTCGGCAGCGCGCTCCACCGCGAGCTGAGGTGGGCGGCCCACGGTCGCACGCGCTACGCCTGCGTCGCCCTCGTCGACGGCCGTGGACGGGTCCTGCTCCAGGAGCGCGACGAGCACGCCCCCGTCGCCCCCGAGACGTGGACGCTGCCCGGCGGCGGCCTCGAGCCGGGGGAGTCCTACGCCGACGCCGCCCGCCGCGAGCTGGCCGAGGAGACCGGCGTGCGGCTCGACCCCGACGACCTGCGGCGGGTGGGCGCCTACGAGATCACGGCGTCGGCCGAGGGACCCGCCGCCGACTTCGAGGTGTGGGCCGCCCGCACGGACCTCACCGACGACCAGGTCGAGTGCCACGAGGGGAGACAGATGGTCTTTGTCGACCCGGCGGTCGCCCTCGACCGCCCCCTCGCCCGCGCGGCCGCGCTCGTCCTGCCCGAGCTCCTCGTCTCCGACCACTACCGAAGGCTGTTCCGATGACCCGCACGCTCGCCGTCCACCCCGTCCCCGGACCCGGCGCCGAGGACGTCGTCGTCGGCACGTCGGGGGCCGACGAGGGCGCCGTGTTCACCGGCACCGAGGACGGCTCGATCTTCCGGGTCAGCCACGACGGGGCCACGGTCGACCGGGTCGCCCGGACCCAGGGCCGGCCCCTCGGGCTCGAGATCGACCTCGACGGCCGGCTGCTGGTCTGCGACGCGCGCCGCGGGCTGCTGCGCGTCGACACCCGCAGCGGCGCGGTGGAGGCCGTGACCGGCGAGATCGCCGGCACCCCGATGAAGTTCTGCAACAACGCCGCCATCGCCTCCGACGGCACCGTCTGGTTCTCCGACTCCTCCACCAAGTTCGGCATCGAGGACTGGAAGGCCGACTTCGTCCAGAACACCCGGACCGGGCGGCTGTGCCGGCTCGACATCGACGGCACGGTCACCGTCGTCCTCGACGGCCTGGCCTTCGCCAACGGCGTGGCGCTGTCGGCCGCGGAGGACTACGTGTGCGTCGCCGAGACCGGCGCCCGCACCGTCGTGCGCCGGTGGCTGGCCGGCAACCGCAAGGGCATGCGCGACCTGCTCTGCTCCGACCTGCCCGGCTACCCCGACAACATCGCCCGCGGTAGCGACGGCCTGATCTGGGTCACCATCGCCAGCCCGCGCGACCCCGTGGTGGAACGGCTGCAGACCGGGCCCCTCGGGCTGCGCCGGCTCGCCACCCGGCTGCCGGAGCGCCTGCAGCCCAAGCCGAAGAAGACCGTGCGCGTCCAGGCCTACGACGACGAGGGCCGGCTGGTGCACGACGTGGAGGTCGACCCGGACCAGCAGGTGACGCCGTACCACATGGTCACCGGGGTGCGGGAGCACGAGGGCCGGGTGTGGATGGGCAGCCTGCACGAGGCTGCGATCGCCGTCGTCGACCTCTGAAAAGGTAGCCTCGGGCACATGTCCCTGCTCGAGTCGATCACCGGTCCACGCGACCTCCGCGAGCTCGACGACGACCAGCTCGCCGTCCTCGCGACCGAGATCCGCGACCTCCTGGTCAGCAGCTGCGCCCGTGGCGGCGGCCACCTGGGCCCCAACCTCGGCGTCGTCGAGCTGACCATGGCGATCCACCGGGTCTTCGACTCGCCGCACGACCGCGTCGTCTTCGACACCGGTCACCAGGCCTACGTGCACAAGATGCTCACCGGTCGCGCCGCCGACTTCAGCCGGCTGCGCACCGAGGGCGGGCTCTCGGGCTACCCCAGCCGGGCCGAGTCGCCCCACGACATCGTGGAGAACTCCCACGCCTCCACCGCGCTGAGCTACGCCGACGGGCTCGCCAAGGCCTACCAGATCCGCGGCGAGGAGCGGCACGTCGTCGCCGTCATCGGTGACGGCGCGCTGACCGGCGGGATGGCCTGGGAGGCGCTCAACAACATCGCGGTCGCCCAGGACAGCCGGCTGGTCATCGTGGTCAACGACAACGGCCGCTCCTACATGCCGACGATCGGTGGCCTCGCGACGGCGCTCACGACGCTGCGCACCAACCCCCGCTACGAGCAGGTCCTCGACCTGGTCAAGAAGCGCCTCAACTCCGTCAAGGGCGTCGGCCCCGCGGCCTACGACGCCCTGCACGCGATGAAGAAGGGCGTCAAGGACGCCATCGCGCCGCAGGGCCTGTTCGAGGACCTCGGCCTGAAGTACGTCGGCCCGATCGACGGCCACGACCGCACCGCGATGGAGCAGGCGCTCGTCCAGGCCAAGCGCTTCGACGGCCCGGTCATCGTGCACGCCATCACCCGCAAGGGCTTCGGCTACGACGCCGCCGAGCGGCACGAGAAGGACCAGTTCCACCAGATCGGGCCCTTCGACGTCGAGTCGGGCGAGAGCGCGGCCAAGGGCCGGATCTGGACCGATGCGTTCTCGGAGGAGATCGTCGCCCTCGGCGCCGAGCGCCCCGACATCGTCGCCATGACCGCCGCGATGATGCACCCGGTGGGCCTCGACAAGTTCCAGGCGCACTACCCCGACCGCACGTTCGACGTCGGCATCGCCGAGCAGCACGCCGCCACCTCCGCCGCGGGCCTGGCCATGGGCGGGATGCACCCGGTCGTCGCCATCTACGCGACCTTCCTCAACCGGGCCTTCGACCAGGTGCTGATGGACGTCGCCCTGCACCGCTGCGGGGTCACCTTCGTGATCGACCGCGCCGGCGTCACCGGTGACGACGGCGCCAGCCACAACGGCATGTGGGACATGTCGATCTTCCAGGTGGTGCCCGGCCTGCGGATCGCCGCGCCGCGCGACGGCGCCCGGGTGCGCGAGCTGCTGCGCGAGGCCGTCGAGGTCGACGACGCGCCGACCGTGCTGCGCCTCCCCAAGGGCTCCCCGCCCGACGACATCCCCGCGATCGGCAAGGCCGGCGGCGCCGACGTGCTGGTGCGCCAGGGGTCCTTCGACGTGCTGGTCGTCGGGGTCGGGTCGATGGCCGCGGTGTGCGTCGACGTGGCCGACCGGTTGGTCCAGCAGGGCATCGGCGTCACGGTGGTCGACCCGCGCTGGGTCAAGCCCGTCGACCGGGCCATCGTCGAGCTCGCCCGCCAGCACCAGCTCGTCGTGAGCGTCGAGGACAACGGCGTCGTGGGCGGCTGCGGCTCGGTGCTGCTCCAGACCCTCAACGCCGCCGGCGTCACCACGCCGTTCCGCCTGCACGGCATCCCGCAGCAGTTCCTCGACCACGCCAAGCGCGACCGGATCCTCGAGCGCATCGGCCTCACCCCGCAGGCCCTGGCTCTCGGCATCGTCGAGGACGTCACCGCCCTCGCCGACGGGGGAGTGCTGGTCGACCGTGTCGACGCGCCCTAGGGCGGCACGCAGCGCGCTCGCCTCGACCCTCGCGGGCTGCCTCGTCCTGACGGGTTGCTCCGGCGGCTCGTCGTCGGCGCCGCCACCCGCGGCGAGCGCCACCCCGCCCGCCCCGTCGGCCGCCGGCACGCCCGACGCCGGGCCGGCGCCGGCGTCGGAGCTGCCGAAGGTCTCCACCGACCTCGCCGCCGACCTGCAGGCGCTGCTCGACGACCGCGCCGCCGCGGTGCTGACCCGCGACCGCGACGGCTTCCTCGGCAGCCTGACCGCCGACCCCGCGCTGCGCACGACGGAGAGCGGCTACTTCGCCAACCTGGCGCAGCTCCCGCTCGCGACCTTCTCCCACCGGCTGCTCCCCGCGAGCCTGGTGCGCACCGACCGGGCCTACTGGGGCGTGGTCGAGGTGCTCGTGCAGCTGACGCCGTACGACGTGCAGCCGGTGCGCACCATCGACCGGTTCCGCTTCGTCCCGGCCCGGGGCGGGTTCCGGATCAGCTCGACCACCGACCGCGCCTGGGAGGCCGACAACCTCGGCCTGCAGCAGCCCTGGGACACCGAGCCGATCCAGGTCCGGGAGGGGGCCGGCGTCCTGGGGGTCTTCGACACCGCCAGCCGGCGCGAGGCCGCCGGCATCGTCGCCTCGGTCGAGCGGGGCATCGCCGACGTCTCGGCCCGGGTGCCCTACACCGAGTGGGGCTCGCAGGCCGTGGTCTACGCCCTGTCCGACCCGCGGTTCCTCGACAGCTTCGAGGACCTGCCCGGCGGCGACCCGCAGGCCCTCGACGGCGTGGCGTTCACGGTGCCCACCGGCACCGACGACACCACCATCGCCTCGACCCGCTTCGCGCTGAGCCCCGAGATGCTGCCGGTGGCGGGAGCGCGCCGGGTCGACGCCGACCTCGACCGGCTCGTCCGCCACGAGCTGGTCCACCTCGCGGTCGCCGAGCACGACGACGCCGCCCCGGTCTGGTTGAGCGAGGGCATCGCGGAGTGGGTCTCGGTGCAGGCGCTGGCGCCGAGCCGGCGCGACGTACCCGACGAGGCGGTCCGCGCCGCGGCGAGCGGCCGGCTCACCACGATGCCGACCGACGAGTCGTTCAACGACGACGACGCCGCGGTCCACTACGCGCTGGCGTGGTGGGTGTGCGAGTGGCTCGCGCAGACCTACGGCGACGACGCCCCGTGGATGGTGCTCGAGGCGTTCGAGGTCTCGGTCGGCGACGAGCCGCGCGACGTCGTCCGCGAGCTGCTCGACCTCTCGCTCGACCAGGTCGCGCGCCGGGCCGCCGAGCTGATGGCCGAGACCTACGCGCCGAAGCCGGTCGAGCCGCCGCCGACGCCGCCGCCGACCGGGCCGGCCGGGCCGTCCGGTCCCTCCAGCCCGCCGACCACCTCACCGACCACCCCGAGCTAGGCGGCCGCAGCCGGTCACTAGTCTGGACGGGTGAGCTCTGAACGCTTGGTCCACATCCTCGACGATGTGCCTGCTCTCGACGGGCTCGACTCGCTCACCCTCGTGGTGGCGCTCGACGGGTTCCTCGACGCCGGCAGCTCCGCGGCCCTGGCGGCCAAGCACCTGACGTCGCTCGGCGACGGCGGATCGGTCGTCGCGACGTTCGACGTCGACCAGTTCCACGACTACCGGGCGCGGCGTCCCCCGGTGTCGTTCGTGCGCGACCACTACGCCTCCTACGACGCCCCCCGCCTGGTGGTGCGGCTGCTGCGCGACGCCGGCGACACGCCGTACCTCCTGCTGCAGGGGCCCGAGCCGGACAACCGGTGGGAGGCGTTCTGCCGCGCCGTCGGCGAGGTGGTCGAGCGGCTGGGCGTGACGCTGGTCGTGAGCATGGGGTCGGTGCCGATGGCGGTGCCGCACACGCGCCCGATCGCGGTCACCCACCACGCCAACGACCCCGGCCTGATCCGCGCCGCCAACCCGTGGCAGGGCGAGCTGCGGGTGCCGAGCAGCGCCCAGGCGCTGCTGGAGATCCGGCTCGGCGAGTGGGGCCGTGACGCCCTCGGCTTCGTCGCCCACATCCCGCACTACCTGGCCCAGCTCGACTACCCGCGCGCCTCGGTGATGCTGCTCGAGCACGTCGAGCGGTCCGGCCGCCTCACCCTCGACCTGACGGCCCTGCGGGTCGCCGGCGACGAGCGCGAGGAGGAGATCGCGACGTACCTGGCCGCCAACGAGGAGGTCGGCGACGTCGTCGCCTCGCTCGAGCGGCAGTACGACGCGTTCGCCCAGGCCGAGGAGAGCGGCTCGAGCCTGCTCGCCCAGGACCAGCCGATCCCGACGGGGGAGGAGATCGGCCAGCAGTTCGAGCAGTTCCTGGCCGGGCTCGAGCCCGACGACACCACCGACCAGGAGGACCAGTGACCGCGCCCGACCCGGCCCGGGAGCTGATCTCCCTCCTCGACCTGGAGTACCTCGACGTCGACCTGTTCCGCGGCAAGCAGCCGGCGTCCACCCGGCAGCGCGTGTACGGCGGGCAGGTGGCGGCGCAGGCGCTGGTGGCGGGGTCACGCACGGTGCCCGGGGAGTTCCACGTGCACTCGCTGCACTCCTACTTCCTGCTGCCGGGCGACTACCAGGTGCCGGTCATCTACGACGTCGAGCGCATCCGCGACGGCAAGTCGTTCGCCACCCGCCGGGTGATGGCCCGCCAGCACGGCCGGCCGATCTACTACCAGACGCTCAGCTTCCAGCGCGCCGAGGACGGGTTCGACCACCAGGACGTCATCCCCGCGGTCAAGCCGCCCGAGGAGGGCCTCGACCTCGTCGACCTGATGCGCGACGGTGGCAACGCCGACGCCGACGCCCTGGGCAAGGAGTGGGCCGCCCTCGACGTCCGGTGGCTCGGCAACTCCCAGCACGGCCTCGAGCCCGACCCCGCCCACCCCTCGCAGGCGCGGATGTGGATCAGGATCAAGGGCGCGATGGGCGACGACCCCCTCGATCACCTCGCCGCCTTCACCTACGCCAGCGACGTCTCGCTCCTCGGAGCCGCGCTCGCCGCCCACCCCGCCGACCCGTCCCAGGTGCAGATGGCCTCGCTCGACCACACCATCTGGTTCCACCGGCCGTTCCGGGTCGACGAGTGGTGGCTCTACGACCAGTGGTCGCCCTCGGCGTCCGGCGCCCGCGGCCTGTCCATCGGCCGGGTCTTCCAGCAGGACGGCACCCTCGTCGCCTCCGTGGCGCAGGAGGGGCTCATCCGCCCCCGCACCCGCTGACCAACCCCACCCCGCGCGATAGTCGTGGACCTTCTGCACGCGTGCGAAAGGTCCACGACTATCGCGGAGGGGCGGCTCAGAGGGCGGTGGTGCGGCCCGCGAGGTGGGGCTTGCCGGAGCCCGGGCTGGTCAGGCCGAAGGCGAAGCCCTGGTCGACGGGGGTGACGCCGAGGGCGACGGTGCCGGGCAGCAGCACCGGCTTCTTGAACGCCACGTCGACGCGGACGGCGTCGGGCAGCCGGTTCTCCAGCGCCGCGACGCAGCGGGCCATCGTCCACATGCCGTGGGCGATCTGGCGCGGGAAGCCGAGGGCCTTGGCCGTCACCGGGTAGAGGTGGATCGGGTTGGCGTCGCCGGAGACGGCGGCGTACGTGCGGCCCAGGTCGGCCGGCAGCCGCCACTGGGCGCCGGTGGGCCGGGCGTCGGGGAAGACCGCGCCGTACGACGCACCGTCCTCGCCGCGACCGCGCCGCAGGTAGGCCGAGGTCTCCTCCCAGACCAGCTCACCGTCGGAGCGGACCTCGGTGACGAACTCGTAGACCCGGCCCTTGGCGTGCGCCACCGGCGCGCCGACCCGGGCGGTCACCGCGAGGGTCTCCCGGACGGCGACCGGACGGTGCTGGGTGATCGAGTTCTCCAGGTGCACGGTGCCGATGGCGGGGGCGGGGAAGGCCGGGTCGCTCATGATCGCCATCTGCAGGTCGAAGACCAGCAGGTGCGGGTAGGGCAGCGGGACGACGTCCTTGACCGGGAACCCGCACACGCGGGCGTAGGCCTCGACGTGCGCGCGCTCGACGGTGACCGGCGGGCGGGTGCGGGTCAGTCCGGTGAACCCGGAGACCGGGGCCTTCTTCACCCCGGGCAGCTGGTTGACGACCGGGATCGACGGCAGGGCCGCCTTCAGCAGCGTGGGCACGGCGCTCACCGGGTCAGGCCCCGAGCATCATCTGGCCGCAGACGCGGACGACGTTGCCGTTGACCTGGCTCGACCCGGGGTGGGCGTACCAGGCGATCGTCTCGGCGACGTCGACCGGCAGGCCGCCCTGGGCCATCGCGTTGAGGCGCTGGCCGACCTCGCGGGTCGCGAACGGCACCGCGGCGGTCATCTGGGTGATGATGAAGCCGGGCGCGACGGCGTTGACGGTGATGCCCCGGCCCTGCTCGGCGAGCTCGTCGGCGAGGGAGTCGACGAGGCCGATCACGCCGGCCTTGGAGGCGGCGTAGTTGGTCTGGCCGACGTTGCCGGCGATGCCGGCGATGGAGGCCACGCCGACGATCGAGCCGAGGTCGTTGACCACGCCCTGGTCGAGCAGCTCGCGGGTGATCAGCTCGGGGGCGGTGAGGTTGACCGCGATCACCGAGTCCCAGCGCGACTCGTCCATGTTGACGAGCTTCTTGTCGCGGGTGATCCCGGCGTTGTGGACGACGACGTCGACGCCGCCGTGCTTGGTCGCGAGGTGGTGGGCGATCCGCTGCGGCGCGTCCTTGCCGGTGATGTCGAGGGTCAGCCAGTCGCCGTCGAGCTCGCGCATCAGGCCCTGCAGCTCGCTGGCGGCCTGGGGCACGTCAACGCCGACGACGGTGGCGCCGTCGCGGTGCAGCACCCGGGCGATCTGCTCGCCGATGCCGCGGCTGGCGCCGGTGACCAGGGCGATCTTGCCGGCCAGCGGCGTGGCCTGGTCGGTGACGGTCGCGGTCGGGCCCGACGGCGTGTCGTGCGCGCCGATGCGGACGACCTGGCCGGAGACGTAGGCCGACTTGGGGGACAGCAGGAACCCGAGCGTGCTGGTGGCCGCGCCCTCGGCGCCCTCGGCGACGTAGACCAGCTGCACGGTCGAGCCGCGGCCGATCTCCTTGCCGAGGCTGCGGGTGAACCCCTCCAGGGCGCGCTGCGCGACGCGCTCGGAACCCGTGACCTGCTCGGGCGGCGTCCCGATGACGACCACGCGCGCGCACGCGTCGAGGCTGCGCAGCACCGGGGTGAAGAAGTCGCGCAGGGCGACGAGGTCGCCGGACGACGTCAGGCCGGTCGCGTCGAAGACCAGGCCCTTGACCCGGCCGCCCTCCGGGGCGACGGTCGTCGAGGCGATGCCGAGGACGTCGAGCAGGCCGGGCACCGACTCGGCGAGCCGGCCCCGGCCGCCGACCAGCACCGTGCCGTCGACCAGCGGGGCGCCCTCGGTCCAGCGCTCGAGCCGGGTCGGGCTGGGCAGACCGAGGTTCTTGACGAGGATCTTGCCGACGGGAGTGGTGGTGAAGCCCTGGTACTTGTCGCTCATGCGGGTCGCTGCCTCAGCTCTTCTGGTTCGGTCGGGAGGGCGGCGTGCCGGGTGCCGCCCCTCGATTGGATCGTGGGTGTAACTCTGTGTCCACATTTCGTGACCTGGCCCTCAGTGGCTTGGACCGGACCTGGTTACCCGTCAGTATGGTTGCATGATCGAGAAGACTCGTCGGGTCGCCGTCATCGGCGGCAACCGCATCCCGTTCGCCCGCTCCAACGGCGCCTACGCCGAGGCGTCCAACCAGGACATGCTCACCGCCGCCATCGACGGCCTGGTGACCCGCTTCGGCCTCGAGGGCGAGCGGCTCGGCGAGGTCGTCGCCGGCGCGGTGCTCAAGCACGCGCGCGACTTCAACCTCGCCCGAGAGTCCGTGCTCGGCTCCAGGCTCTCGCCCGAGACCCCCGCCACCGACATCCAGCAGGCCTGCGGCACCGGCCTGCAGGCCGCGATCCAGGTGGCCAACAAGATCGCGCTCGGGCAGATCGAGGTCGGCATCGCCGGCGGCACCGACACCACCTCCGACGCGCCCGTCGCGATCAGCGACAAGCTGCGCAAGAAGCTGATGAAGGTCAACGCCGCCCGCGACACCGCCAGCCGGGTCAAGGCGCTCGGCGCCATCCGCCCCGGCGACATCGGGCTGGAGATCCCGCAGAACGGCGAGCCGCGCACCCGCCTGTCGATGGGCGAGCACGCGGCCCTCACCGCGCTGGAGTGGCAGGTCGGCCGCGAGGAGCAGGACGAGCTCGCCGCCGCCTCCCACCAGCACCTCGCCGCGGCGTACGACGCCGGGTTCCTCGACGACCAGGTCACGCCGTTCCGCGGCGTCGAGCGCGACACCAACCTGCGCGCCGACTCGACCGCGGAGAAGCTCGGCGGGCTCAAGCCGGTCTTCGGCAAGGGCGAGGCGGCCACCATGACGGCCGGCAACTCCACGCCGCTGACCGACGGCGCCTCCGTCGTGCTGCTGGCCTCGGAGGAGTGGGCCGCCGCGCACGGGCTCCCGGTGCTGGCCTACCTGACCGCCCACGAGACCGCGGCCGTCGACTACGTCCACGGCGGCGAGGGCCTGCTGATGGCGCCGGCGTACGCGATGGCGCGGATGCTGCAGCGCGAGGGCCTGACCCTCCAGGACTTCGACTACTACGAGATCCACGAGGCCTTCGCCTCCCAGGTGCTCTCGACGCTCAAGGCGTGGGAGGACCCGGTGTTCTGCCAGGAGCGCCTCGGCCTCGACGCGCCCCTCGGCTCGATCGACCGCAGCAAGCTCAACGTGCACGGCTCCTCGCTCGCCGCGGGCCACCCGTTCGCTGCCACCGGCGGCCGGATCGTCAACGTGCTGGCCAAGCTGCTCGCGATGTCCGAGGGCGGCACCGGCCGCGGCGTCATCTCCGTCTGCGCCGCCGGCGGCCAGGGCGTCGTCGCGATCCTCGAGCGCGCCTGACGGCTGGTCGTCGACGGCGGTGTCGAAACTGTCGTTGCCGCGCGATCGAACGGCAACGACAGATTTCGGGCCTCCGGATCTGTCGTTCCCGCGCGATCGCACGGGAACGGCAACCTCAGCGCGTGACGCCGGCGAGGGCGAGGGCCGAGGCCACCAGCTGGTCGCGGACCTGGTCGGCCGAGATCGAGCCGACCGTCGGGACGCCGGGGGAGGTCTCGGTGACCAGGATCCCGACCCGGGCCAGCTGGAGCGCGCCCAGGCCGCTGGCGTAGAGCGTGTTGGCCATCAGCGCCGAGTCGCTGGCCAGGGTGAGGTCGCCGGAGGCGACGCCGTCCTCGAGGGCGGTGGTGAGGATGGTCAGGCACGACGAGATCGCCAGCCCGAGCCGGTAGAGCGCGCTCTCGGCGATCTCCGCCAGCAGGTCGTCGCCGCGCCGGCGCATCAGCGCCTGGGCGCAGTCGACGAACGCCGGGTGCGCGACGCCGTAGTCGACGAAGGCGCTCACGATCGCCGCGAGCCGGTCGGCGGGCACGGTGGTCGACGCGGCGGCCTCGGCCAGCGCGTCGCGCAGCTCGTCGAGGTAGCTGACCAGGGTGAGGGCGAAGAGCTCCTCCTTGCCCGTGAAGACCCGGTAGACGATCGCGCGGTTGATGCCGACGGCCGTGGCGATGTCCTCGATGCGCATCTCGCCGACGCCCTGGCGGTCGAACTCGGCCCGCGTCGCGGCGATGATCTCGGCCTCCCGCGCCCGCCGGCGTACGGCGGCAGCGCGGCGCCGGCCGTCGGTCTCGGGCACGCCGGGGGCGGTGGTCACCCGCCGATGGTAACCATCCTGCAACCGTGAGTTGCAGGCCCGTGGACGCCTCTCAGTCGACCCGGCCCACCTCCTTGACCGTGGCGAGCGTGTCGGCCTCGGCGGCCGTCTTGTCGTCGCGGTAGCGGACCACCCGGGCGAACCGCAGGGCGACCCCGCCCGGGTAGCGGGTCGAGCGCTGCAGGCCGTCGATCGCGATCTCGACGACCTGCTCGGGCCGCACCCGGACGACCCAGCCGTCGGTGGGTCCCTCGGCCAGGGCGAGGAAGCGCTCGGTCTGCCAGGCGAGCATCTCGTCGGTCATCCCCTTGAACGTCTTGCCGAGCATCACGAGCTCGCCGGGCCGGTCGGGGTCGCGGGCGCCGAGGTGGATGTTGGACAGCCAGCCCTTGCGCCGGCCCGAGCCCCACTCGACGGCGAGGACGACCAGGTCGAGGGTGTGCACCGGCTTGACCTTGACCCACGCGGCGCCGCGGCGGCCGGCGGCGTACGGCGCGGTGAGGTCCTTGACGACGACGCCCTCGTGGCCCGCGGCCAGCACGTCGGCGGCGAACGACTCGGCCGCGGCGGGGTCGGAGGTCACCAGGCGCGGCACGCGGAGCTCCGGCGGCACCAGGCCCTCCAGCGCGGCCGCGCGCTCGTGACCGGGCCGGTCGAGCAGGTCGCGGCCGTCGAGGTGCAGCACGTCGAAGAAGAACGGCGTGACCCGGACACCGGCGTCCATCGCGGTGCGCGAGGCGGTCTCCTGGAACGGTCGGGGGCGCCCGGCCTCGTCGAGGGCGAGCACCTCGCCGTCGAGCACGTACGACGCCGCCGGCAGCGACCGTGCCACCTCGACGACCTCGGGCAGCCGGGCGGTGATGTCGTCGAGGCTGCGGGTGACCACCAGGACCTCGTCGGGGTCGGTGCGCCGGTGCACCTGGACCCGGATGCCGTCGAGCTTGGTGTCGACGGCACCCTCGCCGCCGACCTTGGCGAGCGCCTCGGCCACGGTGGGCGCCGACGACGCCAGCATCGGCAGCACCGGCCGGCCCACCTCGAGCCCGATCGCGGCCAGCGCCTCCTCGCCGTCCTCGAAGGCGGTGCGGACGACGGCCACGGTCGACCCCGCCAACATCGCGGCGCGTCGCACCGCGGCGAGCGGCAGGCCGGCCGCCACGGCCACGGCCTCCTGCACCAGCGCGTCGAGCGCGCCCTGGCGCACCTCGCCGGTGACCAGCCCCCGCAGCCACCGCTGCTCCTCTGCGGTCGCCCGCCCGAACAGCGCCGCCACCGCCGCGGTGCGCGCCGCCTGCGACCCCGCGCCCGCCAGCGCCGCGATCTGCTCGAACGCCGCGTCGACCTCGGCGACGGTCAGCGACGGCGCCTCGGCCGGCTCGGGCAGCGCGCCGAGCCCGCGCCAGCCCACCCCGGTACGCCGTTGGCGCAGCGACCCCGCGACGTACGACGTCACGACCTCGACCTCCGGACCGCCGGACGCGCGGCGGAGGAGGTCGGCGATCGCGACCACCTTCTCCTTGCGCGAGCGGGTGGCGGCCACCGCGGCGGACGTCGTCACGACCTCGGAGAGCAGCATGCCTGCATCCAACACGGACCCACCCCCCGTCACAGGCCGGTGAAGTCCGGCTCGCGGCCCTCGGCGAACGCGGCGAGCGCCTCGAGGTTGGCCGGACCGCCCATCAGCTCGGCGAAGGCGGCGTTCTCGCGCTCGCGCGCGGCCGCCACCTCGGCGCGCAGCGGGGCGGTCATGGCGCGCTTCACCGCGACCAGCGACGCCACTGGGCGCGACGCCAGGACCGTGGCGTGCCGCCGCGCCTCGGCCTGCAGGTCCTCGGGCTCGCACACCCGCCAGACCAGGCCCATCGCCAGCGCCTCGGCCGCCGAGACCCACTCGGCTGAGAGCAGCATCCAGGCGGCGTCCTGCCGGCCGACCAGCCGGGGGAGCAGGTAGGACGACGCCGCCTCGGGTGCGACGCCCAGGCTGGTGAACGGGCACTTCAACCGGGCGGTCGAGGACATGAACGCCAGGTCGGCGAACCCGAGCACGGTCGCCCCGATGCCGAGGCCCACGCCGTTGACCGCGACCACCAGCGGCTTGTCGAACGCCTCGAGCGCGTCGATGAGCCCCGGGAACCCGTGCCGGCCGCGCTCGAACGTCGGGTCGGTCGCGATCCGGTGCATCTCGAGCAGGTCGGTCCCGGCCGAGAAGGCGCGCCCGCTGCCGGTGAGCAGCACCACCGCCACCTCGGGGTCCTCGCGCGCCGCGAGCAGCGCGTCGGCGAGGGCGTCGTACAGCGCCTCGTTGAAGGCGTTGAGCGCCTCGGGCCGGTCGAGGGTGAGCGTGCGGACCCGTGCCTCGTCGGTGGTGAGCAGCGTCATGCGGGGCAGCGTAGGGCCGTTGTCGGCACCGCCTCCTACCCTGTCCGGGTGGGTACGACGGCGCACGCGGCGGGTCGGCAGCGGGTCTGGCGACCCGACTGGCCGTGCAGCCTGCGTCCGCTGCGCCTGCACCAGCGCGGCGGCGGCGACCCCACGTTCCGCGTCGACGACGACGGCCGCACCTGGCGCGGCATCCGCACCCCCGAGGGCCCGGCCACCCTGGCGATCACGGCGCGGCCCGCCGACGGCGAGGTGCACGGCGAGGCCTGGGGGAGCGGCGCGGCGTGGGCGCTCGAGTCGCTGCCGGCCATGCTCGGCGCCCTCGACAGCTGGGACGGGTTCGAGCCGCGCCACCCGGTGCTGGTCGAGGCCCGCCGCCACCACCCGCACGTGCGTCTCGGCCGCACCGGCCTGCTGATGGAGGCGCTGGTGCCGGCGATCATCGAGCAGAAGGTGACCGGGCAGGAGGCGTTCGCCGGGTTCCGGATGCTGGTGCACCGCTTCGGCGAGCGGGCCCCGGGCCCCGGCGCCGACCGCCGGCTGTGGGTGCAGCCCGACGCCGCCACCCTCCGCACGGTCCCTTCGTGGGAGTGGCTGCGGATGCACGTCGACCCCGCCCGGTCGCGCGCCCTGGTGACCGCCGCCCGGGTGGCCGAGTCGCTCGAGCGGGCGGTGGGGGTGACGCCCGAGGAGGCCGAGCGCCGGCTCTGCAGCCTGCCCGGCATCGGTCGCTGGACCTGCGCCGAGGTCCGCCAGCGCACCTTCGGCGACCCCGACGCGGTGTCCTTCGGCGACTACCACGTCGCCAAGGACGTCGGCTGGGCACTCACCGGCACGCCGTTCGACGACGACGAGCTCGAGGAGTTCCTCGAGCCCTGGCGGCCGCAGCGCGGCCGGGTCCCGCTGCTGGTCTACCTCGCCGGCCTCCGTCGCCCCCGCCACGGCGCCCGGATGTCCCCCCGCACCCACCTCCCCGCCACCGTCACCCGCCGCCGCTGACCCGCAGCGCCGACGGTGGTCGAGTCGAGACCCCCGCAGCGTCCACGCCCACGGCGACCGACGCTGGTCGAGGAGGCCGGCCACGGCCGTCTCGAGACCACCGCAGGGTCGATCAGGACAGGGCGTGCTCGGCGCGGACGGGGACCAGCGCGACGGCGGCGAGGGGGAGGAGGGCGGCGAGGGCGAACGTGGCGGCGTACCCGACCTCGGTGACGAGCAGGCCGCCGAGCGGGGGGACCAGGGCGGCGGTGAGGAACTGGGCGGTGTTCTGCACGCCGAGGGCGCGGCCCGACCAGAAGGGCCCGGAGCGCTCGGCGACGGCGGTGAACGCGAGCCCGTTGTCGGCGACGGTGAGCACCGTGGCGATCACGACCAGCGGCACGGCCACCGAGGCGTCGAGCCCCGCGGCCAGGCCGAGCAACCCCATCGTGGCCGACGCCGCGACCGCGACCCAGCGCAGCGGCCGCATCCGCGACCCGACGAGGTCGGAGAGCTGGCCGGCGGCGATCCGGCCGAGGGCGGCGACGACCTGGGCCACGGCGACGAGGGTGCCGGCCGCGGCCGGCGACCAACCGCGGTCCTCGACCAGCCAGACCAGGCTGAACGTCCACACCACGAACTGCGGCACGACCAGCAGCACCGAGACGCCGTGCACGCGGGCGAGGAAACCGTCGGCGCGGTAGGGGTTGGGTGCACCGCCCGCGGCGGCCGCCGGTCGCGGCGGGTCGACGACGACCAGGGCGACGACGACCAGCGCCACCACCGACGCGATCGTCGGCACCAGCAGCGCGGCGCTCACGCCGTGCGCGTCGGCGACCACGGCCATCGAGACCGCCGCGACGCCGACTCCGACCGGTTGGGCCATCTGCCGCACACCCATGGCCAGGCCGCGGCGGCGCGGCGGGAACCAGCCGACGACCACGCGTCCCGACGCGGCGTTGGCGCTCGCGGCCGCCGCGCCGGACAGGAACAGCGCCCCGGTCAGGAGCAGCATCCCGTCGGCCGCCACCGCCGCCAGCCCGCCGACGGCGGTGAGCAGCAGGCCGGCCAGCAGAGCCAGACGTTCGCCGCGCCGGTCGGTCAGCAGCCCCCACGCGACGAGGGTGAGCATCACCCCCACCGTCGGCGCGGCCGCCACGACGCCGGCCTCGGCCAGGCTCAGGCCCTCCTGCTCGCGCAGCGCGGGGATCAGGAACGCCGGCCCGTGCGCGGTCACCGCCGAGGCCGCCTGGGCCAGCGTGCTCGCGCCCAGCATCGACCAGCGCCGGGCGGGGCTGATCGTCGTCGGGTCGAGCGTGGCGGTCACGGCCCCATCGAACCGTGACGGGCGTCGTACGACGGTCCGGTCTCAGGGCACGGGGGTGTGAGCAATCTCAACGGGAGTGGGACCGATAGGTTGACGTCGTGCGAGGGCGGGTCGACATCGACAAGGTGGCGGCTGCCATGCGTCGGACGCTGTTGACGATCCTCGGCCTGCAGGTCGCGCTCGCGGTCGTGATGTCGGTCATCGACTCCTACCGGCGCCGCGGCAAGAAGCCCAAGCCGTTCCCCACGACCCCGCCCCGCAAGGTCGAGATCGGCGAGAGCACGGTCACGACGTACACCTTCGGCAGCGACCTCTACGAGGACATGCTCGAGGCCATCGAGGGGGCCCAGAAGCAGGTCCTCTTCGAGACCTACATCTGGAAGGGCGACGCGACCGGCGAGCGGTTCAAGGCGGCGCTCGCCGCGGCCGCCGCGCGCGGCGTCGAGGTCTACTGCATCTACGACGGCTTCGCCAACCTCGTCGTCTCGCCGGTCTTCAAGCGGTTCCCGCCGTCGATGAAGGTGCTGCGCTACCCGGTGTACGCCGCGGGCCTGCGGTTCTTCGACCTGCGCCGCTACGGCCGCGACCACCGCAAGATCCTCGTCGTCGACGACCAGGTCGGTTTCGTCGGCGGCTACAACATCGGCGACGCCTACGAGACCGAGTGGCGCGACACCCACGTGCGGATCACCGGACCCGGCGTGTGGGACCTGAAGCGCGCCTTCGCCGACTTCTGGAACCTCCACCGGCGCCGGCGGCTCCGGAAGAGCGAGCGGCCGCTGCTGCTCGAGACGGCGTCGACCTGGGAGCCGCGCATCCGGGTGCAGCGCAACGTGCCGCGGCTGTGGATGTTCCCGGTGCGGGCGATGTACCTCGAGGCCATCAACCGGTCGAGCAAGAACGTCTGGCTGACCACGGCGTACTTCCTGCCCGACCAGGACTTCGTCGACGCGATGAAGAACGCCGCGCGCCGCGGCGTCGACGTACGCCTGCTGGTGCCGTTGAAGTCCAACCACATCGTGGCCGACTGGATCTCGCGCGGCTACTTCTCCCAGCTGCTCGACGCGGGGGTCAAGGTGCTGCGGTTCAAGGGCGCGATGGTGCACGCCAAGACCGCCACCGTCGACGGCACGTGGAGCACCGTCGGCACCGCCAACATCGACCGGCTCAGCCTGCAGGGCAACTACGAGATCAACGTCGAGGTGATCGACGCCGGTCTCGCTGCCACGCTCGAGGAGATCTTCCGCGCCGACGAGTCCAACTGCGCGCTGCTGACCAGCGGTGAGTGGGAGGCGCGCGACCTGCACCGCCGGTTCACCGAGTCGTTCCTCAGCCCGCTCCGACCGCTGCTCTGACCCTGCGCCGTGACTCCGCGCCCCTGACTCCGCGACCTGACTCCGCGACCTGACTCCGCGACCTGACTCCGCGCCCTGACCCCGCGCCCGGCGGGTCGTCGACGGCGTGGGGCGACGGGGTGCGACCGTGGGGACGTGGCTGCCGCGACCTTCCACGCCGTCGACCGCGCCGACGGCACCGTGCTCGGCACGTTCCCGGTGGCCGGCGACGTCGAGGTCCGGACGGCGACCGCGGCCGCCCACGAGGCCGGCCCGGCCTGGTCCGGCGCCCCGACCGCCACCCGGGTCCGGATGCTGCGGGCCTGGCGGGGTGAGCTGTGGCGGTCGTCGTCGCGGCTCGCCGAGCTGCTGCACCGCGAGAGCGGTCTCGGGTTCGACGAGGCCATGCTGGAGGTCCTGCAGACCGTCGAGCACCTGCGCTGGGTCGAGCACCACGCCGCACGAGCGCTCGGCGTGACCTCGGCCTCGCGCGGCCGCCTGAGCCCCGAGACCAGCGCGACCACGGCGTGGGTGCCCGAGGGCGTCGTCGCGGTCGTCAGCTCCGGCCGACCCTCCCTGTACGCCGCCGCCTCGGCCGTCGCGTGCGCGCTCGCCGCGGGCAACGTCGTGCTGCTGCAACCCGGTCCTCGGGTGACCGCCACGCTGGCGGCGTACGTCGAGGCGTTCGGGCGCGCCCACCCCGACGCCCCGAGGGGGCTCCTGCAGGTGCTCACCGGTGACGACGCGACCGCGGTCACCCTCGCCGGTGCCCCGGTCGACCGGGTCTGCTTCCTCGGCTCGCCCGTCGCGGGGGTGCGGGTGGCCACGGCGGCCGCGCGCGCGATGGTCCCGGCCACGTTGGTGCCGGTGCTGGCGCCCGTGACGCTGGTGGCCCCCGACGCCGACCTCGCCGCGGCCGCCGAGTCCGTCGTCCACCTCGCCGCCACCTCCTCCGACAGCGCCGGTGCCGACGGCGCCGGTCCCGAGGTGCTGGTCGCGCCCTCGGTGCTCGACGACTTCCGGGCGGCGCTGGACCGGGCGGCCCGGGCCGGCTCGCCGCGGCGCGGCCCCCTGGCCCGGGTGCTCTCCCGGCGTACCGGCCCCGCTGGTCCCGCCGAGCTCGTCGGGTCGGCCCGCGACGTCCGGATCGAGTCGGCGCCGGCGTTCGAGGTCCTGGTCGAGCGGCTCAGGGCCCACCCCTCGGCGCAGGTGGCGGTCCACTCGGCGCGCCACGGCCCCCACCTGGCCGAGCTGCTCTCGGCGGCCGAGATCACCGTCAACCTGCCCTCGGCCGGCTCGGCGACGACGGCCGGCGGCCTGCCGCGCGCCGCCCTCGGCGCCCGGGGCTACGGCCCCCTCGCCGGCGAGGCGGGGCTGCGGACCTTCGCCCGCACCCGCACCACCACCACCCGGCGGCGGCTGCCGGTGCCCACCGCGCCCGTCGAGCTGCTGCTCGCGACACCCGCCGGCAGGGTCGCGACACGGTTGGCGCTGCACGTGCGGCACTCGCTCGGCTAGGGCTGGGGGCGGGGGTCGCGGGATTGCCCGGGAAGTTCAGACTTCCCCGGTCCACCGGTGAGATCCCGCCCGGCCGGCCCACCCCGCTCACCACACCCACCCCACCCACCCCACCCAACCCCGGCGAGTCCGCCCTGTCGGTGGCCGCGTCTACGCTCGAAGCATGCGTCCCGTCACCGACCTCGAGCGCCGCGTCGCCCCCTTCAAGGTCATCTCCGACTACACGCCGTCCGGCGACCAGCCGACGGCGATCAAGGAGATCACGAAGCGGGTCCAGGACGGCGTGGAGGACGTCGTCCTCCTCGGTGCCACCGGCACCGGCAAGACCGCGACGGTGGCGTGGGTGGCCGAGCAGGTGCAGCGGCCGTTGCTGGTGATGCAGCCCAACAAGACGCTGGCGGCGCAGTTCGCCAACGAGCTGCGCCAGCTGTTCCCGGAGAACGCGGTCGAGTACTTCGTCTCCTACTACGACTACTACCAGCCCGAGGCCTACGTCCCCCAGACCGACACCTACATCGAGAAGGACTCCTCGGTCAACGAGGAGGTGGAGCGGCTGCGGCACAGCGCCACCAACAGCCTGCTCACCCGGCGCGACGTGATCGTGGTGAGCACGGTCTCGTGCATCTACGGCCTCGGCACGCCACAGGAGTACGTCGACCGGATGATCCGGCTCAAGGTGGGCCAGGAGCACGACCGCGACTCGATCCTGCGACGGCTCGTGGAGATCCAGTACACGCGCAACGACATGGCGTTCACCCGCGGCACGTTCCGGGTCCGCGGCGACACCCTCGAGGTCTTCCCGGTCTACGAGGAGCACGCCGTCCGGATCGAGTTCTTCGGCGACGAGATCGAGCGGCTGATGTCGCTGCACGCCGTCACCGGTGAGGTCCTCACCGAGGACGAGGAGCTCTACATCTTCCCGGCCACCCACTACGTCGCGGGCCACGACCGGATGGAGCGCGCGATCACCGGGATCGAGGCCGAGCTCGAGCAGCAGCTGGCGACGTTCGAGCGCCAGGGCAAGATGCTCGAGGCCCAGCGGCTGCGGATGCGCACCACCTACGACATCGAGATGATGCGCCAGGTCGGCTCGTGCGCCGGGATCGAGAACTACTCGATGCACATCGACGGTCGCCTGCCCGGCTCGGCGGCCAACACGCTGCTCGACTACTTCCCCGAGGACTTCCTGCTCGTCATCGACGAGTCCCACGTCGCGGTCCCGCAGATCGGCGGCATGTACGAGGGCGACATGTCGCGCAAGCGCAACCTCGTCGACCACGGGTTCCGGCTGCCGAGCGCGATGGACAACCGGCCGCTGCGGTGGGAGGAGTTCCTCGAGCGGGTCGGCCAGTCGATCTACCTCTCGGCCACCCCCGGCAACTACGAGCTCGACAAGGTCGGCGGCGACGTCGTCGAGCAGATCATCCGCCCGACCGGCCTGATCGACCCCGAGGTCGTCGTCAAGCCGACCAAGGGCCAGATCGACGACCTGATCCACCAGATCCGCACCCGCGCCGACAAGGACGAGCGGGTCCTGGTCACCACGTTGACCAAGAAGATGTCCGAGGACCTCACCGACTACCTCCTCGACGCCGGCATCCGCACCCGCTACCTGCACTCCGAGGTCGACACGCTCAAGCGCATCGAGCTGCTGCGCGACCTGCGCCTCGGCGACTACGACGTCCTGGTCGGCATCAACCTGCTCCGCGAGGGCCTCGACCTGCCGGAGGTGTCGCTGGTCTCCATCCTCGACGCCGACAAGGAGGGCTTCCTGCGCTCGGACAAGTCGCTGATCCAGACCATCGGCCGTGCGGCGCGCAACGTCTCGGGCCAGGTCCACATGTACGCCGACAAGATCACGCCCTCGATGGAGAAGGCGATCGAGGAGACCAACCGGCGCCGCGAGAAGCAGGTGGCCTACAACACGCTGCACGGGGTCGACCCGCAGCCGCTGCGCAAGAAGATCGCCGACATCACCGAGATGCTGGCCCGCGACAGCGAGGACACCCAGGCCCTGCTCGAGACCTGGGCCGGCACCGAGGCCAGGGGCCGCGCCGGGGGAGCCAAGGTGCGCCAGCCCGTGCCGGTGCTGGGCGAGAAGGCCTCGGGCCACCACGCCAAGGACCTCGCGGGGCTGCCCAGCTCCGAGCTGGCCCAGCTCATCCAGGAGCTCACCGACCAGATGAAGCAGGCCGCCACCGAGCTGCAGTTCGAGCTCGCGGCCCGCCTGCGCGACGAGATCAACGACCTCAAGCGCGAGCTCCGCCAGATGATGGAGGCGACGAAGTGAGGAGCGACGCCGACCGAGGAACGAGGTCGAGCGATCGCGACGAGCGAGGAGCCCGGCGAGCGCAGCGAGCCTGGCGACGACGTGACCGAGGCGACGAGGTGAGGAGCGACGCCGGGTCGTAGTCTGCGGGGAGTGAGAGCCGACGACGCCGGACGCGGAGGCGGCCTGGCCTACGTCGTGTGGGGCGTCGCGCTGGCGACGTACCTGGTGGCCGTCTTCCACCGCAGCTCCCTCGCCGTCGCCGGCCTGCTCGCCACCGAGCGGTTCGACATCACCGCCGCCCAGCTGGCGACGTTCACGATGCTTCAGCTGCTGGTCTACGCGCTGATGCAGATCCCGGTCGGGCTGATGGTCGACCGCTTCGGGCCGCGGGCGGTGCTCACGGTCGGCGCGGTGCTGCTGACCGGGGCGCAGGTCGGCTTCGCGCTGGCCGAGAGCTACCCGCTGGCCGTCCTGGCGCGGGTCGTGGTGGGCATCGGCGACGCCTGCACCTTCATCTGCGTGCTCCGCCTGGTCAGCCTGTGGTTCGGCCCGCGCCGGGTGCCGCTGGTCACCCAGCTCACCGGCACGCTCGGGCAGCTCGGGGCGATCGCGGCCGCCGTGCCGATGACGGTCGCCCTCCGTGAGCTCGGCTGGACCGGCGCCTACCTCGCCGTCGCCTCGACGGGCGTGGTCCTGGTGGTGGCCCTGCTGCTGGTCGTCCGCGACGCCCCCGGCCGCAGCCGGGTGGTCGGGCCGCCGCTGTCGCTGGGCGGCGTCCGTGCCAGCCTGGCTGCGTCGTGGACCCACCCCGGCACCCGCCTCGGCTTCTGGATGCACTTCACCTGCCAGTTCAGCTCGACGGCGCTCTCGCTGCTGTGGGGCTACCCGTTCCTGGTGCAGGGGGAGGGGCGCTCGGAGCTCACCGCCGGGCTGCTGCTGAGCCTGGTCGTGGTGGCGATCGTCTACTCCGGTCCGGTGCTCGGCTACCTGGTGGGTCGGCACCCGTGGCACCGCTCGACGATCGTGCTGGTGATCATCGCGCAGATGGTGGTGGTCTGGACGGCGGTGCTGGCCTGGCCCGGCCCGGCGCCGCTGTGGCTGCTGGTGCTGCTCACCCAGTCGGTGGGCATCGGGGGGCCGGCGTCGATGATCGGCTTCGACCTCGCCCGCACCTCCAACCCCGCCGACCGGCTGGCCAGCGCCTCCGGGATCATCAACCAGGCCGGGTTCGCCGCCAGCCTGGTCCTGGTGGTGAGCGTCGGTCTGATCCTCGACTGGCGCACCCCGGGGGCGACGTCGGACTACCCGCCCGAGGCGTTCCGCTGGGCGATGAGCGCGCAGTACGTGCTGTGGGCCCTGGGCGTCACCCAGATCTGGCGCTACCGCCGTCGCGCGCGGCGGGTGGTCGACCGCGCCGCCCTCGAGGCTGGGACACTGCTCACGTGAGCCGCGACGTCGAGCACACCCCCGACGGCCGCTACATCGTGGTCGACGGCCGCCGCTGGCGGGCCACCGACCCCGACATCCCGGCCGAGCGGCGCGACGAGCTGCAGAAGGCGCTGATGGCCTGGCGCCGCGACGTACGCCGCACCCGGGGCACCGAGGAGGAGCGCCGCTCGCGCGACGGCGTCCAGGCCGCCAAGGTCGCGCTCGGCGAGCGGGGCACGCCCTGGTGGGAGCAGACCGACGACGAGCGCCGCGCCCGGTGGGAGGCGGAGGTCCCCGAGCCGTGAGGACCGGCTCGGCCTAGGCGGCCACGCGGAAGCCGATGTTGCCGGTGTGGTCGTCGAGCGCGTTCTTGTCGCGGGCGGCCACGCGGTAGCGGTTGCAGTAGGAGTCGTGGCACAGGTAGGACCCGCCGCGGCGCACCCGCTGCGCCGGGTCGGCGGCGCCGTCGAGCGACCACGCGTCGGCGGTCCACTCCCAGACGTTGCCCGAGGCCTGGTAGAGCCCGAGCCCGTTGGGGCGGTGCGTCTTGACCGGCGTCGTGCCGACCCCGCCCGGCCCGTCCTCGTGCCGCACCGGGAACTCCCCGCGCCAGATCGTGCACGGCGGGGTGCGCAGCGACTCGGGGTGCTCCTCGCCCCACGTGTACGTCGCCCCCTCGAGCCCGCCGCGGGCCGCGCGCTCCCACTCGGCCTCGGTGGGCAGCCGGGCGCCGGCCCAGGCGCAGTAGGCCTCGGCATCGCCGACCGAGACGTGCACGACCGGGTGCTGGGCCATCCGGCCGGCGTCGCTGCCGGGTCCGTGCGGGTGTCGCCAATCGGCACCATCGACGCCGCACCACCACTCGGCGCCGGCCGCGCGGCCCCGGACGGCCGCCGGGTCCGAGACGAGCAGGTGGAAGACGAAGGACCAGCCGGTGCGCTCGGCCTCGGTGACGTGGCCGGTCGCCTTGACGAACGTGGCGAACTGCTGGTTGGTGACCGTCGTGGCGCCGATCCGGTACGCCGGCAGCGCGACCTCGCGCACCGGGCCCTCGCCCTCGCCGGGGTTGGCCAGCGGGCCGTCGTACCCCATCGCAAAAGTGCCGGCCGGGACGTCGACCAGGCCCGTCGCCCGGGGGCGTCCCCGCCGGGCGGCGGCCGGCGCCGGTGCCGACCGCTCCGCCGCCGCACCGGGTCCGCGGGACGGCGCGCAGCACGACGCCGGGTGCTCAGTCATGCCCAAAGTGTAGTGACCGACTCGAGCATGCCCCGGTCACGGGAGCACCGTCAGACCCGGCCGCGGGCGGTGAGGCCGACGAGGCGGGCCACCACGAGCGCGACGTAGAAGACGCCGGCGACCTGCTCGAGCATCACCAACGACCGGGCGTGGTCGTCGACCGGGTAGACGTCGGAGAGGCCGACCGAGGTGAGGGTGGTGAAGGAGAGGTAGAGCAGCTCGAACCACGGCCGCGGGCTGTCGCCGTCGTAGCCGATGAAGGAGCCGGGCCAGATCACCTGCGCGGCGGCGTAGACGTAGGCGAAGGCCCAGGCGACGACGGTGAACGCCGCACCGGTGGCGAACAGCTCGTCCCGGGTGACCCGGTCGTCGTGGAAGAGGTAGCGGATCATCGAGTAGGAGACGAACAGGTAGAACGGCACGTGGAAGACCGCCGAGACCACCACCACCCACCCGGTCTCGTCGGCGAAGGCCTCGAGCACGCTGAACACCATCGCCGGGCCGCCGAAGAGCAGCGCCACCCACGACAGCGTCGGCGTGCGCCGCACCGCCACGGTCGCGACCAGCACCACGCCGATCTGCACGGCGCCGAGCACCGCCCGTCCCGGGGTGTTGCCGTCGAGGAACGGGTAGGCCAGCACCGCGGTGAGCTGCAGGGCCAGCAGGAGGGCCGAGGGGTGCTCGCGGACGGCGGTGACCGTCCCGCGGGCCCTCACCGCCACCCGTCGCTCACTGCTGCCACGGCAGGGCCGGCAGGGACCTCGGCAGGCGCTGCCGCAGCTCCTGGCGCGCCTGGCGCTTCTCCAGCCGGCGCAGCTCGTCGCGCACCAGCTGCTCGCGGGCCAGGTGGACCCGGGCCACGTGCAGCAGCGCGAGGGCGTTGACGATCAGCAGCCACGGCACGTCGAACCCCGAGGCGAGGAACGTCCCCCACCCCACGATCGTGGTGGCCAGGAAGAGGTACGCCGCGCCCCGCCGCTGGTCGCCCCACCGCTCCACGGCGCGCTCGCGCAGCAGGTCGGGGGAGACGCCGACGAGCGAGCGCGTCGGCTGCACCACCGGGCGGACGGGCACCAGGTCGGCGACGAGCGGCGGCAGCTCACCCAGCGTGCGGGCGGCCGCCACGACGACCATGCGCTGGTCGAGCTCGTCGCGCTCGATCCGGCCGTCGGCGTACGCCGAGGTGAGCACGGCCGTCACGCGCTCGCGGTCGGCGTCGGAGGCGCGCAACCCGGCGTGGGCGCGCTCGCGCGGGTCGTGCGAGAACGAGGACCACAGGTCACCGCTCACCGGGCACCTCCCCACGAGGCTCGACGACGATCTGGCGTTTCCGATCCTAGGCAACGCCTCCAGACCTACTGTGGGCCAGGGACGTGACGCACGCCACTCCGAGGGGCGGCGACACACCCTAAGGAGTCCTCTCGTTGTCCAAAACGAGAACACGTTCTATTCTCGGGGCGCTGCGCGACTCGACCATGGGGAAGAGGTGACCGTCTGATGGCCATCAGTGCCGCCGGGGTCATCCGAGGACCCGGCGAGATCGCCGTCATGACGGTCGACGTCGTCGTCCGCCTCTTCACCACGCGCTTCCAGCTCCGCGAGTTCGTCGAGCAGGCGTGGTTCATCACCAGCGTCACGCTGATGCCGACGATCCTGGTCTCGATCCCGTTCGGCGCGGTCATCTCGTTGCAGGTCGGCAACCTCACCGGCCAGCTCGGCGCCCAGTCCTTCGCCGGCGCCACGGCCGTCCTCGCCGTCGTCCGCGAGGCGGCGCCGATCGCGGCGGCGCTGATCATCGCCGGCGCGGCGGGGTCGGCGATCTGCTCCGACATGGGCGCCCGCAAGATCCGGGAGGAGATCGACGCCATGGAGGTCCTCGGCGTCGACCCGATCGAGCGCCTGGTCGTGCCGCGGGTGGCGGCGACCATGTTCGTCGCGCTGATGATCATCGGCATCGTGATCAGCGCCGGCATCGGCGGCGGCTACTTCTTCACGGTGATCGTCCAGGGCGGCTCGGCCGGCGCGTTCCTGTCCAACTTCACCGCTCTCGCCTCGATCAGCGACCTCTACATCGCGATCGTCAAGGCCGTCATCTTCGGCGCCATGGCCGCGATCGTCGGCGCCTACAAGGGCCTCAACGCCGGTGGCGGCCCCAGCGGCGTCGGTCGCGCGGTCAACGAGGCGGTGATCATCGCCTTCATGCTGCTGTTCTTCATGAACGCGGTGATCACGGCCATCTACTTCCAGGTCGTCCCGCCGGTGGGGATCTGAGATGGCCACCATCGGCGCGGTCGCGAGCGCGGCACTGCGTGCGCCCCGCCGCTCGCTCGAGGGCTACGGCGACCAGCTGCTGTTCTACGTCCGGGCGCTGTTCTGGGTGCCGCGCGCCATCCGTCGCTACCCGCGCGAGATCACCGCCACCCTCGCCGAGGTCACCTTCGGCTCGGGCGCGCTGGCGCTGATCGCCGGCAGCGTGGGCGTGATCGCGTTCCTGGCGTTCTTCGCCGGCACCGAGGTCGGCATCCAGGGCTACGCCTCGCTGAGCCAGATCGGGGTCGCGAAGTTCAGCGCCTTCATCTCCGCCTACTTCAACACCCGCGAGGTCGCGCCGCTGATCTCCTCGATCGCGCTCGCGGCCACGGTCGGCTGCGGCTACACCGCCCGACTCGGCGCGATGCGGATCTCCGAGGAGATCGACGCCCTCGAGGTGATGGGCATCCCGTCCCTGCCGTTCCTGGTGACCACCCGGATGATCGCCGCCTTCATCGCGGTCATCCCGCTCTACATCGTCGCGCTCAGCGCTTCCTACCTCTCACCGCGGCTGATCGTGGTCTACATCTACGGCCAGTCCAGCGGCACCTACGACCACTACTTCCTGCAGTTCCTGCCACCGATCGACATCCTCTGGTCCTTCGGCAAGCTGCTCTTCCTGGCGGCCGGGATCATCCTCATCCACTGCTACTACGGCTACACGACCTCCGGCGGGCCCGCGGGCGTCGGCCAGGCGGTCGGCCAGGCCATCCGGACCAGCATCGTGTTCACCGTCGTCGCCGACTTCTTCCTCAGCTTCGCCATCTGGGGCTCCACCACGACCGTGCGGATCACGGGATGACGGGGGGCTGAGGAGATGCCGTTGCTGGTCAACATCCACCACGACACCCCGCGCGAGCACCTGCGGCTGGTGGTCTCGGGGGTCGTCTTCCTGTCCTTGATCGCCACGTTGATCGCGCTGTCGATCGCCATCTACGACAAGCGCTTCGCCGACGTCACGATGGTGACGATCAAGGCCGACCGGGCCGGGCTGCAGCTGGCCAAGTTCGGCGACGTACGCCGCAACGGCGTGCTGGTCGGCCAGGTCCGCGAGGTCTCCCAGGACGGCAAGGAGGCCGAGATCACCGTGGCCCTCGACCCCGAGGCCGCCGCCGACATCCCCGACAACGTCGAGGTGCAGATCCTGCCGACCACCCTGTTCGGCCAGAAGTTCATCTCCTTCGTCGAGCCGAAGGCCCCGTCGCCCACCTCCCTCGGGCCCGATGCCGTCATCCCGTCCTCGCGGGTCGAGACCAACGTCGAGCTGAGCCGGATCCTGGCCGACCTCTTCCCGCTGCTGCGAGCCGTGCGGCCGGCCGACCTCAACGCCACCCTGAGCGCGCTGGCCAACGCCCTGGAGGGCCGCGGCGACCAGCTCGGCAGCACCCTGGAGGACCTGGGCGCCTACCTCGAGGACATCGAGGGCGCGCTGCCCACCCTGCGCGAGGACCTCAAGGTGCTCGCGGACGTCGCGGACACCTACGACGTGGCTGCGCCCGACCTGCTGCGCGTGCTCGACAACCTCACCGTGACCAGCCAGACCGTCGTGCAGAAGCGGCAGTCGCTCGACCACTTCTTCCGCGACGTCACCGGCCTGTCCGAGACCGCGCGCGGCCTGCTCGCCGACAACGAGGCCGACCTGATCGAGGTCGGCGAGGTCGGTGCCCCGGTGCTCAAGCTGCTCGCGACGTACTCGCCCGAGCTGCCCTGCCTGATCAAGGGAGCCGCCCGCTACGCGCCGGTCCTCGCCCGCACCTTCGAGGGCAACCAGGTCAAGCAGTACGTCGAGCTCGGTACGGCGCAGTACGGCGCCTACACCAAGGACGACCTGCCGGAGTACGGCGAGGTGGGCCACGGTCCGTGGTGCTCCGGCCTGCCCAACCCGCCGATCCCGATCGGCCCCCACTCCTTCGACGACGGCAGCGACACCGACGACAACCCGCCGACCAGCCCCTTGCCGGGCATGCCGTCGCCGCGACCCGCCCCCGACTGGGCGAGCCGCCGCGGCTACGGCGTCGGCATGTCCAGCGGCTACGCCGGCACGCGGGGCGACCAGCAGGTGCTCAACGCACTGCTGGCCGACCGCAGCGGCCGGGCGGCCGACTCCTACGGATCGCTCGGGGCGCTGCTCTACGGCCCCGTCGTGCGGGGGGGCTGACGTGGCCGGAGCATCCCAACGCAACAGCCGGACCATCGTGGCCGGGGTCAAGCTCGCGATCTTCACCGTGGTCTCGGTGCTCGTCACCGGCCTGCTGGCCGTGATCATGGGCAACTTCGGCTTCGGCGACGCCCGCACCTACCAGGCGGAGTTCGTCAACGCCAGCTCGCTGGAGAAGGGCGACGACGTCCGGGTGGCCGGGGTCAGCGTGGGCGAGGTCAAGGAGGTCGAGCACCACGGCGAGGAGAACGCCAACGCCCTGGTGACCTTCCGGGTGGAGGCCGAGCTGCCGCTGACCACGGCCTCTCGCGCCGAGGTCCGGTTCCTCAACCTGGTCGGCGACCGCTACCTCGCGCTCGAGGAGGGCATCGACAAGGGGGCCGAGCCGCTGGAGGAGGACGACGTCATCCCGATGGACCGCACCGAGCCGGCCCTCGACCTCACCGCCCTCTTCAACGGGTTCAAGCCGCTCTTCGAGGCCCTCGAGCCCGCGGAGGTCAACGAGCTGAGCCTCAACATCGTCCAGGTCCTGCAGGGCGAGGGTGGCACCGTGGAGTCGCTCCTGGAGAACACCGCGTCGCTCACCAACGCCCTCGCCGACCGCGACCAGCTGATCGGGGAGGTCGTCGACAACCTCGGCACCACGCTCGAGACCGTCGACTCCCGCCACGTGCAGCTCGAGCGCCTCGTGGTCGAGCTGCGCGACTGGATGGGCGACCTGGCGGCCGACCGCGAGACGATCGGCGACTCGCTGAGCAGCATCTCCGACCTCACCGTCGTGGTGGCCGAGCTGCTCGAGGAGGGTCGACCGCTGCTCAAGCGCGACATCGCCGAGCTGCGCAAGCTGGCGCGGTTGCTCAACGAGCCGGGCAACAAGAAGCTCGTCGTCGAGATCTTCGACCGGCTGCCGGAGTCGATGACCGACCAGACCCGGACCGGCACCTACGGATCTTGGTACAACTACTACATCTGCGGCTTCGCCGGGAAGATCACGCTCCCGGTGATCAGCGGGTTGCCGATCATCCGCGACCTCAACCGCCAGCTGAACAAGCTGGAGTTCCGATCCACCGCGCCGAGGTGCAACCAGTGACCCGGCCCAACGAGGCGCGCGCGATGCGCTACGGCGCCATCAGCATCGTGCTGATGCTGCTGGTGATGGCGGCGTCGTTCAACCTGTCCAAGTTCCCGGGGTTCCGCGGCGAGTCCTACCAGGCGGAGTTCACCGACGCCTCGGGCATCCGCCGCGGCAGCAGCGTCCAGGTCGGCGGCATCCGGGCCGGCCGGGTCTCCGACGTCGAGCTGCGCGACTCCAAGGTGCTGGTCACCTTCAGCGTCGACCAGGGCGTCGACCTGGGGGAGGACACCACGGCCGCGGTCGAGGTCCTCAACCTGCTGGGGGAGAAGTACCTGCGGATCACCCCCGACGGCGACGGCGAGCTCTCCCAGGCCGAGCCGATCCCGCTCGAGCGCACCCGCTCGGCCTACGACATCATCGGCGTCTTCGAGGACCTGACCGCGACCACCGAGCCCCTCGACGAGGACGCGCTCACCGAGGCGTTCAACGTGCTCTCCGACACCGTCGACTCGGCCGCCCCCGAGATCTCGGCCAGCTTCCGCGGGATCTCCCGGCTCTCGCGCACCGTCGCCTCGCGCGACGCCGGGCTGCAGGCACTCTTCGAGAGCTCCAAGAACGTCTCGGCCGTGCTGGCCGACCGCAGCGACGAGCTGGTCGAGCTGATGGGCAGCGCCGACCTGGTCTTCCAGGAGCTGGAGAAGCGCAAGGCCGCCATCCACCGCCTGCTCGTCAACGCCCGCACCCTCGCCCGCGAGCTGCGCGGGCTGGTGCGCGACAACCAGGCCCAGATCGGCCCCGCGCTGCGCGAGGTCGACGACCTCCTCGACACCCTGCTCAGCCGGGAGAAGGAGCTCAAGGCGACCCTCGCGGCGCTCGGGCCCTACGTCTCGATCCTCGGCAACATCGTCGGCACCGGCCCGTGGTTCGACGCCTACGCCGTCAACCTGCTGGCCATCCCGACCGGTGAGTTCCTGCCCGGCATCCCGGAGGTGCTGCGATGAGGGGCCTGCTGACGACCCGGACCGCGATCCTCCTGATCATCGCGCTGGTGGCGGTCGGGTTCGTCCTGGTCGACCGCGGTGACGCCCCCGAGCCCAAGCGCCTCACCGCCCACTTCGACCGGGCCGTGAGCGTCTACGAGGGCACCGACGTCCGGGTCCTCGGCGTCAAGGTGGGCACGGTCACCGAGGTCTCGCCGGAGGGCGAGTCGGTCCGCGTCGAGATGGAGTACGACGGCGACGTCAAGCTCCCGGCCGGCGCCCGGGCCGTGGTGGTGACCCCGACGCTGGTCGCCGACCGCTTCGTGCAGATCACCCCGGTCCACGTCGAGGGCGACGACGTCCTGGCCGACGACCACGACATCCCCCTGGCCGAGACGGCCGTGCCGGTCGAGCTCGACCGGATCTACGCCTCGCTGCGCGACCTCACCTCGACCCTGGGACCCAACGGCGTCAACCGCGACGGCACCCTCAACCACCTGCTGGTGGCCGGTGCCGACGCGCTCGAGGGCCAGGGCCAGGCCGGCAACGCGATGCTCCGCAACCTCGCGGCCGCCGCGACGACGTTCGGCAACAGCAGCGGCGACCTCTTCCAGACCGTCACCGAGCTGGCCGAGTTCACCACCACCCTCGCCGACAACGACAAGCTCGTCCGGGCCTTCATGGCCGACCTGGCCGACGTCTCCCGACAGCTCTCCGACGAGCGCGGCGAGCTGCGCGCGACGCTGGCGGCGGTGGCCGACACCGTCGGCACGGTGCGCTCGTTCGTCAAGGACAACCGCGAGGCGCTGACCACCGACGTCCGCAAGCTCAGCCGCGTGGTGCGGGTGATCGCATCGGAGAAGGAGAGCCTCGACACGGCGCTGAGCACCGCGCCGGTGGCGATCGGCAACCTCACGCTGGCCTACAACTCCGCGTCCGGCACGATCGGGTCCCGCATCGGCCTCAACGGCAACCTCGCCGACCTCGACGGGTTCCTGTGCTCGATCGTCCAGCAGTCCGCGCTGCCGCGGGTCAGCAAGGACCTCGCGTGCACGCTGTTCAAGGCGCTCCTCGAGCCCGTCCAGGGCGAGCTGCCCACGATCCCGCCATCGACCCGCACCGCCGGCCCGGCCAACCGCAGCGGCACGTCCGCCGCCCCGGTCGCCGCGACCCCGCCGGCCGACCGGCCCCAGGTCGGTGCCTACACCAGCGACACGCCGCCGTCGCTGTCGCACCTGCTCGCCGGAGGCACCTCGTGACCGCCGTACGCCGCCGCGCCGCCGCGCTGGTCGCCGGCGTCATGCTCACGACCGGGCTCAGCGCCTGCGACTTCGACGGCGCCTACGACCTGCCGCTCCCGGGGTCGCCCGTCGACGCCGACGAGGCCTACGAGGTGACCGCCGAGTTCGAGGACATCCTCAACGTGGTGCCGCGCTCCCCGGTGATGGTCGACGACGTCACGGTCGGTGAGGTGACCGAGGTCGAGCGCGTCGGCTGGCACGCCCGGATCACCCTGCGGGTGCGCGACGACATCGTGCTGCCCGACAACGCGACCGCCGAGATCCGCCAGGTCAGCCTGCTCGGCGAGAAGTACGTCGCCTTGGAGGAGCCGGTCGAGGGGGCCGTCGGGCGCCTGGGCGACAACCCCGAGGACCACATCGGTCTCGACCGCACCGGCCGCAACCCCGAGGTCGAGGAGGTGCTCGGCGCGCTGTCCTTCCTGCTCAGCGGCGGCGGCGTGGCCCAGCTGGGCACCATCACCCGCGAGCTCAACGAGGCGATGAACGGCCGGGAGGGCGAGCTGCGTGAGCTGCTCGGCAGCCTCGACCGGTTCATCGGCACCCTCGACGACCAGAAGGGCGACATCATCCGGGCGCTGGAGTCGGTCAACAACCTCACCTCCACCCTCAACCGCGAGCGCGACACGATCCAGGACGCGCTCGACGCGACCGGTCCGGCGATCGACGTGCTCGGCCGGCAGACCGACGAGCTGGTGGGCATGCTCGGCTCGCTCGACCGGCTCGGCGTGGTCGGCTCCCGGGTGATCCGGGCGAGCAAGGACGACCTCCTCGCCCAGCTCCGCGACCTCCAGCCGATCGTGGCCAACCTCAGCGCGGCCGGCGACTCGCTCGCACCGGGCCTCAACCTCCTGGCCAGCTTCCCGTTCCCGAAGGAGGCCTCCGAGATCGTGTACGGCGACTACGCCAACACCTCCATCAGCGCCGACCTCGACCTCGGGACCATCCTCGAGAACGCCCTGCCCGGCCTCGTCCCCGAGCTGCCCGGGCTGCCCGACGTCCCGATCGTCGGCCCCGCGCTCGACCAGCTCCTGTCCTGCCTGCGCAGTGGCACGATCGACTCCCGCGAGTGCCGGGCGGTGCTCCGGTCGGTGCGGCTCCTGCCCGAGCTGATCGAGCGGTGCACCACCCGCCGCTGGCGGTCGACGCCGGTCTGCCGCGCGCTCGGTCCCGTGGGCGGACTCCTCAACGGGCTCGGGGGGCTCGGCCGCAACCTCGACGACCTCGACCTGCCCGGCCTGGGCCGGCTGAGCGCGGCGCTGTCCAGCGGCGACCCCGCACCGCGGGCCGACGACACCACGCTCTTCGGGGGTGCCGACCGATGACCCGCGCCGTCCGGCTCCGGCTGCTCGCCTTCGTCGTCCTCTCCGCCGTCGGCGTGAGCTACGTCGCCGCCAACTACCTCGGCTTCGTCGACCGCGTCCTGGGTCGCGGCTACACCGTCCACGTCACCCTGCCCACCTCCGGCGGCCTCTTCGAGGGCAGCGAGGTCACCTACCGGGGCGTCAAGATCGGCAAGGTCACCCGCATGTCCACCAGTCGCGAGGGCGTCGAGGTCGACGTGGCCCTGGAGGAGGGCTCCGAGGTGCCGCTCGACTCCCCGGTGTTCGTCCACAACCTCTCGGCGGTGGGGGAGCAGTACCTCGACTTCGTGCCCGCCGACGGCGAGGGCCCCTACGCCGAGGACGGCGACACCTTCACCGGGTCGGCGGACTCGCTGCCGGTCGACGAGGCCGACCTGCTCGTCGAGCTCGACGGCTTCGTCAACTCCGTCGACCAGCGCAGCCTCCAGGTCCTCATCGCCGAGCTGGGTGACATGTTCGCCGACACCGGGCGGCCGCTGCAGCAGCTGATCGACGACGGCGGCGCCTTCGTCGACGAGGCGGCCGAGCACACCGACGAGACGGTCCAGCTGCTCGAGTCGGCGCTCACCGTGCTGCGTACCCAGCGCGACAACGGCGACAACATCACCTCCTTCTCCCGCGACCTCGCCGACCTCACCACCGCCCTGCGCGCCTCCGACGGCGACATCCGCACCGTCCTCGACGAGACGCCGCCCGCCGCCCGCGAGCTCCGGGCCCTGCTCGACGACCTCGGCCCGACCCTGCCGGTGCTGCTGAGCGACCTGATCACGGTCGACCAGGTGGTGGTGGCCAACCTCGCCGGCGTCGAGCAGCTGCTGGTCACCTACCCGCGGGTGATCGCCTCCGGCTTCACCGGCACCCCGCCCGACGGCTACGGGCACGTCAACCTCCAGTTCGACCAGACGCAGCCGTGCACCCAGGGCTACAAGCCGCGCACCGAGTGGCGCCGCGCCGACCAGCTCAGCGACGCACCGATCTTCCCGGCCCAGTGCACCGCCGGTGCGCCTTTCGTGCAGCGAGGAACACCCAACGTGCCAGGCACGCCCAACAACCCCACCAACTCCGTCGGCCGCGCCTACGGCCCCTCGAGCCAGCCCCTCGCCACCGACTACGACCCAGCCACCGGGCTGGTCGACGGTGTCGTCGACGCCGACGGCAACCCGGTCCGGTTCCAACCCGCCGGTGACCTCTCGATCCTGGGCGGCGACTCGTGGAAGTGGCTGCTCGTCGGTCCGGTGGCGGCCCCGTGACGGCCGGCGACGCCCGGCGGCGGCCTGCGCTCGTCGCGCTCCTCGCGGTGGCCGTGGTGCTTGCCTGCGCCTGCGTGGTGGGCGGGGTCCTCGTCGCCCTCGAGGCGCGCGAGCGCAGCGACGACGGTGGGTCGGCGCGCACGCAGCCGCCACCGACCGAGGTCCAGGAGCGCTACGGCGAGGCGAAGAAGGCCGCCGAGGCGACCGCGACGGCGCTGGTCAACATCGACTACCGCGAGCCGCAGAAGAGCTTCGACGCCGTCGCCACGACCTCCACCGGCACCTTCCTCGACCAGTACCAGGCCTCCTCCGACAGCCTCGTCGAGCTGGTGACCGGCTTCAAGTCGGTGCTCGAGGGCTCGGTCGCGGTGTCGGCGGTCGACGACATCGATGCCGACAGCGCGAGCGTCCTGGTCGCCACCGAGGGCACGGTCAGCAACGCCCAGACCGGCAAGGACACCCAGGTGCGCAACTTCCGACTGCTCGTCAAGCTGGTCCGCCAGGACGGCCGCTGGCTCACCAACGACCTGGAGTTCGTCGGATGAGCGGGCCGCCGCGCCGCGCGTCCCGCCCGACCCGGACGCCGACCTCGCGCCCGCGCCGGGTCGCGGGGCGGTCCCGGGTCGACGCGCCGACCGCCCCCGAGCCGCCGGAGACCGACGGCGGGGCGGGGGGCCCGGCCGTTCACGTCGGGCACGTCCCGCCCACCCAGCACCCCGAGCACCTCGACCGCACCTCGCCGCGGGTCGAGCTCGCCAAGCGCGGGGAGCCGGCCACCGCCGTACGCCGGTCGACGTCGCCGACCCGGCGCGCCGGCACCGCCGGCACCGCCGGCACCGGTGTCTCCCGCAAGCCGCTCGTGGTGCTGGCGGCCCTGGTCGTGCTGCTGCTCGGTCTGGGCGCCGCTGAGGTCGTCTACCTCACCTCCGACGAGGAGGCGACCACGTCGGGGCCGGTCTCCGACGCCCGGCCCGTGCAGGTCTCCGACCTGACGGTGCAGTCGGTGGTCGACCAGGCCGCCACCGCCGCCGACCTGATCCTCTCGGCGTCGTCCGCCGACTACGACGCGCAGGTCGAGAAGGCGACGGCGACGATGACCGACCCGTTCGCCGAGGAGTACCGCACCACCAAGGCCGACGTGAAGGACGACTTCGTCGCGGCGCGGACCGAGGTCACCGTCGACATCTCGGCCCAGGGCGTCGTCTCGGCCACCGAGGACGAGGTGGTCGCGCTGCTGTTCCTGACCCAGACGTCGCAGAAGGGCGCCGGCACCACGGTGACGCCGACGCAGTACCGGGTGCAGGTGACGATGGCCGACACCCCTGACGGATGGCTGGTCTCGGACCTGCAGGCGTTGTAGGGTCCCCCCGGAACTAGAACACGTTCCAGTTGTGGCCGCTCGACGTCGACGGAAGGATCCCCAGCGTGACCGCCGTGGACGTCGACCTCCTGATCATCGGTGCGGGCCCCACCGGCCTGTACGCCGCCTACTACGCCGGGTTCCGCGGCCACCGGATCGCGGTGGTCGACTCGCTGCCCGAGCTGGGCGGCCAGGTCACCGCGATGTACCCGGAGAAGCAGATCTTCGACGTCGCGGGCTTCCCGTCGGTCAAGGGCCGCGACCTGGTGGCCGGTCTCGTCGAGCAGGCCAACACCGCGCGCCCGGAGTACCTCCTCGACCGCACCGCCACCACGCTGGTGACCGACCCTGATCCCGTCGACGGCGGCGTCACCGTGGGCCTCGACGACGGCACGCAGGTGCGCGCCGGCGCGGTCATCATCACCGCCGGCATCGGCAAGTTCTCCCCGCGCCCGCTGCCGGCCGGCGACGGCTGGGTCGGCCGCGGGCTCGAGTTCTTCGTGCCGAGCTTCGCGCCCTACGCCGGCAAGGACGTCGTGATCGTCGGCGGCGGCGACAGCGCCTTCGACTGGGCTCTGCACCTCGAGCCGATCGCCCGGTCGGTCGCCCTGGTGCACCGCCGCGACGCGTTCCGCGCCCACGAGCGCACCGTCGAGCAGGTGCGGGCGTCGTCGGTCGAGATCCTCACCCACGCCCAGGTGACCGCACTGCACGGCGACTCCCTCGTCGAGTCGGTCACCGTCGAGGTCGCCACCGCCGACGGCACCGAGACCACCACCCGCCCGTGCCAGGCGGTCGTGGCCGCGCTCGGGTTCCTCGCCGACCTCGGTCCGATGCAGCAGTGGGGCCTGGAGGTGCGCAAGCGGCACATCTGCGTCAACCCCGCCATGCAGACCAACCTGCCGCGCGTCTTCGCCGCCGGCGACATCACCGAGTACGACGGGAAGGTCCGGCTGATCGCGGTCGGCTTCGGCGAGGCCGCCACGGCCGTCAACAACGCCACGGTGGCCATCGACCCCAGCGCCAAGGTCTTCCCGGGCCACTCGTCCGAGGGTTCCTAGAAGGAGAGCAGATGAGGATCAAGGTCGACTTCGACCTCTGCGAGTCCAACGCGCTGTGCGAGGCGATGGCGCCGGAGGTCTTCGAGCTGGACGACGACGACTACCTCGTGGTCAAGGCCGACCAGACGACGCCGGAGACCCTCGACGACGTCCAGCGCGCCGTGGCGGCCTGCCCGCGCGCGGCCATCTCGCTGCAGGAGGACTGACCGTGCCCGATCCCGTGGCGGCAGCAGCCGCCCCGACCGACCCCTCGACCGACCCCTCGACCGACCTCGACGGCCGGGTCGCCATCGTCACCGGCGCCGGGGCCGGCCTGGGCCGGGCCGAGGCCGTCGCCCTGGCCCGGGCCGGGGCGCGCGTCGTCCTCAACGACCTGCCGGGTGCGGCCGACGACGCCGCCGACGAGCTCAAGGGCCTGGGCGCCGAGGTCGCCGTGGTCGAGGGCGACGTCTCCGACGCCGGGGTCGCGCAGGAGATGCTCGCGGCCGCCGTCGACGGGTTCGGGTCGCTCGAGGTCGTGGTCAACAACGCCGGCATGACCCGCGACCGGATGCTGTTCAACATGACCGACGACGAGTGGGACGCCGTCGTCCGGGTGCACCTGCGCGGGCACTTCCTGCTCTCGCGCAACGCCGCGTCGTACTGGCGTGGGCGGTCGAAGGAGACCGGCGCCCCGGTCTACGCACGAGTGGTCAACACCGCCTCCGAGGCGTTCCTCGGCGGCTCGCCGGGCCAGGCCAACTACGCCGCCGCCAAGGCCGGCATCACGGCGCTGACGCTGTCGACCGCGCGGGGCCTGGGCAAGGTCGGCGTCCGCGCCAACGTGATCTGTCCGCGCGCCCGCACCGCGATGACCGCCCAGGTCTTCGGCGCCGACGAGTCGGGGCTCGACGTCGACCCCTACTCGCCCGAGCACGTCGCGCCGCTGGTCGCCTGGCTGGCCTCGCCGGCCGCCGAGGCCGTCACCGGCCAGGTGTTCGTGGTCTACGGCGGCATGGTCGCGCTGGTCGCGGCGCCCGTCGTGGAGCAGCGCTTCGACAAGAGCGGTGCTCTCTGGACCGCCGATGACCTCTCGGCGCAGCTCGGCGACTACTTCGCCGACCGCGACCCCGCCGTCGGCTTCGCCGCCGACTCGATCATGCAGCTGGAGGTCTGACGTGGCCGGACGTCTCGCGGGGAAGGTCGCCATCGTCACCGGTGGTGCTCGGGGCCAGGGCGCCGGCATCTGCCGGGCCTACGTCGCCGAGGGCGCGAAGGTCGTGGTCGCCGACGTGGCCAAGGACGAGGGTGCCGCGCTGGCCGACGAGCTCGGCGAGGCTGCGCACTTCGCCCACCACGACGTCAGCGACCAGGCCTCCTGGACGGCGGTCGTCGACGACGCCAACGAGCGGTTCGGGCCGGTGAGCGTGCTGGCCAGCAACGCCGGCATCCTGCGCTTCGGGTCGATCGCCGAGATGCCGCTGGCCGAGGTCGAGCTGCTGTTCCGGGTCAACCAGCTGGGCTGCTGGCTGGGCATGCAGGCGGTCGTCCCCACGATGCGCGCCCACGGCGGCGGGGCCATCATCAACTCCTCCTCCACCGAGGGCCTGGCCGGGATGGCGAACACCGCGGCCTACGGCGCCACGAAGTTCGCGATCCGCGGCATGACCAAGGCCGCCGCCCACGAGCTCGGGAAGTACAACATCCGGACCAACAGCGTGCACCCCGGCATGATCGACACCCCGATGACGCGGGTGCACGGTGGCGACGCGGCGATGGAGTACGGCGCCTCCAAGGTCCCGCTGCGCCGGGTCGGCACCCCCGACGACGTCGCCCCGCTCTACGTCTTCCTGGGCAGCGACGAGGCGACGTACCTCAACGGCGCCGAGATCGCGATCGACGGAGGCGTCACGGCCACCCACGGCTTCGGCGGATAGGTTCTGCGGCATGGCCAACCAGCGTGGGCAGATCGTGATGACGCACGACGAGGTCGTGGAGTTCCTGCACCAGCAGCGCTCCGCGACCGTGGCGACCATGGGCCCGACGGGCCGGCCCCACCTGGTCGCGATGTGGTACGCCGTCCACGACGGCGCGGTGTGGATCGAGACCAAGACCAAGTCGCAGAAGGTCGTCAACCTCCGCCGCGACCCCACGATGTCGTTCCTCGTCGAGACCGGCCACACCTACGACGAGCTCCGCGGCGTCGCCCTCGAGGGCACCGGCGAGATCATCGACGACCCGGCGGTGGTCTGGGACGTCTGCGTCAACGTGTTCGAGCGCTACAACGCGCCGTACACCGAGGAGCTCAAGCCGTTCGTCGAGCTGATGGCCAAGAACCGCGTCGTCGTCCGCCTCCAGGTCGACCGCACCCGCTCCTGGGACCACCGCAAGCTCGGTCTCGACCCGATCGCGCTCGGTGGGACGACGGCGGAGTTCTTGTAGCCCGACGGTGGGTCGGGGGTCGGGGGTCGGGGTCTCAGCCCCCGGCGACCAGCACCCCGCCGCCGGCAGGTCGGTCGCGCAGCAACAACCCGACGGCGGTCTCGAGGTGCGCGCCGGTCTCGGCGGCGGTGGAGCGGCCGGTGACCCAGGCGACCAGGGCGGAGAGCCAGACGTCGCCGATGACGCGGGCGATGGCGACGTCCTCGTCGGTGGGCTCGGTGGTGGCCTCGGGGTGCATGGCGCGGGTGAGCATCGAGGTCAGCAGCATGCCGACGGCGTGGATCTCCGCGGCCACGGAGGCGTCGGCGAACATGAAGGCGCGGGTGAGGGCCTCGGTGACCTTGGGGTTGCCCTGCAGGCCCCGGGTGGTGCGCTTCATCACCCAGATGACCCGCTCGGCCTGGGTGTCGCCGGGGATCTCGAGCTCGCGGAACGTCGTCTCGTTGCGCTCGAACTCCCGCGCGAGCGCCGAGACGAGCAGGTGGATCTTGGAGGGGAAGTAGCGGTAGAGCGTGCCGAGGGCGACCTCGGCCTTGTCGGCCACGGCGCGCATCTGGACGGCGTCGAAGCCGCCCTCGCGGGCCAGCTCGTAGGTGGCGTCGAGGATCCGCTTGCGGCGGTCGCGCTGGGCGGCCGAGCCGAGGTCGTCGACGCTCAGCGAGTTGGCCGGGGGAGGGGACGTCGGACCGGACGCCTCGCGGGACGGCGGGTCGGACTGGGAACTGGTGGTGACGCTCATCGGGACCCCATGGTCTGCCTGGGTCCCCCACGGCACTCGCGCGTCGTCGCTGATCGAGGAATGCGCTGGGGACGGCTCTCGTTGTCTGATCTGCCCCACTAGGCTAGCGGGCGGTGGGCCATAATAGGAACACGTTCTATCTCGTGCGGCCGTGTGTCGCCCAAGGCACCGGAGGCTCGACCGCACATGCGCATCGCCATGCTGTCCTACCGCAGCAAACCCCACTGCGGCGGGCAGGGGATCTACCTGCGTCACCTCAGCCGTGAGCTGACCGCGCTCGGCCACCACGTCGAGGTGTTCTCGGGCCAGCCCTACCCGGTGCTCGACGAGGGCGTCGCGCTGACCAAGGTGCCCAGCCTCGACCTCTACCGCGAGCCCGACCCGTTCCGGGTGCCCAGGCTGCGCGAGTTCCGCGACCTCATCGACGTCGAGGAGTTCCTCACCATGTGCGTGGCGGGCTTCCCCGAGCCCAGGACGTTCAGCCGCCGGATCAGCCGGATCCTCAAGGAGCGGGCCGGCGAGTTCGACATCGCCCACGACAACCAGGTGCTGGGCACCGGCCTGCTCGACATCGAGGGCTACGGGCTGCCCCTGATCACCACGCTGCACCACCCGATCACCTACGACCGGCGCATCGACCTGGCCCAGACCCGCAACCCCTGGCGCAAGATCACCCTGCGCCGCTGGTACGGCTTCCTGCGGATGCAGGGCAAGGTGGCCCGGCAGGCGCGCAAGATCATGACGCCGTCGGAGACCTCCAAGCGCGACATCGCCACGGACTTCGGCGTCGACCCCGCCAAGATGCAGGTGATCCTGCTCGGCGTCGACGACATGTTCGTGCCGCCTGATGAGACCGTGAAGCCGCGCGTCCCCGGCCGGATCATGGCGATGGCCAGCGCGGACGCCCCGATGAAGGGGATCGCCACGCTGCTGGAGGCGTTCGCCAAGCTGCGCACCGAGCGGGACGTCGAGCTGGTGCTGGTCAGCAAGCCGCAGGCCGGCGGGCGCACCGAGAAGCTCATCGAGAAGCTCGGCATCGGGCCGCACGTCCGGTTCGTCCACGGCGTCACCGACCTCGAGCTGGTCGAGCTGATGGGCTCGGCCCAGGTCGCCTGCGTGCCGTCGCTCTACGAGGGCTTCTCGCTGCCGACCGCCGAGCTGATGGCGTGCAGCACCCCGCTGGTCGTCTCCCGCGCCGGCGCCATCCCCGAGGTCGTCGGACCCGACGGCGAGTGCGCCGACCTGGTCACGCCGGGCGACGTCGAGGAGCTCAAGACCGCCGTCGGCGCGCTGCTCGACGATCCCGAGCGCCGGGCCCGGATGGGCGAGGCCGGACGCCGCCGCGTGCAGGAGATGTTCAGCTGGCGCGCCGTCGCGGTGAAGGTGGCGGCGGCGTACGAGGACGTGATCGCGGACTTCCGCCGCGAGCAGACCGCCACGAACCACCCGAGCCAGGAGGGCTGACCCCGATGCTGACCGTCGACTTCGACCGCCTGGGCCTGCGGCCCGGTGACCGCGTGCTCGACATGGGCTGCGGTGCCGGCCGGCACGCCTTCGAGGTCTACCGCCGCGGGGGTGACGTCGTCGCCTTCGACATGGACGCCGACGAGCTCGCGGGCGTGCTCGAGCTGTTCGGTGCCATGAAGGAGGCCGGCGAGGTGCCCGAGGGCGCCGAGGCCGACATCAAGCAGGGCGACGCGCTGGCCCTGCCGTTCGCCGACGGCGAGTTCGACCGGATCGTCGCCGCCGAGGTCCTCGAGCACATCCACGCCGACGTCGACGCGATCAAGGAGCTGGTCCGGGTGCTCCGGCCCGGCGGCACGATGGCCGTCTCGGTGCCCCGCTGGCTGCCCGAGGTCATCAACTGGAAGCTCTCCGACGACTACCACAACGCCGAGGGCGGTCACATCCGGATCTACACCGACCACGAGCTGATCGACAAGGTGACCAAGGCCGGCCGGTTCAACGACGGCACGCCCGGCGACGCGATGGTCCACATCGGCAAGGACTACGCCCACGGTCTGCACGCGCCGTACTGGTGGATCAAGTGCGCGGTCGGCGTCACCAACGACGACCACCCGGCGGCCAAGGCCTACCACCGGCTCCTGGTGTGGGAGATCATGAAGCAGCCCAAGGCCCTGCAGCTGGCCGGCAAGGTGCTCGACCCGCTGATCGGCAAGTCGATGGTGCTCTACTTCCGCAAGCCCGAGTCGACGCAGGGCCCGCATGCCTGAGCGGCTCCCGTACGTCGCCGGCGTCGTCAGCCCGGCCCAGGTCGCCGAGACCGCGGCCTCGATCGCCTCGATGCAGGAGCCCTGCGGCGCGGTGCCGTGGACGACGGGCGAGCACGTCGACATCTGGAACCACGTCGAGGCCGCGATGGCGCTGCTCGTCGGCGGCCAGGTCGACGCGGCCGAGCGGGCCTACCGCTGGGTGCCGACGATGCAGCGCGCCGACGGCTCGTGGCCGATGAAGATCGTCGGTGGCGAGGTCGACGACCCGCGGGGCGAGGTCAACATGAGCGCCTACCTCGCGGTCGGCGTCTGGCACCACTGGCTGGTCCGGCACGACATCTCCTTCGTCGTGGAGATGTGGCCCGCGGTCCGCGCCGGGCTCGACTGGGTGGTCTCGCTGCAGCACCCGTTCGGCGGCATCCAGTGGACGCCCGAGGACGAGTTCTGCCTGCTCACCGGCAACTCCTCGATCTACCACTCGTTGCGCGCCGGCGTCGCGCTCGCCGACCTGCTCGACGAGCCGCAGCCCGAGTGGGAGCTCGCCGGCGGCCGGCTCGGGCACGCGATCCGCGAGCACCGTGACCTGTTCGCCGACAAGGCGACGTACTCGATGGACTGGTACTACCCCGTGCTCGGCGGCGCGGTCCGCGGCGACGCCGCGCGCGCGCTGCTGGCATCGCGGTGGGACGACTTCGTGGTGCCGGGCCTCGGCATCCACTGCGTCGACACCAACCCCTGGGTCACCGGCGCCGAGACCTGCGAGCTCGCGATGGCGCTCGACGTCGCCGGCGACCACCGCCGGGCGCTCACCCTGCTCACCGACATGCAGCACCTGCGCGGCGACGGCGGCGGCTACTGGACCGGCTGGGTCTACCGGGCGTCGGGTCCCGACGAGTCGAAGGACGTCTACTGGCCCGTCGAGCACACGACGTACACCGCGGCCGCGGTGATCCTGTGCGTCGACGCGCTGGGGGAGACCTACGGCCACAGCTCGCCGGGCTCGGGGATCATGCGCGGCACGTCGCTCGCGCCGCACTTCGCCGAGATCGCGCTCGAGTGCGGGTGCGACTCCGAGCACGCGGGTCGCTAGGCGGCTGCGACGGATGGTGCTCAGCCCACCGCCTCACCAGCGGCGCCGGAGACCCGGCGCAGCACCCGCATCGAGCCGAGCGCCTCGACCTCGGTGAACGCGCCGCCGGCCAGCGCCCGCTGGAAGACGTGGTACGGCGGCCGGCCGCCGTCGGCGGGGTCGGGGAAGACGTCGTGGATGACCAGCAGCCCGCCCGGCTGCACCCACGGCGCCCAGCCGGTGTAGTCGTTCTGGGCGTGCTCCTCGGCGTGGCCGCCGTCGATGAACAGCAGGCTCAGCGGTGTGCGCCAGTGGGCGCTGACCGTGGTGCTGCGGCCCACGAGGGCGACCACGACGTCCTCCAGGCCGGCGTCGTGGATCGTGCGCCGGAACGTCGGCAGCGTGTCCATCCGACCGACCTCGGGGTCGACGAGCGAGGGGTCGTGGTGCTCCCACCCGGCCTGGTTCTCCTCCGAGCCGCGGTGGTGGTCGACGGTGAGGACCACCGCGTCCGCGCCGGCGGCCCGGGCGGCGGCGCCGAGGTAGATCGCCGACTTGCCGCAGTAGGTGCCGACCTCGAGCAGCGGGCCGTGTGCGGCGCGCTCGGCGGCGTGGCGGTGCAGGAGCAGGCCCTCGTCGGCGGGCATGAAGCCCTTGGCGGCGAGCGCGTGGGCGAGCAGGTCGGCAGGCATGTCGGGCACCGCGCCAGGATAGTAGGATTGGAACACGTTCTAGTTTTCGCCCGACCGGTCGAGGAGTCGCATGAGCATCGGGATCTCCGTGGAGCACGTCGAGCTGGCGGCGAGCCTGCAGGGCTGGGCCTCGGCCCTTGGCGGCATCGAGGCCGCCCGGCTGGCCGAGGGCGACGCCGACGCGACGTTCGACGAGGTCTGGAAGGGCGTCGCCGAGATGGGGCTGACCACGATCGGCCTGCCCGAGGCCGCCGGTGGCGGCGGGGGGTCGGTGCTCGACGTCGCCGTCGCCCTCGAGGCCTGCGCCCACGAGCTGGTGCCGGGTCCGCTGCTGGCCGCCACGGTCGCCGCGCTGGTGACCGGGCGCGACGAGCGGTTCGCCCTGGTCCTCGACCCCGGCCTGCGCGTCGTCCTCGACCTCCCCGGCGCCGGTCACGTGCTGCTGCCCGACGCCGGCGGCGCCTGGTGGGTGGTCCCGGCGGCGGCGCTGGCCGGCACCACGTCGGCCGGCCTCGACCTCACCCGTCGGGTCTCGAGCGCCGAGCCCGTCGACCTGGCCGACGCGACCACGGGCGCCGAGCCGGCGCCGGGCATCACCACCGACCTCGTGCGGCGCACGCTGGTCACCCTCGCCGCCGCCGAGGCGAGCGGGATCAGCCGCTGGTGCCTGGCCACCGCGGTCTCCTACGCCCAGGTGCGCGAGCAGTTCGGCAAGCCGATCGGGGCGTTCCAGGCGATCAAGCACCTGTGCGCCGAGATGCTCGAGACGGCCGAGGCCGTCACCGCCGCAGCGTGGGACGTCGCCGCGGTCGCCGACCCACGGTCCGAGGGAGCAGCCGGCGCAGAGCAGTGGTCGTTCGCGGCCGACGTCGCGCTGGTCACCGCGTTCGACGGGGCCGTCGAGGTGGCCAAGGCGTGCATCCAGGTGCTCGGCGGCATCGGGTTCACCTTCGAGCACGACGCCCACCTCTACCTGCGCCGGGCGCTGGCGCTGCGCGCGCTCGTCGGCGACGGCGACAGCGCCGCCGAGCGGCTCACGGCCGCCGCCTCGTCCGGCACCCGGCGCCAGGTGCGCGTCGACCTCGAGGGCCGCGACGAGGCCGTCCGCGACGACGTCCGCTCCACCGTCGCGCAGATCGCCGCGGCCGGCGACACCCGTCGCGCCCTCGTCGAGACCGGCTACCTCACGCCCCACTGGCCGGCGCCGGCCGGCCTCGCCGCCGACGCCGTGACCCAGGTCGTCATCGACCAGGAGCTGGCCCGCGCGGGCGTCACCCGACCCGACATCGTGATCGCCGGCTGGGCGCTGCCCACCATCCTCGAGCACGGCACCGACGAGCAGCGCGAGCGGTTCGTGACGCCGTCGCTGCTCGGCGAGCTGGTCTGGTGCCAGCTGTTCTCCGAGCCCGGCTCCGGCTCCGACCTCGCCTCGCTGCGCACCCGCGCCACCAAGGTCGACGGCGGCTGGCGCCTCTCGGGCCAGAAGGTCTGGACCTCGGTCGCCGAGAGGGCCGACTGGGGCATCTGCCTGGCCCGCACCGACCCGGACGCCCCGCAGCACCGGGGCATCGGCTACTTCCTGGTCGACATGCGCCACAGCGACGGCCTCGAGGTGCGGCCGCTGCGCGAGATCACCGGCGAGGCGCTGTTCAACGAGGTGTTCCTCGACGACGTCTTCGTGCCCGACGACTGCCTCGTGGCCGGCCCCACCGACGGCTGGCGCCTGGCCCGGACGACGCTCGCCAACGAGCGCGTCGCGATGGCGACCTCCCGCCTCGACAAGTCCACCGAGCGTGCGGTCGCCCTCGCAGCCGGCGCCGACCTGACGCCGGGCCAGCGCGTCGCGGTCGGCCGGTCGGTCGCGCTGTCCACCGTGTGCCTGCTGCTCGGCGTCCGGACGGTGCTGCGCTCGCTCGCCGGGCAGGGGCCCGGGGCCGAGTCGTCGGTGGCCAAGCTGCTCGGCGTGCGCAACCGGCAGGACGGCGCCGAGCTGGTCGTCCGGCTCCTCGGCGACCGCGTGCTGCTGGCCGGCGCCGTCGAGCGCGACGGCGACGAGGTCGCCGCCGCCACCTGGGAGATGCTCAACACCCGCTGCCTCTCGATCGCGGGCGGGACCACCCAGGTCCTGCGCAACGTCGTCGGCGAGCGGATCCTCGGGCTGCCCCGGGGCTAGCGACCAGGGCTCACGACCCCTTGACCGCGGCGTCCTGGTCGACCTGGTCCTCGTGGTCGAGACCGGCCCGCCAGGTGTTCCAGTGCCAGTGCAGGTAGCGGTCGATCGCGCGCACGACGTGGGAGGAGCGGATCGAGGGGAAGACGTCGAAGGCGTGCTGGGCGCCGGGCAGCTCGGCGTACACGACCGACGACGTGGACACCTCGCGCAGCCGCTCGACGAAGAGCCGGGCCTGGCCGACGTCGACCAGGGTGTCGTGGGCGCCGTGGAGCACGAAGAAGTCGGGGGCGTCGGGGGTGATCCGCAGCAGGGGCGACGCCGCCTCGAACGCCTCGGGGTCGTCGCGCCAGCGCCGACGCAGCACCCGCGGCCCGAAGAACTGGTCGCGCATCTGCTCCGCCGAGCGCAGCCCGGTCGAGCCGGCGACGTCGTAGACGCCGTAGTGGGGGACCGCGCACTGCACCGAGGTGTCGGCGTCCTCGAAGCCGGGCTGCCAGGACGCGTCGCCGGCGGTCAGCGCGGCCAGGGCCGTGAGGTGGCCGCCGGCGGAGCCGCCGGTGATCGCGAGGTACGACGGGTCGCCGCCGTGCTCGCCGATGTGCTCCTTGACCCAGGCGATCGCCTGCTTGACGTCGATGACCTGCGCCGGGAACAGGTCGCGCGGCGCGAGCCGGTAGTTGATCGCCACGCACACCCAGCCCTTGGCGGCGAGGTGGTTCATCAGCGGCAGGCCCTGCTGGTCCTTGTTGCCGATGGTCCAGGCGCCACCGTGCACCTGCAGCAGCACCGGGGCGCCGCCGTCGGGCACCCCGCCCGCCGGCGTGTAGACGTCGAGGTGGCCGCGGCGGCCGTGGTCGTTGTAGGAGATGTTGCGCTCCACGTGGACCTCGCGGCTGCGCACCCGGAAGGGGTAGACGAGCCGCCGCCACGGGACCGCGAGGTCGGCGGGGGTGGGCATCGTGTCGAGCTGGTCGCGGTAGTCGGGCCCGAGCGCCTCGGTGAGCGCGTCCTCGGCGACCACCTGCACCTGCTGGCCCTGCCGCACCAGGTAGGCCAGGCCGGCCGCGCTGGCGCCGGCGAGGGCCAGGCCGCGCCAGTCGCGACGGGCGCCCCGGGCGTGGGTGGCGGCGTCGGCCGCGGTGACCGCCAGCAGGTGCGGCGCGAGCTCGGTGGCCAGCCAGCCGGCGAAGAACGAGGGCACCGCCGCCCGGTAGCCCGGGAGCGGGCGCAGGGCGTTGGCGGTGACGGCGGCGGTGACGACCTGACGACGGAGGAACCCCATGCGCGGGAGCCTACGCGTCCTAAGCGCCTGTCTTACCGTGCAGGATGAGACGTTCGCCACCGTGACCTCGAGCCCGCCGGCCCGTTGGGACGAGAACACGTTCTACCCACCGAGAGGACCCCCGTGGACCGCCTGTCCGGGCTCGACGCCAGCTTCCTCTACCTCGAGACCCCCGCCCAGCTCATGCACGTCTGCGGGGTCATCGTGATCGACCCCGGCACGATGCCGACGCCGTACACGTTCGCGAGCCTGCAGGCCGGCATCGAGTCGCAGGTGCGCGACGTACCCGAGTTCACCCGCAGGCTGCGCCGGGTGCCGCTCGACCTCGACCACCCGATCTGGGTGCGCGACCAGGGCTTCGACGTCGAGCGGCACGTCCACCGCGTGGCGCTGCCGAGCCCTGGCGGCTACGCCGAGCTGATGGCCCTCACCTCCCACCTCGCCTCCCTGCCGCTCGACCGCTCGCGCCCGCTGTGGGAGATGTGGGTGATCGAGGGCTTCGACGACGGCAAGCTGGTGGTGTTCATGAAGATGCACCACGCGACCGTCGACGGCGTCTCGGGCGCCAACCTGATCTCCCACCTCTGCTCGCTCGAGCCCGACGCGCCGCCGATGGGTGACGGCGAGCCGAAGCGGCACGGCCGCTCCGCCGGGTCGCGCGAGCTGCTGGCCCGCGCGCTCGTACGCCGGGCCGCCACCCCCGTGCAGGTCGCCAAGGTGCTCGCCCCCACCGTCAGCGGCGTCGCCAGCACCATCGGCCGGGTCCGCGCGGGCACCGCCATGGCCGCGCCGCTGACCGCGCCCCGCACGTCGTTCAACGGCACGATCACCGGGCACCGCACCATCGCGCTGGCCGACCTCAGCCTCGACGACGTCCGGGCGGTCAAGACGGCCACCGGCACCACCGTCAACGACGTCGTGCTCGCGGTCGCGGGCGGCGCCCTGCGCGCCTACCTCGACGAGCGGGGCGAGCTGCCCGACTCCTCGCTGCTCGCCTCGGTGCCGGTGAGCGTGCGCGAGTCCTCGCGCCACTCCACCGGTGCCAACAAGGTCTCCTCGCTGTTCACCCGCCTCGGCACCGACATCGAGGAACCGCTCGAGCGGCTGGAGGTGATGGCCGAGTCCAACCGCAACGCCAAGGACCACCACCAGGCGATCGACGCCGACTCCCTCCAGGACTGGGCCCAGTTCGCCGCGCCCCGCACCTTCGGCCTCGCGGTCCGGGCCTACGCGGGGCTGCGACTGGCCGAGAAGCACCCGCCGGCCATCAACCTGGTCATCTCCAACGTCCCCGGCCCGCCGGTGCCGATCTACTTCCTCGGCGGGCAGGTCCAGGCGCTCTACCCCCTGGGCCCGATCTTCCACGGCGCCGGCCTCAACATCACGGTGATGAGCAACGACGGCAAGGTGCACGTGGGTGCCATCGCCTGCCGCGAGTCGATGCCCGACGCCGACGCGCTCGTCGGTCACTTCCCGGCCGAGCTCGCGCGGCTCCGCGAGGCCGTCTCGCCCGACGACGTCGGCGTCACCCCGATCGGACGCGCACGGTCGGCTCGCAGCGAGGACGCCTGACCGCGGTCCCGGCTAAAGGAAACGGGTTCCCGGTGCGTCATGGAGGTGTGAGCAGCGAGGAGTTCGTCGGGTTCTACACCGCGCAGAAGGACCGGTGCCTGCGGGCGGTGGTCGCCAGCGGCATGGAGCCCGGCCGTGCCGAGGAGGCGGTCGCCGAGGCGTTCGCCGGCGCGTGGTCGCGGTGGCGCACCGTCCGGACCATGGACCACCCGGCGGCGTGGGTCGTGCGGACCGCGATCAACCAGGACATCTCGTGGTGGCGCAAGCGCCGCCGCGAGGTGTTCTCCGACGTCGTCGTCGAGCAGCCGGTCACCGACGAGCACGGCCGCGTCGACCTCGTCGCAGCCGTGCGGCGGCTGCCACCCCGCCAGCGCGAGGTGGTGGTCCTGCGCTACCTGCTCGACCTCGACACCCGGTCGACCGCCCAGGCGATGGGCGTCGCCCCCGGGACCGTCGGTGCTCACCTCCACCAGGCGCTCGCGTCGCTGCGCGAGCACCTCACCACTCCCGAAGGGACACCGTCGTGAACGACGAGCTGGAGCGAGCGCTCCACAGCACCACCGCAGACCTCACCCTCGACACCCCGGTCGCCGACGTCCTCTCGCGGGGCGACCGGCTACGACGCCGCCGGCGCCGCGGTGCCGCCCTGCAGGCCACCGGCGTCGTCGCGGTGGCGGCGCTCGGCGTCGTCGCCGTCGCGGCCCAGCAGCCGGACGACGGTGGGCCCGCCGGGGCGACCGGGTCCGACCGCCCGGTGACGATCCAGGTCGCCTCGTGGTCGGGCCCCGCCACCAACCTGTCGGCCGAGCAGCTCGCCGACGTCCGATCGACGTGCGCCGCGTCGGCCGAGGAGGCGGTGCGGGGAGGCCTCACCGAGGCGGGCTGGGCCCTGCCCGGGACCACGCCGCCGGTCGCCGCCGAGCGGCGGGGCAACGTCGTCCTGGCCTACTTCGGCCAGGGACGCGACTACGCCAGCTGCGCCCTGGAGCCGACCCCCGACGGCGCGTTCGGGGTCACCGCCCAGTCCGCCGGGGTCGTGGGGACCATCCCCGAGGGACGGCACCTGTCCGTGGTGACCGCCGGCTCGAGCGACCCGGGCGTGCTCGGCGGCACGCTCGTCGATGCCTACGCCGTGGTGCGGACCGCGGCCGACGTGGCGACGGTCGAGGTCACTGTCGGCGACGACACCTTCGTCGGCACCCCCGACGACCGGCTCGCCTTCTTCTGGTTCGACGACGAGTCGTTGACCCAGGCCGACCTCGACCGGGCGACCATCACGGCGCTCGCCGCCGACGGCGACGTCCTCCAGCGGGACCGGCAGGGTCTCTAGGGGCCGGTGGGGTGCGGCGCGCCCCCGGCGTACCCCCGGCTCGTCGGGACCACGAGCGGCGTGCCGGAGACGGGGTCGTCGATCACCACGCACGGCAGGCCGAAGACCTCGTGCACCAGCTCGGCGGTGAAGATCGAGGCCGGCGGGCCCTCGGCGGCCACGGCGCCGTCCTTCATCACCACCAGGTGCGTGGCGTAGCGGGCGGCCTGGTTGAGGTCGTGGAGCACGGCGACCAGGGTGCTGCCGCTGCGGTGCAGGCCCGCGAAGAGGTCGAGCAGGTCGACCTGGTGGGCGATGTCGAGGTAGGTCGTCGGCTCGTCGAGCAGCAGCAGCGGCGTCTGCTGGGCCAGCGCCATCGCCACCCAGACGCGCTGCCGCTGCCCGCCCGACAGCTCGTCGACCGGCCGGGAGGCGAGCTCGGTGACCGCGGTCGCCGCCATCGCGTCGTCGACGGCCGCCCGGTCGGCGGCCGACCACTGCCGGATCAGCCCCTGGTAGGGGTAGCGGCCGCGCCCGACGAGGTCGGCGACCGTGATGCCGTCGGGCGCCAGCGAGGTCTGCGGGAGCAGGCCGACGAGGCGGGCGACCTCCTTGGCGCCGTACTCGGCGACGGCCTTGCCGTCGAGGAGCACCCGGCCGTGCTGGGGCTTGAGCAGCCGCGCCAGGGAGCGGAGCAGGGTCGACTTGCCGCAGCCGTTGGGGCCGATGATGACGGTGAACGAGCCGTCGGGGACCTCGACGCTCAGGTCGGTCGAGACCACCCGGCGGTCGTAGGCGAGCGTCACGCTGTCAGTCGCGAGCCGACTGTGCGGTCGTGGCTCGGGCGGGGTGTCGGTGCCGGTCATGAGTCCTTCCTCCGGGCCTCGTGGGCGAGCAGCCACAACAGGTAGACGCCGCCGACGACGACGGTGACCACGCCGACCGGCAGGTTCTGGGGGAACCAGTGCTGGGCGGCGACGTCGGCGAGCAGGAGCAGGAAGGCGCCGGTCAGCGCCGAGACGACGAGGGGGAGCCCGGCCGAGCGGCAGAGCCGGTGCGCGATCTGCGGTGCGGACAGGGCGATGAACGCGATCGGCCCGGCCACCGCCGTGACCGCGGCGCACAGCCCCACGCCGACCAGGATGAGGGTGAGCCGCACCGGCTCGACGCGGACGCCGTGCGCCTGCGCAGCGTCGTCACCGAGCTCGAGCTGGCGCAGCGCGCCGCTCAGCAGCGCGACCACCGGCAGCAGGACGGCGATCAGCGCCAGCGCCGGGAGCAGGTCGCCCCACCGGACCAGGTTGAGCGATCCCGCGCCCCAGGTGGCGGCGGCGACGGCGACCTGGAGCTGCGCGCGGAGCAGCAGGTAGGAGTTCACCGAGGCCAGCACCGCCGTGACCGCGATGCCCACGATCACCAGCCGGAACCCGCCGACACCGCCGCGCCACGCGAGGGCGTAGACGACGAGGGCGGTGCCGATGCCACCGGCGAGGGCGCCGGCGGCGACCGCGCTCGACGCGACGCCCGCGCCGGCGGTGATGACGAGGAGCGCGCCGGTGTAGGCGCCGGTGGAGAACCCGATCACGTCGGGGGAGCCGAGGGGGTTGCGGGTGAGGCTCTGGAAGACCGCACCCGACAGGCCGAGCGCGGCGCCGAGGACGAGCGCCGCGACGATGCGCGGCAACCGCTCGTGGAGCACGACGTGACGGGGGTAGCCGGCGCCGAGGTCGCGGACGGCGTCGACCACCTCCAGCGGCGAGAGCCGCAGGCTGCCGGTGCCGAGGGCGACCAGCCCGAGCGCCGCGGAGGCGACGACCAGCGCCGTGCCGACGACGCCCGCCCGGGTGCGCACCCGTCGTACGGCGCGGGCGCGGGGCGACCCGGCAGCGGCCGGTGCCGGCGGGAGGTGGACCGCGCCGGTCACAGCGCCGCCACCCGGTAGCGGCGGACCAGCACGACGAGCACGGGCGCACCGAGGAACGCGGTGACGATGCCGGCGGGGACCTCGCCGACGGGCAGCAGCAGCCGGCCCACGATGTCGGCGAGGAGGAGCAGCACGGGGGCGAGCAGCACGGTGAACACCATGAGCCAGCGTTGGTCGGGTCCCGAGATGCGGCGGGCCACGTGCGGGACCATCAGCCCGATGAAGGTGATTGGTCCGGCGATCGCGGTGGCGCCGCCCGCGAGCAGGGTCACGGCGACCACGGAGGCGGCGCGGGTGCCGAGCACGTTGGCGCCCAGGCTGGCGGCGAGGTCGTCGCCGAGCGCGACGGCGTTGAGCGCCCGGCCGAGCAGGAGCGCGAGCACGATCCCGGCCAGCACCCAGGGCGCCGCCGGCGCGATCACCTCCCAGCCGCGCGACTTCAGCGACCCGGCCTGCCAGGCGCGCAGGGCGTCGAACGCCCGCGGGTTGGTGAGCACGAGGCCCGACGTGACGCCGTTGAGCAGCGCCGCCAGCGCGACGCCGGCCAGGGTCAGCCGGGCGATGCTGACCGACCCGCGGTGGACGGCGCCGATCGTGTAGACGACGACGGTGGCGACCAGCGCCCCGGCGAAGGCCAGCCAGAGGTACGTCGACGGCGCCAGGGCGCCGGTGACCGCGATGCCCAGCGCCACCGCGAACGCCGAGCCCCAGGTGACGCCCAGGATGCCGGGGTCGGCGAGGGGGTTGCGGGTCACGGCCTGGATCAGCGCCCCGGCGACCCCGAGGCCCGCGCCGGCGACGAGGGCCGCCGCGGTGCGCGGCAACCGGTCGCCGAGCACCACCGACCGGTCGAAGGACCCGTCGCGGCCGTGCCGCAATGCGTCCCACACGACGTCGAGCGGGACGCTGCGCGAGCCGACGGCCAGGCTCACGACACAGGCGACGAGCAGCACCGCGACGCACGCCGCGAGCCCCACGAGGCGGGTCGGGGTGGACCGGGGCGTGACGTCGGCGACGTCGGCGACGGGTCCGACCGGCGCGCCGGCGTCCACCCGCGGGGGTCCTGCGTCCGACGTCACCCGACCAAGGTTAGGGTCACCTAATCCCGCAGGTTCGAGGCGGGGCCTTCCCGTCGTCCTCCGAGAGGTACCCATGTCGTACGTCCCCCGGCGCGTCACCCTGCGCCGTACCGTCCTGGCCGCCACCGCAGGCCTGGTCGCCCTGACCCTCACCGCGTGCACCGACTCGCGCGACGACGAGGGCGAGGACACAGGCACGGGCGGTGGGGAGACGACGTCGGACACCCGCACGGTCGAGACCAAGTTCGGGCCGGTCGAGGTGACCGGCACGCCGAGCAAGGTCGTCGCGCTCGGCTGGGGCGACGCCGAGACGGCGCTCGCGCTCGGGGTCCAGCCCATCGGCGCGTCCGACTGGCTCGCCTTCGGCGAGGACGCCGAGGGCGTCGGGCCGTGGGCCCAGGGCCTCTACGACGAGGCACCGACGTTCCTCGAGACGCTCGAGCTCGACCCGCAGTCGGTCGGCGCGCTCGAGCCCGACCTGATCCTCGACGTCCGCAGCTCGGGCGACCCCGAGCGCTACGAGGCGCTCCAGGAGATCGGCGTGCCGGTCATCGCGGTGCCCGAGGGCGGCGACAACTACCTCACCACCACCGAGCAGCAGGTCACGATGATCGCCCAGGCGCTCGGCGAGGAGGAGCGCGGCGAGGAGCTGCTCGCCGAGGTCGACGACGCGTTCGCCGCCGCGGCCGAGGAGCACCCCGAGTTCGCCGGCAGGACGGCGACGGTCTCGGCGTACTCCAGCGACGGGTGGGGCGTCTACACCTCCGGTGACAGCCGGGTGCAGTTCATGGAGCGGCTCGGCTTCACGCAGAAGCCGGAGGTCGAGGAGATCGAGACCGACAACTTCTTCGTGCCGGTCTCCAACGAGGAGCTCGACCTGCTCGAGGCCGACGTCGTGGTGAGCTTCCCGATCTTCGTGGAGCCGTCCGAGATCACCGACCAGGAGCTCTACAACGCCCTGCCCGCCGTGGAGGAGGGTCGCTCGGTGCTCATCGAGGACACCGACCTGGCCAACGCCTTCTCCATCGCCACCACCCTCGGGCTCACCTACGCCATCGAGAACGTGACCCCGCTGTTCGCCGCCGCCGCCGGCTGACCCGGCGCCGCCGCGGGACCGGGGTCCCGGCCGTCCCGACGGGCGGCCGGGTCGCCCGAGCGGCGAGGCCTCGGCCGCTGGCAGCCGTGGCCTCACGAGACGGGCCGTCTTGACACTAGACGGACCGACTCGTATCGTTGAAGGTACGGCCGGTCACGCCGGACAGGCCGGGTGCCGTGCGGGTCGGTCGTGGTGACGGCCCGGCCGGAGGGCGGCCGCACCCCCGATCGAGAGGTGGCTCCATGGACGACGTCGTCGTCACCCACAACGTCGACAGGAGCCGCTACGAGGCGCACGTCTCGGACGTGCTCGCCGGCTTCGCCGAGTACATGCTGGCCGACAAGCTGGTCGTGTTCACCCACACCGAGGTGGACCGTGCGTTCGAGGGTCGGGGAGTGGGGGCGGCTCTCGCCCGATCTGCTCTGGACGACGTCCGGCGTGCAGGCGGACGCACCGTGCTGGCCCTGTGCCCGTTCATCAAGGGATGGATCCTGCGCCACCCCGACTACGCCGACCTCCTCTACGACAGGCCGGCGACGGTCGTCAGCGACTGAGTGCGCCGCGGCGTGTGCGGACGCCGCCGAGGGGCACCGGCGCCTGCACTCGGCAGACGGGCATGACACGTGTCATCCCCGACCGATGAACAGGTGCAGGTGGGTCGATGACTTCATCCACTGCCGGCGGACGTGCGCACCGGGAACGCTGGAGGACACGACGCGTCGACCCCGCAGACCACGCACCTCAGCCGTGCCGGACCCGGTCACGGAACGATTCCCCGAGGTCATCGAGGCCGTCCGCGCCCACACCTGGAGGACCCACCCGGCCCCGCCCGGCCGGGCTGGTCGACCCGCCTCGGACCGACCTGCTCCCACGCTCGCCACGAGCTGAGCGGCCGTCCGTCGGTCTCGAACAACACATGGAGAGGAACTGGATGAACCAGCCGAGAAACCCGGTGACCCCCGGGCGCACCAGCCCGATGCCCGACCAGCTCGAGAGTCGGTCGGCCGCCCTCAGGACTGCTCGTGCCTGACCCGATCGCGCCCTGGCCCGCGCTCCCGCTCGGCTCCTGGGAGGCCACCCGCGACACGCTGCACCTCTGGACACAGGTCGTGGGCAAGACGAAGCTCGCGTTGGCGCCGAGGACGAACCACTGGTGGAGCGTGGCGCTCTACCTGACGTCGAGCGGTCTCACGACGTCGCTGATGCCGAGCACGGACGGCCGCGGGGTCGAGGTGTCCTTCGACTTCCACCGCCACCAGCTCGACCTCCGCACCACCGACGGCTCGTCCCGCAGCATCGATCTCGCCCCCCGCAGCGTGGCCGACTTCTACGCCGAGTACGTCGGGCGGTTGCGCGAGCTCGGCGTCGAGGTGCCGATCAACCGCATGCCCCAGGAGGTCCCGCACGCCATCCCGTTCGACCTCGACCACACCCACGACAGCTACGACGCGGAGGCGGCCAGGACGTTCTGGCGCACCCTGGTCGATGCCCACCGGGTGCTGAGCGTCTTCCGCAGCGAGTTCTCCGGCAAGGTCAGCCCGGTCCACTTCTTCTGGGGAGCCTTCGACCTCGCGGTGACCCGCTTCTCCGGTCGGGAGGCTCCGGCACACCCCGGGGGCGTCCCGAACTGCCCGGACTGGGTCATGGTGGAGGCCTACAGCCACGAGGTGTCCAGCTGTGGCTTCTGGCCCGGTGGCAGCGACGAGGGCTCGTTCTACGCCTATGCCTACCCCGAACCTCCCGGCTATCGCGACCAGGACCCCGGGTCCCGGGCCGGGGCGTTCGACCCGACGCTGGGGGAGTTCCTCCTGCCGTACGAGTCGGTCCGCACGGCCGAGGACCCGGATGCCGAGGTGCTCCGCTTCCTGCGGGCCACCCACACCGCCGCGGCCACCGCGGCGGACTGGCCGACCGAGCAGTCGCAGCCATGAAGGATGGCTCGAAGGTCGACTCCGTAGGCTCGGCCACGATGAACAGCCACGCCGTCACCGTCGGGATCCTGGGGGCCGGCAAGCTCGGCACCGTCCTGGCTCGCCTCGCCGTCGCCGCGGGTCACCGGGTGCTGATCTCCGGTTCCGGAGATCCCGGGAGGATCGCGCTCACCACCGAGGTGCTCACCCCCGGAGCGAGCGCGGTGTGGCCGGCCGAGGCAGCGGCCGCCGCAGACCTGGTGGTCCTGGCACTGCCGCTCGGCAAGCACCACGGGCTCCCGCACCAGGAGCTGGACGGGAAGCTGGTCGTCGACGCCATGAACCACTGGTGGGAGGTCGACGGTCCTCGGGAGACGATCGCGCCCCCAGGCACCTCCTCGAGCGAGGCCGTGCAGCGCGCGCTGCCGGGTGCGCGCGTCGTGAAGGCGCTCAACCACATGGGCTACCACGACCTGGAGGACGAGGCCCGGCCGGCGGGCAGTCCCGGGCGCAAGGCGATCGCGATCGCGGGCGACTCGACCGACGACCTCGCCACCGTGTCGGCGTTCGTCGACGCACTCGGGTTCGACGTGGTCCCGATCGGCGGCCTGGCGGCAGGCACCAGGCTCGAGCCCGGGTCACCTGCCTTCGGTGCGAACGTCGATGCCGACCGGCTCAAGGAGCTCGTCGGCGTCCCGGAGGCGCTCCCACCCGCGGACCTCACGCTGGAGGAGACGCCATGCGGTCGGTGATCCCCGACTACCTGGAGGAGGCGCTCGGGGACGTCGAGCCGGACACCTCGGGCGAACGTGCCGGCTACATCCCCGAGCTCGCGGCTGCGGATCCCGAGCGGCTGGCTGCGGTCTTCGCCACGGTCGACGGAAGGGCCTACGGAGCCGGCGACATCGACACCGAGTTCACGATCCAGTCCATCTCGAAGCCGTTCGTCTACGCGCTGGCCCTGGCCGACCGCGGCTTCGGTCCGGTGCTGGCCAAGATCGGTGTCGAGCCGTCGGGAGAGGCGTTCAACGAGATCTCCCTCGAGCCCGTCACGGGGCGCCCGCTCAACCCCATGATCAATGCCGGCGCGCTGACGACGCACTCGCTGGCCGGGTCGCAGCGGCTGAGCCCGACGGAGCGGACCGAGCGTGTGGTGCAGGGCCTCTCCGCGTTCGCCGGACGGCGCCTGGGGATCGACGAGTCGGTGTGCGCGTCCGAGATGGAGCACGCGCACCTCAACCTCGCGATCGCGCACCTGCTGCGCAGCCACGAGATCCTGACGGAGGACCCGAGGGGGGTCGTCGACGGGTACGTGCGGCAGTGCTCCGTGCTCGTCAACACGCGGGACCTGGCCATGATGGCGGCGACGTTGGCCAACCGCGGGGTGAATCCCCTCTCGGGGGAGCAGGTGGTCGACGCGACGGTGGTCCGGCAGGTCCTGAGCGTCATGGCCACGTGCGGCATGTACGACGCGGCCGGTGACTGGGCGACCCAGGTCGGCATCCCGGCCAAGAGCGGTGTGGCCGGCGGGCTGATCGGCGCGCTTCCCGGGCAGCTCGGGATCGCCACCTTCTCGCCCAGGCTCGATCCCCACGGCAACAGCGTCCGCGGTGTGACCCTGTTCGAGCGGTTCTCCACCGACATGGGCCTGCACGTCATGGAGGTGCCGCCCAGTGCGCCTGCGGTCGTGCGCTCCAACGACGTCCGTGGCAGCGGACCGGACGCGGTCCGCGTCGTCCAGCTGCAGGGTGCGATCCGGTTCGCCGGGGCCGAGCGGGTCGTCCGCGAGGTCGTCGACACCGCGCCCGCAGAGCCCCGGGTGGTCCTCGACCTCTCCCGGGTCTTCTCGGTCGACGACGTGGCCCGCATCATGCTGCTGGAGGTCGCCCGTCGGCTCACGATGGAGGGTCGCGAGGTCCTCCTCGTGGACCCGGAGGGGATCGTCCCCGATCCCACCCTCGGAGACGGCGGTCGCGTCACCGTCGTGGACGACGTCGACCAGGCCGTGGGCTCGCCGCGCCTGCCGACGGTCCAGGACTCGTGAGGGCGCTGGAGTTCCCGATCCGGACATAGGCACGCCACCCGGGCAACGTCGGTCGTTCACGGCGCTCCGCTTCCGTGTGGTCCGCGATGAGCGGCTACCTGCCCCGGCTCAATCCGGAGTTCCTGCAGCGGCCGCGACTGCTTCGACTGCTCGACGCCTGGGCTCCCTCGACCGTGCTGCTCGCGCCGTCGGGAACAGGCAAGTCGGTGCTCGCGGTCCAGTGGGCGCACCACGTGCGCGAGCAGGGGCACGACGTGATCTGGTTCGACGGCGAGGTCGACGAGCGGTCGGACGTGTCCGCCGCGCTGGCGAGGTACGCCGGGGTCGAGCCCGAGGCCGACGACGCGGCCACCCTGCGCCGACTCCGCCGCCACCTGCAGCGGATCGACCGACGGGTGGCGGTGGTCGTCAACAACGCGGAGCCGCTGCTGCCGGTGGTCGGCGACGCGCTGATCGAGATCGTCCGCGACTGCGACCTGGTCCACGTGGTCGTCTGCCTGCGTCGGCGGCTCGACCCGGTCGCCAAGGCCCTGCTGGAGACGGAGGCGCAGGTTTTCGGGCTCGCCGACCTGCTGTTCACGGTGGAGGAGGTGATCGAGATCGCGCGGAGCCGTGGCGTCCGGATGTCCTACGAGGAGGCGCGAGAGGTACGTGCGTCGGTGAACGGCTGGGCGGCGCTGGTCCGCACCGGGTTCGAGACCGCGCCCGACCTCGCCGGACGGCCGGTGACCACGTGGTCACCCAGGCACGTGGAGTGGTTCGTCAGGCGCAACGTGCTCCCGACGTTGCCGGCGAGCGCCGCCGACGCGCTGTGCCGAGTGGCACTGGTCGAGCAACCGACGTACGGAGCGGTGCTCGCAGCGACGGGGCCGCTCGACACGACCACGACGGTCGCCCTGGAGACTGTCGGCGTGCTGGACCCGATGGTCCGGAGCGGGGAGCCGCTGGTGCGGTTCCCCCCGGTCATGCGGCGCTTCTTCGTCGACCTCTACGAGGAGGACCGCCTCGGGTCGACCGCCGGCATGCACGACGCCGTGGTCGCGTTCTGGCTCGCGGAGGGCGAGCCGCGTGCCGCCCTGCGTCAGGCGGTGGCAGGACGTCGGTGGGACTCGGCGGTCACGATCGTCGAGGAGCACTGGTGGGCGTTGGTCGCCGCCGACCGACGAGGCACGGTCACCGACCTCCGGGCCATCCCGGCCGAGGCACTCGTCGGCCGGCTCCGCGCCCAGCTCGTCCGTCAGGTGGTCGCGTTCCCGGAGGAGGACGGCGAGACACCTGAGACCGCGGCGGCGCTCGAGCGTCTGGGCGGTGCGGTACCGAGCACGTCGCAGGACCTCGAGCTGCTCGCCCTGGCGATCTGGCGCGAGCGCCGACGGGGCCGGTTCGACGAGGCGCTCGGGTACGCCGCTCGGGTCGAGGACGTGGTCGCCCGGCTGGACCGCGGCACGCCGGGCGTCCTGGCACGGACCACCCGGTGGGCGGCCCTCCAGGCAGGGACCACCCGCCTCCTGGCCGGTGAGCTCGTGCCCGCGGTCCGGTCACTCGCGTGGGCCGTGGGTGGCCCGCCGCGGGACCAGGCGGCCGCGGCCGCAGGCGCGTGGCTCGCGTTGGCGTCGGCCGTCCGCGGAGAGATGCGGGAGAGCGTCCGCTGGGCCCACGAGGGCGGGTCCAGCGCCGCCGGCCGGGTGACCGACGTCGTCCGGGCCGTGCTCACCCTCGACGGGGCCGTCGACGACGCCGACCGCCTGACCGCGGTCTGGGTCGACGACGAGGTCTGGCCGTTCGCGGTCTGGGCGCGCACCAGGCACGCGCTCCTCTGGGGCGGGCGGACCCGAGTCCTCGCCGAGCTCTCGGCGCTCCGCGCGCATGCCGGACCGGACGTCCGGAGCCCGTGGGCGATGGCGCTGGTGGCTGCCTGCGAGGCCGACCTCGCCGTCTCGGTCGGTCGGACGGCGGCGGCGGAGCAGCTGCTCGAGGCGACCGGTCCCGAGCACGCCACGGTCACCGTCGCGCGGGCGCGGCTGGCCGTCGTCTCGGGCCGGTCCGCGGTCGCCGTGCCGCTCCTCGAGACGCTGATCGCCGGCACCGGCACCACCCTGCGCGAGCGGGTGGAGGCGCTGCTCCTGCTCGGGTGGTGCAAGGACGACGCGGACGCCCTGCGCGACGCCGTCGAGCACGCTCGCGCGGACCGCCTGCTCGGGCTGTTCGGGCACGTCCCGCGGGCCCTGCTGGTGGCCCACCGGGGCGCTGTCCCGGAGCTGGGCGGTGTGCTGACCGCGCTGGCGCGGTCGGGCGCCCGGGAGCCCTTCGTCGCCTCCGACCCGGTCCCGGCGCTCACGCCGCGCGAGCGGTCGGTGCTGGGCTGCTTGGCGCGTGGGCTCTCGCTGGAGCAGACGGCACGGGAGCTCGCCGTCTCGCGCAACACGATCAAGACCCAGACCGCCTCGATCTACCGCAAGCTCGGCGCCCGGACCCGTCCCGAGGCGCTCGCCCAGGCACGACGGCTCGGTCTCGCGGGAGCCTGAGCCGGCCGCCCGCCCGTCTCACCCGGTCGGTCACCCGTTCGGACCGGAAACGTTCACCCAGGCCGCCGGGCCCGGTCGTGGCGCTCGCCCCGGGGGGTCGGCTGCGACCTGTTGCCTGAGGAGCGCCCGCCCGCCGTCCCCCGGCGCGGTCCCTCGCACGCGATGGCCGCCGGTGGATCGACCCTGCACTCCCGCCGAAGGAACTCCATGCGCTCGCCCCTGCCCGTCCTGTCCACCGCGCTCGCAGTCCTGCTGGCGGTCGGCCTGCTGCCGTCCCCACCCGTGGCGCACGCCGCGACGAGCCAGAACGGGATCACGCTCTCGGTGGACGAGGGGCAGGTCCTCACCGGGACGGTTCCTCTCGCCGCGACCGATGACCAGGCAGCCGAGCCGGCCACGATCTCCATCGACGGGTCGCGGGTCGAGGCGACGTCGACCACGCCGTCCGCCGCCCTGCTCTGGCAGGCCCACGGCTGGGAGGCGACGAGCAAGAACACCTTCTACGTCAACGGCGAGAGCGTCGCCCACGCGCCGATGACGCGCTACTACGACTGGGCCGACGGCACCTGGACGGTGCCTGCCGGCGCCCTGCGGGCGGGCACCAACACGATCGAGATGCGGATCGGCAGCGCGAGCCAGGTCCTCGACCCGGGACCGAACGCCAACGACGACTTCAACATCCGTAGCGTCCGGCTCCGGCTCGCCGACGGCAGCACCTACGCCGACCCGGTGATCACCCCCGCGACCAAGACCATCGGCATGGGGGACGGCAGCGCCACCGGGCTGCGGACCGCGACCTGGACCATCACGCTGCCGGCCGCGAAGATGCGTCCGACGACCACCTACTCCTGGGACACCGAGCAGGCTGACGCCGGCGAGCACGAGATCGTGGCCACCTCCGCGGACGGTACGCGCTCGGCGCGCGTCACCGTCCGCACCGGCAACCTCGACCCGGAGCCCGAACGGGTCGTCCTGACCCCGTCGACCGACGCCTCCACGGCGCAGTCCTTCACCTGGCGCACCGGTTCGGGGACCGTGGACGGTGCGGTCCGGCTTCGCCCCGCCGGCTCCCAGGAGGAGTGGCGCGTCGTCGAGGCCTACGCCAACGACGTGCTGACCAGTGGCGGGGTCCCCACCCGCACCCACTCCGCGACCGTCACCGGTCTGCGGCCGGGAACGGCCTACGAGTACCGGGTCGGCAACGACGAGGCCCTCAGCGACACCTACCGGTTCACCACGGCCGGACAGCCCGGCGACCCCTTCACCTTCATCTACTTCGGCGACGCCCAGAACGAGCTGACCGAGAAGTGGGCCCCGGTCGTCGAGCAGGCCTACGCCACGTACCCGGGCGCCGTCGGGAGCGTCAACGCGGGCGACCTGGTCGACGCCTCCCGCAACGACAGCGAGTGGACCGAGTGGTTCGACGCCATGGGCGACCACGCACGGACGAGCAACGTGATCGCGGCCCCCGGCAACCACGAGTTCGTCGGCGACACGTTCCTGAGCAACTGGAAGTCGGCGTTCGAGTACGACCACAACGGACCGCAGTACGACGGTCCCGCCCCCGACGCCCAGGGCCTGACGGATGCCCAGCGGCAGGAGGCGGCCTACCGCGCCCAGATCGCCGAGGGACTGCGGGAGACGGCGTACTACACCGACTACCAGGGCGTCCGCTTCATCACCCTCAACGCCGGTCGCAACGAGGCCGCCGACCTCTACACGCCGGCGGACCTCCCCTCCTGCTCCGTCGGCTGCCCGGACCCGAAGCAGCTCTGGCTCGACATGCAGGCCGAGTGGCTCGACCACCTGCTCGAGGACAACCCGAACCGCTGGTCGGTCGCGACCTTCCACCAGCCGGTCTTCTCGACGGCCGTCGGCCGGGACGAGAAGGACATCCGCGACACCTGGCTACCGGTCTTCCAGCACCGCGACATCGACCTCGTCCTGATGGGCCACGACCACACCTACGCACGGGGCTTCGTCAACGACGACGCCACCTCCACCCCGGGCATGACCACGGGACCGGTGTACGCCGTGTCGGTCTCGGGTCCGAAGTACTACGACCAGCAGCCCGCCGCCGACAACGTCTGGACGCGCAACGGCGCCACCCAGGTGGTCTCCGCGGGTCACACCTCGACGTTCCAGGGCATCACGGTCGACGGCGACACCTTGCGCTACGAGGCGACCGTCGCCGGGAAGTGGGACGGGCGGTCGACGACGGACGTGCCGGTCGGCGGCACCCTCGACGCCTTCACCATCACCAAGTACGCCAGCGGGGCCAAGCGGGTCACCGAGGACGGGGTGACCCCGCCGGCCGAGGACCCCGGCACCGACCCCGAGGAGCCCCAGGACCCGGGGATCGGCTTCTCCATCGCCAACGGCTCGACCCTGTCGGGCATCGCCCGGCTCACCGCGACCGACAGCGCGTCGCCGCAGGCGCCGACGATCAGGATCGACGGTGTCGAGCAGGAGGTCACGGCCGGCGCCGGGGGAGCGGTCGACCTCGTCTTCGAGGCGCACGGCTGGGAGGCCACGACCAAGAACACCTTCTTCATCAACGGCGAGACCACCACGATCGCGCCGATGACCCGCTACTACGACTGGGCCGCCGGCGCCTGGCGGATCCCGGCCGGCGCGCTGAAGCCCGGCCGCAACACGATCGAGCTCCGCGTCGGCAGCGCCACCGCGGTCCTCGACCCGGCGCCCAACGCGAACGACGACTTCCGGGTCCGCAACGTCGGGCTGCGCCTCGCCGACGGCACCACGCTGCGCGACCCCGCGTTGGGCACCAACGTGCACGTCAACTTGGGTGACTCGGCCGAGGCGACGCCTCGCACCTTCACCTGGACCATCGACGTCCCGGCCGAGCGGCTCGTCGGCACCTCGACGTCCGCCTGGGACACGACCCGCCACGAGACGGGCTCGACCCACGAGGTCACGGCCACCTCGGCCGACGGCGCCCGGACCAGGACCCTCACCGTCGTCGTCGACAACACCGAGGCGGTCACCCTCGACGTCGTCGACGGCGACGTGCTGCACGGGTCGGTGCCGCTGACGGTCACCAGCGACGTGACCCCGGCGGTCGAGATCGACGGGGCACCCGTGCCGGTCGAGCTGCGCCGTCGTGTGGTCGACCCCGTCTTCACGTTCGAGGGCGACGGCTTCCAGCCCGACGCAGCCATGGACAGCATCTGGGTCAACGGTGAGCTGTTCCGTGTCCTCGGGGTGCCCGAGGCCGCCCACGGCTGGAAGACCGTGCAGGTGCCGATCCCGTGGGACCTGCTCGACCCCGGCACCAACGTGATCCGTATCCGGGCCGGCGGCAACCTCTCGCCGACGGGCGACGACGCCGACAGCTTCCGCACGCGTGCCGCCAGGCTGGTCCTGGCGGGCGGGCGGACGGTCCGGGACCCGCAGCACGCCCCCTCCCAGGAGCTGAGCTACGGCCCGGGCCGGAAGTTCTGGGACTTCACCATCACCGTCCCCGACCGCTACGAGACCGTCTACCAAGCCGACTGGGACACGACGGCCCACCCCGACGGCGAGCACACCGTCGCCGTGACCGGTGCCGCCGGCCGCGGTACGGCGGCGGCGACCGTCGTGCTCGACAACTCCGGACCGCAGGTCACCCTCGGCGCACCGTTGGCGGGCCACGACTACGCAACGAGCTCGTTCACGGTCGACGCGACTGCGACGGACCCGCACGAGGTCGCAGCGCTGACGTTGGAGATCGACGGCGAGCCGGTGCGCAACGGTCAGACCGTCACCGCCGACGACCTGAGCGACGGCGAGCACACCTTCGTCGCCCACGCAGTGGACCGGCTCGGCAACGAGTCCGAGGAGCGGGTCACCTTCCGCACCGTGGGCAACCTGCCCGAGGTGCCGAGCGGACCGCGCCCGACGACGGGGGCATCGGGCGTGCCGCCGACCGGGACCGACCTCGGGGTGCGGGTGACGGACCCGACCGCCGACGCTCTGGACGTCGCCTTCAGGTGGGCCTACCGGGGGGACTTCTCCGTCGGTGCCGACGTCGCGACCCAGGGCTCCACGACGGCCGCCGTGCCGGCACCCCGCGCCGGCACCACCGTCGACGACCGGGGGCGCGCGGACCTCGCGGCTGCCGACGGCAAGAGCCTGACGACCGAGGGCGACGCTGCGTACCCGTACCAGCAGTTCGACATCTCGGTGCCGGCCGCGCTCCGGGCGGACCGCTACACCGTGGAGTGGCGCGGCTCGGTGCCGCGGACCCAGCGCGCAGCACTGTCGGTGTGGAACCACCGCACCGAGGAGTGGGACCTGCTCGCCGACGGCAGGGGAGCCGACCTGCACCTGAGCGGACGGGCGTCGTACGCCGACACCGTGCGCGACGGCAAGGCCACGGTGCTGGTGCAGGACGTGCAGGCGCTGGTCATCGCCGAGGGCGACGACCCGGCCGTGTGGGCGTGGGTCAGCGACACCCAGTTCTACGCCGAGAGCATGCCCTCGACGTACGAGAAGCAGATGAAGTGGGTGCTGGAGAACCGCGAGTCCGAGCGGTTGGGCTACGCCATCCACACCGGCGACATCGTCAACCGCAAGACCCTCGTCGAGTGGGAGCGGGCCGACGCGTTCCAGCAGCTGTGGGACGACGCCGGCATGCCCTACGGCATCGTGCCGGGCAACCACGACATCGATGGCGACGGCAGCTACCGCTCCTACCAGCAGTTCTTCGGCGAGGAGCGGTTCCGTGACAAGCCCTGGTACGGCGAGGGGCACGACGACAACGTGCAGCACTACGACGTCGTGTCGACGCCGGGTGCGGACTACCTCGTCGTCTTCGTCGACTGGGTCCTCGACCAGCACGACGTCGACTGGGCCAACAGGGTCATCGGGGAGCACCCCGACCACAACGTGATCATCGCGACCCACCAGTACACCGGCGACAACGGGAAGTTCATCAACCCGGGGCACCGGATCTGGGACGAGATCATCGTGCCGAACCCCAACGTCGACGCGGTCCTCTACGGCCACATCGGCATCTGGACCGGCACCCGCGACGCCGCCACCGGCCGCAAGGTCGTCGAGGTGATGGCCGACTACCAGAGCGCGCCCAACTTCGGCGACGGCTGGATGCGCACCATCACCTTCGACACCGAGAAGCAGACCTTCAGCAACCGGACGTTCTCGGTCCTGCACGACCGGACCTCGTGGAAGGACGACGCGAAGGAGAACTTCACGATGCCGATGACGTTGGAGGCGCCGCGCCGCTCGGTGGCGACGGACTACGTCGGCGTGACCGTGGAGTCCGACGCGGTGATCGCGACGGTGGAGGACGTGCCTTCGGGCACCGAGGTCACGGCCCCGACCGGCGTCCTGCGCCCGGACAGCCGCTACAGCTGGTACGTCGAGGCCACCGACGGCGAGGGATTCACCCGGCGGTCGCCGGTCTGGTCGTTCCGGACCGGGGTCGACACGACCGCTCCCACGCTCACGATCCCGGCGGACGCCGCGATCCACGTCGGCGAGGCGTTCGACCCGATGGCGGGCGTGGCGGCCAGCGACGACGTCGACGGCGACCGCACGGCGCAGGTGCAGGTCGCGGGCGCGGTGGACAGCACCACACCGGGCACCTACCCGTTGACCTACACGGTGCGCGACACCTCCGGCAACGAGACCGAGAAGCGGCGCGCCGTCGTCGTGACGGGTCGGTTCGACACCGTGACCCCCACGATCGAGGGCGGGGTGCGGGTGGGGTCGACCCTCACCGCACGGCCAGGCACGTGGTCCGCGGACCCGACGTACACGTACGCGTGGGCGGCCGACGGCATCCCGGTCCGCGGCGCCGACGGCCCGACCCTGGCCCTGACGCCCGAGCTGCTCGGCACCCGGATCACGGTGACCGTGACCGGTCAGCGGTCGGGTTTCGAGACCGCGCACGAGACCTCGGAGGCCACGGAGCCGGTGGCGCTCGGGACCCTGACCGCGCCGGTCCCGAGGATCAGCGGCGTCGTGCGGGTCGACCGGACCGTGTCGGTGACGACCGGCACCTGGTCCCCGGCGGCCACCCTGTCGGTGCAGTGGCTGGCGGACGGGAAGCCGATCGCCGCTGCCGACCGTCGCACCCTGCGACTCACGCCGGCGCTGGTGGGGAAGGTCCTCACGGTCGCGGTGACCGGCACCCGTCCCGGGTACGCCACCGAGACGCCCCGGTCGACCGGCACGCGCGTCGCCGCCGGGACGTTCCGCGCCACCAAGCCGACGATCACCGGCAGGCCCACGGTCGGGGGAGTGCTCGTGGCGAGGCCCGGCACCTGGTCGCCCCGGGCTGTGCTGTCCTACCGGTGGTACGTCCACGGCAAGGTGGTCCGCGGCGTGACGGGGGCCCGACTCCGGCTCACGGCCGGCCACCTCGGCGCTCGGGTCATGGTCAAGGTCACCGGGACCCGGCCGGGCTACCGGACGGCGACGACGGGCTCGGCTCCTACCCGCCGGGTCACGCCCAGGCGCTGACCCGCGGTCCGCATCGGCGTCTCGCGGCGTTCGAGCGGGAGGTCCGGCGCTGAGCGGGTGGTGCCGGCAGATGACCTTGGGGCACTGTGGGGGCATGGATGTGAACTGGTTCGCGTTCGTCGGGGTCGTGATGGCCGCCTACCTGGTGCCGGGCCCCGACTTCGTCGTCATCCTCCGCGCAGCCACGCGGGGGCGGCGACTCGGGATCGCTGCCGCGATGGGGACACAGCTGGGCCTGTGCGTCCACGTGCTGTTGTCCGTCGTGGGCCTGTCGGTCGTGCTGTCGCGCCATCCCGAGCTGCTCACGACGGTCCGCGTCCTGGGTGGGCTGTACCTGCTGTACCTCGCCGGGCGGTTGGTCGTGCCGACCTTCCGGGCCGCCCGGCCCGACGAGGGGCCGGGCCTGGACGAGACCCACGACCATCGATCCGCCTTCGTGCAGGGGTTCCTGACCAACCTCCTCAACCCGAAGGCCGTCTTGTTCTTCGCTGCCGTCCTCTCCCAGTTCGTCTCCGGTCCCGCACCGACCTGGGTCCAGGTCAGCGTGCTCGGCGCGGTCGACGTCGCCCTCGGTGTCGTCGCCTGGGCCGTGGTCATCGTCGCCGGCGAGCGACTCGGCGGTCTCCTCCGTCGCGACCGCGTACGTCGGTGGTGGGACCGCACGATGGGGGCCGGGCTCGGGATGCTCGGCGGGGGGCTCCTCGCCACCCGCCCCTAGCCTGGGCGGTGCCGAGCAGGTACCCGGCACGGTGCGCACCCGACGCGGTGGGAGCCGGGGCCGACGCCGGGTCGAGGCGTAGGGTCACGGCACGCACCGCGCCGCCCACGGCCGGTGCCCGAGGGATCGAGGGTCGGTCGCCATGGCTCACAGGCACGCTGCTCCGCGCAGGTCATCGTCCACCCTGTCGCGACCGAGGCGGTCGCGATGATCTACATCGTGGTGGGCCTCGCGGTCCTGATCCTGCTGCTGTTCATCGCGACCGCGCGTCGCGGCGGGCCGGAGGCCGGTCGGTCCGGCAGCCACGGTGACGGTGGGGTCGGCGATGGCGGCGGTGGCTCCGCGTAGCCGGTAGCGACCGGACTCAGCCGTCGGCCGACGGCCCAGGTCCGGTCACGGCGTACCGGGCGGCGACGGTGCGGACGGCTTCGTCGACCACCTGCGCGACGCGTTCGGCGCTCACCTCCCAGCCCGGCACCAGGAGCGACGGCCAGAAGACGTAGTTGGAGATCATGCCGAGGAACTGGGTGGCCGCGAGGTCGACGTCCTCGATCCGCACCGTTCCCGCCTCGTGCTCGGCCAGCAGGTAGCCGCGCACGGACTCGAAGTAGGGCATCTTGCCCTGGGAGAACTGCGCGGCGGCGAGCTCGGGGAACCGCGGCAGCTCGGCGATGACGATCCGGAACAGGTCGGTCATCTGGGCGCGGCCCAACAGCTCGGCGTAGCGGCGACCGATGGTGCTGAGCCCGTCGACGATGTCGCCCGCCGGCGGCGGGTCCTCCTCGTCGGCGGTCGACCAGGACTCGGTGACCATGGCGTCGAACAGTGCGGCCTTGGTCGGGAACTGCTTGAACAAGGTGGCCCGCGAGACGCCCGAGCGCTCCGCGATCCGCGCGAGCGACGTCCGGTCGTAGCCCAGGTCGAGGAACAGTGCGGTCGCGGCCGTCAGGATCAGCGCGCGCTTCTCCTGGGCAACGCGCTGGTGGTACGTCGTCACGTCACTGCTCATGGGCCGAGCATACGAGGTGAGTGGCTTGACTCGCCATCGCCACCGACCTAGTGTCGAGCGAAGGTGAGTCGCTCGACTCACCATTCACGTACCGGAGGAACACCAGATGCCCCGCTTCGATGACCAGACCGTGCTCGTGACCGGGGGGACGGGCGGCCAGGGCTCGAGCCACGCTTACGCCTTCCACGCGGAGGGGGCGAACGTGGTGATCGGCGACATCGACGCCGGACGCGGCGCCGCTCTCGCCGCCGAGCTCGGGACCCGCGCTCGCTTCACCCACCTCGACGTGACCGACGAGCGCTCGTGGTCCGCCGCTGTGCTGGCCACCGAGAGTGCCTTTCGGTGCCCTGGACGTGCTCGTCAACAACGCGGGCGTCCAGAACCCGCCGGCGTCGATCGAGGGGACCGACCAGGCCACCTGGTCGCGCGTCCTCGACATCAACCTCACCGGGACCTTCCTCGGGATCAGGGCCGCCGCCCCCGCCCTGCGTCGCGCCGGTGGGGGAGCCATCGTCAACATCGCCTCGACCATGGGTCTGGGCGGCACGGCGCACTACGCGCCGTACGTCGCCAGCAAGTGGGCCGTGCGAGGTCTCACCCGGACGGCGGCGCTCGAGCTCGGCCGCGACCGCATCCGCGTGAACGCCATCCACCCCGGCGTGATCGCGACCCCCTTCATCCACGAGCCGGCAGCCGGCGCCACCGCGGCCATCGCCGACTTCTACTCACCCGAGCCGTTCGCCATCCCCCGGCTCGGCGAGCCGACCGACGTCACTCGGCTCCTCCTGTTCCTCACGTCATCGGAGGCGTCGTTCATCACGGGGTCGGAGTACGTCATCGACGGTGGACTCCTCCTGGGGCCCGCCCTCCAGGCCGAGACCGCATGAGCAGCCCGGACCCGACCGGGTCGAACGACCCCGCACCGGACGCGTCCTCGTCGCACCTGCCCGACCACATCCGGCGAGCCGTCGAGATCACCCCCGCCGCGGGCACCAGTGAACGGATCATCGACATCACGACACGAGGGCGCCGCACCGGCCGGCCGCGCCGCATCGAGATCTTCTTCTACCGGGCTGCGGGCGCCACCTACCTGTGCAGCGGCGCCGGCGGTGCCGCGACCGACTGGCACGCGAACCTCCTCGCCGATCCCACCTTCACCTTCCACCTGAAGAACGGGGTCCGGGCAGACCTGCCGGCCCGGGCCACGCCGGTCACCGACCCGGTCGAACGCCGGGCCGTGCTGGCGGAGATCGTCGCGGACCTCAACCAGCCCCACGACCCCGGCACCATCCGGCCGACCCGGCTCGAGGACTGGGCCGACAGCCGGCTGATGCGCATCAGCTTCAGCCCGCAGCCGTGACCGCCGACCCCGCGACGGATGACCTCCTCGGCGGCGTCCGTCACGCGGCAAGCCGTGACCCAGACCGGTCCGGGGCGGCATCCGGGTCACCGCCGACATCGAGGGCACGACTCGTCCACTCGACGCCTCGCTCGGCTCAGCCCAGACACCGGACGCCGTCGGGGCGGCCCCGACACTGGGGTGGCCAGTGGAGCCTGTGCGCTGACCGACCACGTGCGGGTCGAGAGGGGTCCCAGGCCGCCTGACGGCTCCGCGCGCGGGCACGCTCTCTCCTGCTCGATCCTCGGCACGACCGCGCACCAGCTGCGGCTACTAGAGACTCGACTGCAGGATCGGGGTCTGGCCAGACTGCGGTCTAGGTGACTGGCTGGGTGGCTCTCTGTGCGGCTGCCCACCGGGTGTTGGTGTGGCTCTTCCATGGTCTGCGACCGGCTGGTCACCGTGGTCTGGTGTGGCTCGAGAAGGGACTGCTCTGCTCGTAGTAGCGCTGCCCACCCGACCGTCCTCAGGCCCCGTTTCGGGGCGCGGTCCGTTTCGGGAGGTGGGTGTTGAGCAGCAAGCAGCAGGTGGTTATCGGGGTCGATCCGCACAAGTTGTCGGCCACGATCGAGGTCGTCAATACGGTCGGGGTCAAGCTCGGCGAGGGTCGGTTCGCCACCGACAAGGCGGGGTTCGCCGCGATGTGGGGTTACGTCAATCGTCTCGAGTCCGACCGGGCGCGGCGGGTGTGGGCGGTCGAGGGCGCGAATGGGGCGGGCCGGTCGGTGGCGCAGCGGCTGCTTGCTGCTGGCGAGCGGGTGGTCGATGTGCCGGCCAAGCTGGCGGCTCGGGTCCGGTTGTTCGACACCGGTCACAACCGCAAGACCGACGCCCTGGACGCTCATTCGATCGCGATGGTCGCGGTCAGCTCTGAGCACCGCGACGGGCTGCGGGAACTATGCGAGGACGGTGAGCTCGAGGCGATCCGAATGTTATGCGACCGCCGCGACGAGCTGTCGCGTCAACGGGTCCAGACGGTCAACCGGATCCACCGGCTGCTGGCCGAGCTGGTGCCGGGAACGAAGAAGAAGGACCTCTCCGCCCAGCAGGCCAAGGCGATCCTGGCGACCGTGCGTCCGCGCGACATCGCCAGCAAGACCCGCCGGCGGATGGTCGTCGAGCTGATCGATGACCTGGTTCGCCTCGACCGGCGGCTCAAGGCCATGAAAGCCGACCAAGCCGCCGCAGTGCGCGAACGCGGCTCGAGCCTGCTCGACCTGTACGGCATCGGCCCGGCAGGTGCAGCCCGGATCCTGGCCGACGTCGGCGACGTGAGGCGGTTCGCTGACAGGAACCGGTTCGCGTCGTGGACTGGCACCGCACCACTCGACGCCTCCTCCGGTGAGCAGATCCGCCACCGACTCTCACGGGCCGGGAACCGGCGGATGAACCACGTCATCTACCTCGCTGCGGTCGTGCAGATCCGCAACGACACCCCCGGCCGGGACTACTACCGACGCAAGCTCGCCGCCGGCAAGACCCCACTCGAAGCACTGCGATGCCTCAAGCGCCGCATCAGCGACGCCATCTACCGCCAACTGCTCGCCGACGCCCGACGCGACGCCGAGCCGGCTGCTGCCACGGACCATGTCGATGACCAAGCTGGGTCCAAAGAGGCCGACGGGCCAGCGGATGGCGCGGGCCCGGGAGGGCACTGCGGGGCGACTCAAGAATCCAGCGCGACCGACCTGACCCCGCACATCGGCACTTCGGATAAGCCACTCCACGGACCCGCAGAACCGACGCTACAACCGCCTGCTGCGCAACCGGAAGAGCTCAGGAACCAGGCCCTACAACGCGTCCCTTGACACAGAAGGGAGCCATGGTCGGGCG